>NZ_OY781460.1:324166-648333 GCF_963676855.1 uncultured Anaeromusa sp.
GTGAGTTTAGCATTAATTCATCAGGTTTATCTTTGCCTATGCATTGCAACGAAATTAGCGAAATCCACTTTATAATTTCTTTTTGACCTAATAATGCTAATGCTTGGCGCAAGGAGCTAATATTGTTTTGAAATCCGAATACAGGAGAGTTGATAAAGCGAAGTAACTTATAAGATAACGATACATCTTTGCGAATAATTTCTTCTATGCATGAAAATTCTACTTCTGGCCGGTTAAGTTCTTGGAGAATATGCAAATAACTGATCTTATATCCAGGTAGGTTTTTTGCAGCTACAATGACTGGTTTACAAAAAAAATAGCCTTGAAAATAAGAAAACCCCATATCTAACGCTTCCGAAAATTCTTCTGGCGTCTCAATTTTCTCCGCAAGAAATTCCACAGAATAAGCTTCTTTGCATTCTAATAGTTTTTTCCGTTCCTCATAAGTAGTAGCTCGATAATCAACTTTAATAATATCCGCTAAGAGAATTAATGGCATATAACTTGGACTAAAGACGAAATCGTCCAGAACAATGCTATAGCCTTTCTCTTTAAGTTCTTTACAACATGTAATGATTTCTTCAGTCGCTTCCACAGATTCCAAGACTTCAATAGCTACTAAGTCTTTAGGTAACATAAGCGCCATATTGCGCTTTAATGCATTTTCAGTAAAATTAATAAACGCTTTCTTATCCCCTGATATCTGTGCAATGCCAATGACCAAAAAACTATTACTTATCACTTCCTGCGTTGCAAGATCTCCATCTTCTCCATCATACAAATTTATACTGTTCTTACCGCGAAATAGCAATTCATATGCCACTACGTTTTGCTTCCGATCAAAAATCGGCTGACGCGCAACATGAACTTCTTGACTATTTTCCACAAATTTCTCCCTTCACTTCTAACAAGTACGACATACTGTTCGCACTTACTTTATTTAAGCAAACCTTATGCCATTAACTACTTTTTCTCTCTTTTGTTCCATTTTCAGGATAATGGTCTGCTATTTTTTTAAATTAATCACTCTTTTTTTGAGGCGCTTTAGTTTCCCATCTCTCAACCATAAAAAGAGATCGCCAAAAACTTCCCACGTGAGAAGTTTTTGGCGATCTCTTTTTAGTTGCCATCCGACTCATTTTCTGTTTTTCATTTCTTCTAAACGATACGATAACGCCCGGCGTGAAATTCCTAAGTACTGCGCCGTTTTCGATTGGTTTTGGTCAAACAGGCTTAGGATTTGCAAAATAATATCTTCAGTATACTCTTTTAGCTTGTATCCGTTCTGCGGAAAAGGAAGTTCGAAGAAGTTTTGCTTTGAAGCTACGCTTCCTTCCACACTCTTTTGAGGCCTGCTTTCATTCAGCTGAATAAAACCGTCTACATGGTCGGGAAGTAACTCTTTACCCTCATAGGCAAAGGTTGCATACTCAATCAAATTTTGAAGTTCACGAATATTACCCGGCCATGAATAGGTTTCTAGCAGGCTTTCTGTCTGAGCAGCAACCCGTATAAATTCTTTTTTCTTTTGCTTTGAATATTGCTGTAGGAACATGTTGGCCAAAGGAACTATTTCCTCCGTCCGTTCCCGCAGCGGCGGCATCAAAATATGAGCTACTTTCAATCGATAGTATAAATCCTTGCGAAATTTACCATCGGCAACGCTTTTTTCAAGCGGAACATTCGTTGCACAAATAATTCGTACATCCGTTGGTATTTTTTTCAAACCTCCCACGCGAAAGAATTCTTTTTCTTGAAGAACGCGCAAAAGCTTCCCTTGCAATTCCAGCGGCAATTCCCCAATCTCATCTAAAAATAGCGTTCCTTTATTGGCTAAGTCAAACTTCCCTTTAGCCCCTCGGCCTAAACTCCCTGTAAAAGCACCGGCTTCATATCCAAATAATTCACTTTCAAAAAGACCGGACGTTAATGCCGCACAATTTATATCTACAAATGATTCCTCAAAGGCACTATCTTCTTGAACTCCATAGTGAATCATCTTTGCGACAACTTCCTTACCGGTTCCAGTTTCCCCCTCAATCAGAACAGGGATAGAACGCTCCCCATTCAAAAGCGACGCTTGTTGCATGATTTTTTTCATTTTTTCGGAGTAAATGCCTACTTTTCCCATAATGCTTTCTGCAACCAAGCGTTTCATCGTGCTAAGTTCACGCTTGGTTGCCTCTGTTGCAGCATCTACCTCTTCATCAAAGCGTTCCGTCAAAACTTTATTTTCCCTAAGCAGCACCTGATGTTCCGCTACTCGCTCAATAACTACTGTCAACTCTTCCACGTTCACTGGTTTTTCAAGATAATCATATACCCCTGCCCGCAGCGCTTCTACTACCGATTTCATGTCACCATGCCCGGTAAATAGCACGACATCCGTTTTCCAACTATCCGGTATTTTTTTTATTTGTATTGCCAACTCAATCCCTGAAAGGACTGGCATTTTTAAGTCAGATAAGACCATTTCATATTCGTGCGGCGCATATACACGCAAAGCCTCTTCAGCATCACCACACTCCGTTACGGTGTGATTAAGCTTTTTCAATATCCAAATCATAGCCTGACGACTACGCTCTTCATCATCCACCAGTAAGATTCTCATTGTTTCTCCTCCAATTTTTTCATCTCCACTGCTGGCAAAGCAATCATGATTGTTGTTCCTGCTTCCGTCGCAGAAGCAACCTCAATCGTTCCTAAATAAGCTGCAATAATATTATTTACTATCGCAAGCCCTAAGCCAAGATTATCGCCGCCTTGTTTAGTTGAGGTAAATGAGTCAAAGAGTGTTTCCTTTATCGCAGCATCAATTCCCGGACCATTGTCGCTAATCTTCAACACGACGTTGGCATCACGCTGAAACGTTTCAATACAAATTATTTTTTCGGCTTTCTCTACGGTTTCTAGCGCTTGGATAGCATTAACCAATATATTAACAACTACTTCTTCCAACCCAGTCATATTGGCATTCACTAGCGGAAGGTTTTTCTGCAGGTTCTGCTCAACCCTTACAGCACTACTAGATAATTGCTCTTTTAATAAATCCACCGCCAGCGCAACTACCTCATTCATATCACAAGGAGCTGTTTTTCGCTCTCCTCGTTTAACAAAAGATCGAAGATGTTTAATAATGCTGGTTATTCGATCTACTTGATTTGATATCTCTTGCAGGCTATCAATAACTTCTTTCTCTTCAATTTGCTCACCATGTTGGATCAAATACAGCAAACCGCTGGAGACAACCTTTATAGAATTTAACGGCTGGTTAATCTCGTGAGCAATTCCAGAGGCCATCGTACCCACAAAATGAACTTGCTCCGCCTTCACTTTTGCTTTTTGCGCTTCTACGATTGCCTCTCTGGCTTTGATTTTTTCCGTTATATCTTGGCCAACGATAATATAATGCATTTTTTCACTGGCATCATCCCGAATAGGTATAATCGAGATTTCATCAACATAGGAACGGCCATCTTTCCTTTTAGCAAGCACCTCTCCATGCCACTCTTTCTCACTTGTCAAATACTGTCTAATCTCTTCAATTAGCACCGAAGGATTATCTTCCGCTAGAAGCATCAAGCCCCGCTTCCCTAACAGTTCACTAATTTTATAATCTGATAAAGCCTCATATGCTTTATTGCCCCACCATATATTCCGTTGCTCATTTAAAATCAAGACAAAACTATTACTATTTTCCAACCCAGACGTTAACAATTTTATCCTCAAACGTTCATCATTCAACCGACGAACATACTGTTCTAAGCTCTCAGACATTTCGTTAATAGTATAAGCCAGTTCACCAACCTCATCATTACGAACAATCTTTATCCTGCTTGAGAAATCGCCATTCGCAATTTCTCTGGTCCTTTGATTTACTTTTCGCAAGGGCCTAACAATATACTCTGCCGTAAAAAAGCCAATAACGCTGCCAAGCAAGCAGGCTATCAACGTAATAACAAGCAACTTGTCACTAAAAGCAGCCATTTGGTACATTAAATCTCGTTCAGGAATAACGATGAAACTCAACCAATTGAGTCCATTTACTCCCTCAATAGCGTGCACCTGAAGCAAAAACGATTCTCCGTTATAATAAAATTTAAAGCTTTGACTTTCATGAATATTTTCTAGAAAAAAACCGTTTATCCGAATCGACGCCTTGCATTGATAGAAGAGAGGATCATCCTCTTCTTTTAGATCCTCATACCAATACTTGCTTTGTCGAATCGCATCATTAGTGGAAGCAATCACCCTTCCTGTTCGTTCAACAACATAAACCGACGAACGCTCTGTGATTCTCAACTCTTTCAAAAAGTCATCTATCCAATTCAACAAAAGAGAGCTGCCCAATACACCTACTAAGTGTTCTGAGGAATATATCGGATATACTGAGGTGACAACAAGGCCTCTTCCCGTAGCAGAAGCATATACGGCGGTCCAGCCTGGTTTTTTCAACTCAGCCCCTTTTTTAAAGGGAGGACGTTGGCGTGTATCATAATCAGGCAAGCTTTCTATATAATTCATTCGCCCGATTTCCTCTTTATAAGTGTAATAATCAAGTGTCTTCTTTTCAAGATTGCTATTCCAAACTACAACAGATCCGTTGTCTTCTTTTCTTGCTCCATATTCCATCCCATCTACCATGGAAAAATATGTATTAGTTACCTTTGGAAAATCTTTCAGCATACTTACAAAGTATGTATCTCGTTGTTGCTCATTTGAAAAATCAATCTGTCCATTGCGAATAATATTTTTATGTACTTTCTCTAGTCGATACGGCTCTTCTAGATAGGCTGTTATAGTTTTTGATATTTCATCATTTATGATCGAAAAAATTTGCTGCGAATTATCTTGAACCGCATCCATCCCACAATGATATGCTAACCAGCTAGTCAGCATTGCAAAAACAATGATCTGGGCAGCAATAATACTTACAATTAACGTACGAATCGAGCTAGTTGGCGACCAACAAAACTTCATAATAGTGCCGTTCTCCTCAGCTATGTTTCTTCAAACAAGTTCACATACTTAAACTTTCTTCTTTTCCTATCAAAAACCTGCCAATAGTTATATCTCTTTTGCAAAGCCTATTTATTTGCACACTAGGTGTAGTTGCTACAATCTCTCATGTTTGCATGTAGTATTCTATGTCATATAAAAAAACCGCCCTTACCGGCGGTTCAAACACTCTCCCA
Source organism: uncultured Anaeromusa sp. (assembly GCF_963676855.1). NCBI lineage: Bacteria > Bacillati > Bacillota > Negativicutes > Selenomonadales > Sporomusaceae > Anaeromusa > uncultured Anaeromusa sp. The sequence goes on from NZ_OY781460.1 coordinate 329,362, forward strand.
ATATGAAAACAGCTATAAAAAACCTGTTCCATGGCCCCTAAAAAAGCCGCCCTCTTTAATCACATAATATAATTTTTAAAAAAGCATTTTTATCTAACGTATGCGCAAAACTCCGCATACCAACGCAGGTCGGAGTTATAGTGTTTCTTATTATAATCCCATTTTTGTTGAAAGTTACTTATTCCACTAGTCCAGTTAGTATATATTTTCTTATATCTAACCATGAACTCTCTCGTTCCCCCAATGACTGCGTGTTCTTCATGTGAAATAATTAGTCCCCATTTTCCCTCTTTCGAATATAATAAATTCTCCAGAATCACAGGAAGTCGTATACATTCTTCATATTGAGTATTTGACGAGATATGCCAATGACTGCAATTTTCGTTACAAAAAAAATTTTCTGTCTCAACCTCTGATTAAATCATTCTGATTGACGAGTTTTGATTTTGACGGATTATGAATAGATACTATTGTCCAATTGTTGTTTTATTCACGAGACGACACCATAGATGAAAAGAAAAGTCAGCGGATTTTCACGTCCACTGGCCTTTTTGTCAATTAATATATCTTTCTTATAGTTTATCCTTCATTTCATCCATAAGCTCTAGAAGTTCATTAACTTTAATGTTAAATCTAGTCTGAGAAAAATCATTACAAAAGTCTTCAGAAACAATATCAATTATACAGACTTCCTGTATGTTCTTTTTTTGAATTAGGTATTGATTTCCTTCATGTTCTCCACTTCTAAAATTCTGTAACTCAAGGAAATTATATATTATCGAAAAGGTTTCTTTATTCACTTCAGTTATTAAAAAATCCTCTAAGCGCTGATACAAAAATTCATTGTTACTTTTAATAAACTCATCTTTGTTAAACACCTTATACATAATGTGTTAGCTCCTTGTGTTATGGCAATTTATCGGGAAACACCGTCCAGATATTTTCTAACTCAGAATACACTATTCTAATAGCCATTCCAATTACTTTACCTGCATCTATCAGTACTTTATATGACTGTGGATCGGCTACACTAAACTAGACAGAAAAGATAAGGACAGTGGGTTTTTACGTCCACTGTCCTTTCTTTTACCATCAATCGCAAAGAGGGTATCGCGGGCATTGGGTACAAACCGCTCTTATCTCTTCATTTGTTTTTTTAATAAACTCTTTATGTCTTTCAGTACATCCTCCTTCATAATTTTCTCGTTCTGGTAATTAATATCTAAGCACAGTCCTTCGTCAATGACTCTATTTAGCAATGGACATTGATACTTTTCACTCACCTTGCCGCCTCACTTAATACTTTTAATACGGTTTCATCAAAATTGTTTTTGCCAGAAACAAAGGAACGGTTCGATAGTGTCAAGGAATGTTCGCAAAAACCATCGCACTCCGAAATAGCTAAGCGCTCTTGCTCAACTGTTGTTGAATTTCGTTGATAAGCATAGGATTTATATAAGAACGCCCGCTAGACCAGTCCTCACTATATTCGATAAGATAGCTGGTCACTAGGCGAATGTAGGAATCCATACTTGGGAAAATGCCTACAACTTTAGTGCGACGGCGTATTTCCCTGTTTAGCCGTTCCAGAAGATTGGTGGATGCAATTTTGCGAGCGTCAATTTGCCGGAAATTGAAGAATTGAAGGGAGTCTTCCAACCCTTCTTCCAAAGTGGCAATGGCTTGCGGATATTTTCCTTCATACTCGTTCATGAGCCCATCGGCATATTTTTTAGCGCTGTCATAGTCTGGTTGGAGCCAAATCTGTTTCAGCTTTTCTGCAAAGAATTTCTTATCTCTACTGGAAACACACCCTAAAATATTACGCATAAAATGAACCTTGCAGCGTTGCCAGGAGCAGCCGACAAAGGACTCGCGAGCCGCTTTGACTAAGCCTTTATGAGCGTCGGAGACAACCAGCCAAACTTTCTCTATACCACGTTCTTTAAGGTTATCAAATAGCTTGGTATAAGTAGCAGCTGACTCTTCATACATCGGTTCGACAGCCAAAATGTCACGCTTGCCTTCTGTATTGATGCCTGTTACTACCAAGACAGCCATGTTTTTAACTGCGCGATTATCGCGGATCCGCTCGTAAAGAGCATCGACCCAAAGAACTGGATACGTGGCTTCCAGCTTGCGCTGCCGAAATGCCTCCACCTGCTCGTTTAGTTCTTTAGTAAGGACTGACACCTGCCCCCGCGAGATAGACTCAATCCCCAAGGTTTTGGTCAGCCTATCCATCTTTCGCGTTGAAATGCCATTGACGTATGCTTCTTGGATTACGCTCATTAAAGCGGCTTCCGAACGCTTCTTGGCTTCTACAAAGAAGGGGATATAGCCGCCATTTCTAATCTTGGGCACCATTAAATACATCGTCCCCATTCGTGTGTCGAAGCGGCGAACCCGATAACCGGAGCGGTATCCTTGGCGGTCTTCACTACGCTCAGATTTTTCAGCGCCAAGCTTTCCTTCTACTTCGGCTTCCATAAGCCGTTCACAGAGCCATTTGAGCATCGATAACATGGGTTCTTCGTCCAACACAAATTTCATTAGCATTTTTTCGAAAGGTACGGTAGAATTTTGGTAAGCCATCGATTTCACACTCCTTTGGGTTTGCTAGCACTTACCTTTTCGGAGTTTTCGATGGCTTTTCCTTTTTCTCTTTTGCGAACTCAATTGTACGCTATCAACGGTTCCGTTGTTCGATGTTTCTTTATGCCTTGAATATCACGTTCAGCCCCAGCCCTGTCACTCGGTTTGAGGTAAAAAGAGAGGCCAGCGGATTTTTGTATCCGTTAACCTCTTTTCTTAATGTACAAAGTTTATTATTCCAATTACTACTAAAATAGGCGCCCAATATTCCATCCGAATCCAAAACAAGCTGTGAGTATTTACTATTTTTACCTCTTGGTTTGTTCTAGGGTCAAATAAAATCTGCTCAGCATTTTCGTTGAGTTTCTTTCCTAAAAGCCAGATTGGTACAGCAGCAATGAATAATGCAACAGATACCGGCCATTTACTGAACCTATAATAACCTTTAAAAAACATGGCATCTAAAAAATACTGCGATACGAAACATACAAATAAAACCTTCACCGGAACCACAAACCCATATCCTCTCCAAACAAGCATACAAATTTCTCCGTCTCCATATCTTCTTCCCTTTGTAAAACAACATTGTTTAATATTCAATTATTCATTTGATCATTTTTTCAAGCACAGAGGTTGTCAAACTGCTTGTTTGCATGTACGTATGGAGACGGCTCTTTTGGCTTCCAGTCTGCGATAGCTCTTCTTTTCCAAGCTGTCATATCCACTCTTTATAACTGTCCCAATCACCATTTATACGTGCTTGAACCTTCATCTTATGCTGCTCCAGCAGTTTAGAAATTCCAGAAGCAATTTTGTAATTATACAAGGCTTTCTCTTTATCACCTGCTAATTCGTATGCCTGCCCAAGATTAAACTGAGTAAACTCCGGATCACCGTTGAGTTCTAAACATTTATTAAAGTCAGCGATTGCTTCTGGATATTTTTTCAGCAAGGCATACGCGTTCCCACGGCACGAATAGAAGATACCATTTTTAGGATCTAATTGAAGCGCCTGGTTAGCATCGGCCAAAGCCGCTTCTGCGTTCTTTAATTTGTAATGCGAATAAGAACGCTCAAAGTAATAAAATGCAGTTTTGGGCTTAAGATCTATCGCTTTGGAAATTGCATTCACCGCCTGGGCATAGTCACCGACTTCCGCGCTAGCATAAGCCAGCTCATAATAATTATCGTAATTTTTTGTTTGAAGTTTCGAGGCCATAGAAAAAGCTTCACGGGCCTTCTCATAATTTCCGCTTTGTTTATATGTATAGCCTTGTTTGGCCCACTCAAGCCCTGCCAATTGGTTCAATTTTATTGATTTTACCATGTCTAAAAAGTTCTTCATTTCTCGCGAGGAGTCTTCCTCCTTAGACACTGCGCTTATATCCATCATCGTATCATTGATCCAAAAAGCAGCTTTCAGCATAACATCTCTACCGCCATCCTTGCGAAGATAAGAAAAGACTGCCATATATGCATCTTGATTGGCTATTGTATCTTTTTTTGCTACTTCTACTTTTGCATCGGGACACTTCGAATAAAATTGCTGAATAAACATTTGCAATATCACACTATAATCAGCATTGCTAATGGCAACAGGAAACGGAGGCATGGCACTAACAATAATCCTACCAGATTTCTCGTTATCAAAAGCTCTGAATAACAATGTCCCTTTTCCTTCTCCATGTCCATATATAACTTTCCATGAGTCTGGAGCAACAAGGGAAACTCCAAATTTAGTATTTTCAACTACTTGAGCATTTGCTACCGAAAAGCATAGCAAAACATTAAATATAAAGCAAAGCACTAACACTATTCTAAACATTGTCTAGTCACCCTCCTTAATTATTGCTACTTTTTATCTGATCAACTCTATCTGGAGTCGTTCATTAGGCAAATGATAACGCTTTTTCAGACTATAGGGGAGCTTTCATTTAACAACAATCTCCGCTTCATTTACGTCTAATTTTTGGCTGTTCATAGCCACTAGTATCTTATACGCTTTCATTCCTCGATACATGTAATAAAGTGCAAAGACATGTATTCCCAAGCCTATGTAATCTTGGGCTAAAATAAAAAGAATACCATCCAAAGAATATACAATCATACCTACTATAAAAGCCCAGTTATATCCTTTATGCGCCATTTTACCAAAGAACAAGAAAACCCCCGCCAAAATTAATGTTACTATCCCCGAAACAATGCCGTTCTGAAACAACACATTTACAACCTGTGTTATGCCGAGTCCTATAGCAAAATTCCAGCTCATATGAATTTGAAAAGACGCCTCGTTGATAATAGACATTGCAGCAACCCAATAAAACCACCTTGCTCCACTCTTATATTCGTTTTCGGTTCGAATTCTTATTTCTACATTTTTTTCAATGTTCATAGTTCTTCCTCCATGGCTATTAATTATCGGCATTAAGATTAACGAATTTTCCATTCCTTCTTACTTATAGTTTCTAATGCGTTCAATTCTCTCCGCTGTTGCCAGGCGCCTCCCTTTCTTTACTGCGATATTGTCTCTTACCATACAAAAAGCCAGGCGGTTTCACAGAATTTCTGCTACTACCGCCTGGTGGTATACACGTTCCTTATTTGACGGCTTCCATGCCATGCTATGCAAGGAAGCGTTTTATCGCCCATCGTGGCCGGTTACACTACTGGCTCCCCTTATCCCAAGTGTCCAAATACAGAATAAGGTTCATCGCCTTCCTCGCAAGTATCCGATTGTATGGTTCCAGCCATTTCTCCTTGTTCTTTTGCAAGAGACTTTCTTGCTTGTTTTATATTTTTAAAAAACTATGTTTACACTATACTCCCATGTTTTTCACTTATCCACAAGACTTTTGTCTCTATTTTAGTTTCATTCGGTATATTCCTTATAAAAATGATTGCAATTAGGAAAATGGTCCTTTGCTCAGTTTTTGTTATACTACTACTATTTTCCTTACGCACTTAGACCCTTGTCTTATTTTACAATATCTTCTTTTCCGTTTCCCTGTCATTATTAACTTATATTTACGCTAGTTTCCAATGAATAAGACCCAAAACAAGACCCACTAGACATAAAAAAGGCCTCCGATTCCTCGGAGGCCTTGATTTCACTGGAGCCGATAATAGGATTCGAACCTACGACCTACTCATTACGAATGAGCCGCTCTACCAGCTGAGCTATATCGGCGCTACGGAGATAATTTTAGCTTCTCAGGCGTCAAAAGTCAAGTTCCATCCCCTATTTTCTATATATCTTCATGAAGAACAGTCCTTTATATTTCCTTTTTACTATTTTATTGCACAAAAAGCCAGCCGTTCTGCTACAATATAAGGGATGTTTTTATCGCTTATTTTTCCTTGCAGGAGGTTTGTCTGTCATGCTTTCGCGCCGCCGGTTTCTTCGTCTTTGCGCCACTACGCTGGCCGCTACAGCAGGCTGCAGCCTGCTCTTTCAGTCTCACAGCAGCATTGGAGTTGCTGACCGTATCATCCCGATCTTGCTCTATCATCGCGTCGGCCATACCAATGACGATCTAACCATCACTCCCAACCGGCTTGGCCGCGATTTGCGCACGCTAAAAGAGCTGCAGTATACTTCTATTTCTTTGGAGCAATTTGAGCAGTTTTTATTTAACCAAAAAATTGAACTGCCGGAAAATCCATTGCTCATTACTTTTGACGATGGCTATTTAGATAACTACGAAAATGCGTTTCCGATTCTGCAAAAAAATGATATGCTTGGTTCTTTCTTCATTATTACCGGCATGCTTCCCAACTCCGACCGCATGAAGCCGGCTCAACTCCGCGAAATGTCGGCTCACGGCATGTCCTTTGGCTCTCATACAGTCACCCATAAAGCCCTGGTAGAATTGACGGAAGAAGAACGACGCATGGAATTGAGCTACTCTAAAATCGCCTTGGAGGATATTCTAGGAAAATCGGTCAATTCGATCTCCTACCCCAAAGGCAGTTATGATGATAATACCATTCAGATAGCCCAATCTTACGGTTACAGCGAAGGCTTTACTGTAAAGCAGGGACTTTGTTCGCAGATTTCCGCCAGCTTTCACTTGACTCGCATCCCTGTCTTCGGTTTTGATCCGGAGATTCGCGAAGTGCTGGACAAACGGCACATTCCCAAAGCCGGGGTCTAGGAATGACAAAAAAGCACGGAACACAGAGAAATTATAAATAAAAGCATGGCAAACATTCGCATTGGACAATAAAGAACAGCCCCGGCACGGATAAACTCCGCGCCGGGGCTTACTTATATCCAGATAGCTCTTTTTACAAGGTAAACATGCCGCGCCGCCAAAGAAGGGCCGCCGCCAATACCGTCATAAATCCGGCAATGCAGGAAATAATCACAAAGCCTTGTTCATGCTCCGCCAGCGGCAAACCGGCGACATTCATGCCGAAGAAGCTGGAAATCATGGTGGGAATGGCTAGAATAATCGTCATGGATGCCAAAAACTTCATTACGATGTTGAGATTGTTTGAGATAATCGAAGCAAAGGTATCCATCATGCCATTCAAGATGTTGCTGTACATCTCCACCATCTCAATAGCCTGCTTGTTCTCAATAATAACATCTTCCAGCAGATCTTCATCTTCTTCATAGAGTTTGATGAAGGTCTGCAAATGAGTGCTGGAACGCAGGCGCAGCAGTTTTTCCAACACTACGCCATTGGACTTCAGAGAAGCGGCAAAGTAAGTAAGACCTTTTTGCAACTCCAATAGTTGAAAGAGTTCTTTGTTTTTCATGGACTTGCGTAGCTGCTTTTCAATGTCGTTCGTTCTGCGGCTGATGTGCTGCAAATAGCGCAAATACAAAGTCGCTGAACGATACAACAGTTGGAAAATAAAACGTGTCTTTTTAAAGGTACTAAACAGTCTGGCATTATTCGGATTAAACTCTGACAATACGTCATTATTCTCCAGACAAACGGTTATAACATAGTCCTTGGTCACAATCATGCCCAGCGGCAGCGTATCGTACATGTCTTTGCCTCGTACCACCGGTATGTTCGTAATAACCAAAATGCAGTTATCTTCGATTTCCGTACGGGAACGTTCTTCTTCGTCCAACGCCGCTTTAAGAAAATCCATCGGTACATGCGTAGCTTCCGCAACAATCTCCAGTTCCGACGGTGTCGGATTGATTAAATTAAACCAAGTTCCTTTTTCCGCCGTATCTACGGTCAGCTCTTGCAGCTGTGCACAGGTTTCGCATACGCTTTTATATACTTTTAACACAATTCGTTCCCCCTTGGACTCCAAGAGGAAAGCAATCCTTCTATATCACCTAAAACAGGTGAAAAGAACGGGCCTTGCTCCGGGAGGTACTTCGTCTTGTACTACACTTTCTTTTAAACTACTAGGTCGATCAGCATCCATTCTTTTCACCTGCTTTCTTGCTCATCTTTATGAGGGAAACCCACGAATAGATATTACTCTCCCCTTGCGCGCGCGTCAAGATTCTTACTGGCTGTTTTCAAGTTTTAACCAAGAAATAATTTCAAGAAGCATTTGCGGCAGGCTTCATGAGAGATTCTTGATTTTCCCATTGACAATACCTAGCAAAGACTGATATAATTTGGTTCGTATCGGACACGGAGGGGTGTCCGAGTGGTTTAAGGAGCCGGTCTTGAAAACCGGTGATTCCGCAAGGAACCGTGGGTTCGAATCCCACCCCCTCCGCCAGACAACCTTACGGTAATCAAGACACACGGAGTGGTACTCAAGTGGCTGAAGAGGACGGTTTGCTAAATCGTTAGACGGGGTAACCCGTGCGTGGGTTCAAATCCCACCCACTCCGCCACGCAAGCAATCGCGGCTATCAAAATGATAGCCGCTTTTTTATTATTAAAATATGCTTTTTATAAGAAAGCGCCTCCGACTTAATCGGAGGCGTTTTCTCTTTTTAGTAGCCTACCCATTGTACTACGTACAACACAATAGGAATCGTAATGAAAAAAATACCGATAACATCCAAAATAAAGCCCGCTTTAATCATTTTGGTAATAGGAATAAAGCCGCTGGCATAAACAATGGCATTAGGAGGAGTCGAAACAGGAAGCATAAATCCTAGGGAAGATGCCAGCGCGATTGCAACCGCTACCGGCACTGGGCTAAGGCCTGCAGACATAGCTACAGTAATCCCCAAAGGGCCTACCATATTGGTAGCCGCCGTATGAGAAGTCAGCTCCGACATGAGCAAGGAGAATACTGCGAAGGTCGTCACCAGCGCCAGCTGCGAATGAGCCCCTGTGGCCTCTACAATGATCGCGCCAATCCACTGAGAAAGACCGGTCGTGTACATCATACTCCCCAGCGATAGGCCGCCGCCAAAGAGCACCAGCGTCCCCCAGTCGATTCCCTTGACCGCCTCTGGCCAAGTCAACGTGAATTCTCGTTTGCGCCAATCCGTAGGCAGCAAAAACAGCAGTAATCCGGCCAGCATAGCTACAACCGCTTCGGACAAATACGCATTATACGTTTTCAACAGCGGATGCCCTGCACCCAACGCCATCGCCAAAAAGCCAGGAAGCACCCACAGCGTCACTGCCACGGCAAAGGCAATAACCGCATTGATTTCTCCCGCCCTCCAAGGCCCCAGCTTGGACCGCTGTTCACGGATCATCTCTTCGGCGCCCTCAATACGATCAACATCAGCAGGAAACATCGTCTTAATCACAACGAACATAATAATAAAATAAGCAACCATCGCCGCACTACCCCAGATCATCCATTCAAAAAAAGACACCTTTACCGCGCCTAGCTGCTCCAAGAGCCCAATCATAATTAGATTTGGCGGCGTTCCTACGGGGGTCAGCACCCCGCCTACCGAGGAAGCATAGCCAGCCATCAACATCAGACCAGTAGCAAATTTATATTGATGTAAATCCAACTCACCATTACCAGCCGCCGCATGCATATCTTTAATCGCCAGCAATAGCCCCATCGCAATGGGCATCATCATGGCTGCGGTTGCCGTATTGCTCACCCAGCCGGAACATAACGTGGTTACAAGCCCCAAGGCCAGCAAAATGCGCGTTGGACTGGAGCCAACCCATTTCATAGACAAAATAGCATAGGCAAAACGTTTATCCAGACCGTGGCTCATCATTGCTGTCGCCAGCATAAAACTCCCCATAAACAAGAAAATCAAAGGATTGGCAAACGGTGCGAACGCCTTAGCTGGGGAGATCACGCCAAACAAAATCGCCAATACTGGTCCCAAAAGAGCACTTACGGGAATGGGAACTGGCTCTGTAATCCACCAGGTAGCAATAAAAGCAATAATCGCCAACAACCGGTGGGCCTCAGCCGGAAGCCCGTTCAAAGGCAACACGTAAATCAAGAGCCCCAACGCTGGTCCTAAAAAAAGACCTACGTTTTTTCTGCGCCGGTCAAAACAAGCCTCGGCTTCGCGAATTTTCTCCCCCGTTTCGTCGCTAGGCAACGTTTTTTCCTGCACCATGCTTTCTCCTCCCCTGACCACTTTTCTCTATTCATGATCTTAGGTATGCATGATTTTTTTGTATTCTTTCCCTTTACACTGTCAAAATCCTGCCATTCAGATACACCACCTTCATGTATACTCAAAAACAGTTCCAATAGCAAAAGAGACAAAACACACCTACTAGCAGAGATGAAAAATCGAAGCCATTATGCTTGCCAAACAAAAACTTCGCCTCTTTTCGTTAACACTTGTTAGGTCCACCCTTATTTTACAAGCTTAATACTCCCTCCTACAGGCAAGGATGTAATGGGATTGTTGCGCCGATTCACAACAGTAATGCCATTCATGACAATTTCTTTGGCAACAATACTGCCGTTGACCGTTAAGATTCCGTTAAGTATAACTGTTCCATTTGGCGCATATATCGCTCCTTGAATAGGCCCAGCCGCACCATTGAGCGTTATATCCCCGTTCGTAGAATACAAACTCATTTGCTGGCTCCCATCCGCAGTATATGTATTGCCATTAATCGTAATCGATCCTTTGGCCATCAGCGCCCCTGTCGAGCCAATAGTAGTCGTCCCATTTAAGGTAACCGAACCATTCACATACGTCGGCCCGGCAAACGTGTATCCTCCCGAATTCCCCCAAGTTTGATTCCCGTTATATACCCGCCCCGCAGCCTGAGCATCCGCCTTTATAGAAGTAGAAAAATCAGGCATAGTAAGGGCTGAAACGCCGGAAGTCGTAGAGCCAACACTCACGTCTCCATTTTTAATGATGCTCCCTACTGCTTCGACACTGCCGGTAACCGCAGGACGTCCATTTAAGATAATACCGGCATTAGCGCGAACAGATCCATCTATCGTTTGCTCACCGTTAAAAATCAACGTACTTGTAGAGCTGCCCGAAAAAACCCCATAAGAGAACACACCGCCTCCACCACCCCCAGAATTCAGCGCAGTAGCCGTTGCTCCCACTGCTACTGTCTTCGTCCCCATCACGCGCAGAAAATAAGTCGGTACATTCTGGCTAACCGTCACTATAATTTTGGAATTTGACTCAGCAAACGTAATCGTTGCTACCGTAGTGACGCCATTATTAAGCAGATACTGATTAGCCGCAGCCTGCGCCTTAGATGTGCTACCTGGCAGCGACTGCGCCCCGGCCAAAGCCGCTGCATCCACCGCCGTCTGCATTTTGGTCTTCTGCAGATACAAATTCCCCATATCGACGACCAGTGCCAGCATGACCAGCAGCAGCAAACACACGGCGCTTGTCAAAATAACCGCCTGGCCTTTTTGGTTGCTAAAAATGAACTTTCCCATTTCATCGCTCCCTTTATTGCGGCTAACTCTTTGTTTCTTCGTGATAAACCGCTTCTGTATTGACCGCCCAAACAGCATCCTTAGTCTCTCGTCCAGCGGCAATGTTTTCCACCGCAGCGATAGCTGTCAACATGGAATGATCCATATTGTTGTAGCGGTGCATCCCGTTGCGGCCAATAAGAAACAAATTACGAATGGTATCTACATAATCACGAATATGGTGAAATTCCTCATAAGATCCAAGATAGGCCGGATATGCCTTCGGCATGCGCATAACAACCGCGTCGCTGACCGCCGCTACGTCCGGAATAAATCCCAGCTGCACCAGCTCCCGACCTGCTAAGGCAGTCATTGCCTCATCCGGTTTTTGCCACAGCACATCGCCTTCGTTGCAAAAATACTCCAATCCTAGCCACATCATGGCCGGATCCGCAACTAACGCAGGACTCCAATTATTAAAAATTTGAATGCGCCCTACCATAACGTCTTTTTCCTGAATATAAATCCAGTTGTCTGCCAAGGAGCGGCATTTTTCCTTCGGAATCAGCATTCCCACGGTTATAAAATCTCGATAAACAAGACCCTCTGCTGTGCGAGCGACTTTCGGCGGCACCACATCTCCCTGCAGCGATTGAATGAGCTCCTTTACCGGCATAGAGGAAAGCAAGTAATCGCAGGAAATTCTTTTGCGCCGTCCGCTGCTGTCCTCAACAACAACGCCGGTAATAGACTGGTCTTTCTGTTCCACCGCAACGACTCTGGCTTCTTTGTAAATAATGCCACCCCGCTGGCTCACTTCTTCGGCAGCCGCCTCCCACAATTGACCAGGGCCGTATTGGGGGTATAAAAACCACTCAATCAAACTCACTTCCATATGACGCTGCTCACCAGCAGCCCGAAATTTCCTCTTCAGGGCATGACTCAGAACCGTCCGCACCGACACGCCCTTTACTCTCTGTGCGCCCCAGGAACTTGGCAGTTCAGCACAGGGAACCCCCCAGACCTTATATGTATAATCTTTAAAAAAAAGTTGATAGAGCACTTTCCCAAAATGATTGATAAAAAAATCCTCCAGCGATGCTTCCGGCCGCCGCGGCCGCAAGCGGCTGAGCAGGTAACTACCGGCAATGGCCACCGTCCGTCGCAGCCCCAGTTGACGCAGGAGCAGCCCGTCCAACGACAGGGGATAGGAAAATAGCTTCCGCAAAAACAAAATGCGCGACAAACGTTTTCGCTTCAACATCAACCGTTCTTGTCCCCTTGGAGTGTCCTCCTTGGCCAGAGGGAGCAACTTCAACCAAAAATTCATCACCCGCTCTGATTTTGAAAAAAAGCGATGCCCACCGATATCAATGCAGTTTCCTTTGTAGTGAACCGTCCGGGACAAGCCCCCAATAGCATCTGTAGCTTCCAAAATTACAGGTTTAATGTCTGTTTGCTCTAAAAGCTCCAACGCAGCAGTCAGACCCGCAGGACCTGCGCCAATGATACATGCTGTTTTTTTCTCCATATTATCGCCTCTCCGTTACATTCTAAAGCGTAAAAACTCCTTCATTCTACTTCGACGCCCCAGCCGTATCCGCCGCCTCATAGCACACCTGATAAAGATAAAAAGTTCCCGCCAATTGCGGCGGCAAAAGCAGAGGCTGCAGCCAAGATGGCCCTTCCCCCCGCAGCAAGCGCGCATACAGAGCCTCTGGATTTTGGCGCGGATTAAAATAGGCCCCTTCGGTTGAAGCTGGACAAAGGAGCAGCCAATCCACTCCTCGCTGCCGCAAAAGCGCCAACGCCTCTTCCTCTTTGACCGATGCCATCACCTCATGAGCAAACAAAATACCGGCTCCATTGCGATGGTAAGGAGAAGCAATAATGCGATGCGGAGTACGGTATAACAGCTCCGGCCCAAAATCAATATCCGCCAGAATGATTTTGCTGTCTACTCCCCTTGCCGCTTCTTCGTTCAGCCAATCAGCCATAGGAGTCACCTTTACCGATACCGCCGGCGCTGCCTCATAGAGCACAGAGCCGATCATCCACGGCCCCAGACAAAAAAACACTGTCAATGCAACACGAGCCAACGCCCTGCAAACCAATGGAAGACTGCAAGTTTCCACCAACTTCAATAGCTGCAACAAAAGCATTGTCGCCGGAAAAATCAGCACCGCCTCAGCATAGGGCGCCCAACGAACTTGGTAGCAGGTCAGCACTGTGAAAATGACGCTGCCCACAAGCCATAAAAAATGAACGTTTTTTAGGCTCTTGCGAAGCCACAGGCAAATAAAATAAGGAATCGCAAGCAACGCATGACCTAGCAAAAGAAAAAATTTAGCTAAATTCTCTTGACTTGGAGGCCACAGTGACTGCACCTCCTGCACACGTTCCAACCAAAGAGGAATAATGCGTTTGTCGATATTCGCAAAAGGGCCCTGCAGCAAGTCCGGACACCCAAGCCAGGCCGCCAGAAATCCAGCTAACGCAAAGACGGCGGTTACGACCAGGTTTCGCCACCGCCCTTTGCCTGGATACAGCCAAAGAAAAAGCCACAAGGCGCTCCCCCAAGCAAAGATAGCCAGCTGCGCTAGCGAAAGCTTATCGAATTCGACAACAAGAAACGCTTCCCAGCCTCGTTCTATAAACAGCGCCAAAGCCGCCGCTCCCAGGAGCGCTAAAGAAAAAGCAGCGCCTTGTCTGCTATAAATCCATGTGCGCTGCGGCCGATTAAGACAAAGCAAGCCCAAAGTCATCCAAACTGCAGCCACTACTGCCAGGGTTTCCACACTGACCCACATCGCCAAGGCAACAACCGCCCCGGCGCCGCAAGCTGCGCCGCTTCGCCCGGGGCGAAGGGTCATACGTACAGCCAAACCCAAGAAAATCAAAAACAGAAAAAGCAGCAAGCTGTGATGATCCGGTCTTGCTAAGGCAAAATAGCCCCAAATACCGCTCTGCCCCCAAAAAAGCAGGCCTAAGCGAAAACGGCCATCCCTGGTCAGCAGCGGCTGCGCCGCCCAAAAGAGCACCACAAGGCTGGCAAGCTGCAACAACGGACTGAAAACAACGGCCCACCAAAAAAGAGCTTCCCGGAAGGGCAGCCAGAAGCTTCCCACCAGGGCGCCGCCAAGGAGCAACACATCCAATGGCCGTGTCCAGTGGGAAACCTCCCCATACGGAGCATTGCTGCGTGCAAAGGAGCTGTCAAACCAGTCTCCAGAAGCAGCCAATTGCTCCACCCTAACCAAACGCATATAACAGTCTGTATCCACAAGAGGAGGCTCACCTTGCTGCAACAGCGGCGCTCCAACAAACAGCTGGGTCAACGCGCAAAAGCAAAAAAAGCATAGCAGCGGCGCCATCTCTTTTATTTTGATTCGCATGGTTCAAAATCTCCTTTGGCAAGCCTTGTCATTCCTTGAGCATCGTCGCACTAGCCTGGACAGGATACGGGCTGGGCGTAAATATCTTCTTTATCAGCGGCGTGTTGAGATCCACCGTGCCCTTGACAGTCACCGTAACCTTCGCGCCTGAAACGCTGGTCGTCGCCATCAATGCTGAGTCGTAACGCTGCACCGCCGCCAAAATAGCGCTGTTGTCCTTACCCAGCGCCGCCAAGCGCGCCCCCTCCCGGGCCGCTTCGTTCACCATCAAATTCCGTTGGTAAACAAGCCCTATGTCCACGACACCGGAAAAAATGAGCAATAAAAAAGGCAGCACCAGCATCATTTCCACTAAAGCCTGCCCTTTGCGATTTCGCAACGATTCCCTCAGCTTCCTCATCCTCAATCCCCCCTAGGACCAGCTTCGTCTCAATTGCTGGCCTGGCTGCAATTCCTGCCGCTGCACGGTCCCTGCAGGCAGCTCCAAAACCGCAGCCGCCTGCCAACACCAGGCGCTGCGCCAAGGAGCCAGCTCCTGAACGAGTTTTAAAATGCGCCCGTCTGAATCCAAAAAAAGCACATCTATGGCATAGCGCATGCCGCAAGTATGTACACAATTGCACGGGCGCAGCAAAAGCCCCCCTCTCTCGGGCAAGGCCGCCGTCCCCAACAGTCCCTTTAGACGCGACCAGAAAGAATCTGCCAGTCGTAGCGATGCTACAAGCAGCCTAGGTTCCCCTGCGTTTTCTTCCACCCAAATTTTTTTCGCCTTCATGTCTAAAAGCCTCCCTTGAGCTTTACGGCAATCGGCGCTAAAAGAGCCATAAAGATCACCGGCAGAAGAAAGAAAACCAAAGGAAAAACCAGTTTAACCGGTGCCTTCATCGCCGCTTCTCGGGCCCGCAGCAGCCGTTTTTTGCGCAGCAGTTGCGCCTGCACCTCAAGAAACTGAGAAATACTGACCCCCAAGCGGTCCGCCTGGATCAAGGTGGAAACAAGCAACGAAACATCGAGCACCCGGCAACGCTCCCCCAGGGTGCGTAGCGCTTCCTGACGTGACATACCCAGGCGCATTTCCTGCAGCAGGGTCTGAAGCTCCGCAACCAAGGGCCCCTGCATTTGCTTGACCACCCGGCTGACAGCCCCGTCAAAGGACGTACCAGCTTGTACGCTTACAAGCAATAAATCCATCACATCCGAGAGCTGCCGCTCAATGCCTTCTTTACGGGCGGCAATCTGCCGGCGCAATGTCATACAGGGTAAAAGCACGCCTATCAGCAAGGCTAACACCAAATTCCCCAGCGTTTCCTCAAGGCTCAATTGCATCTCTGCCCAGCTCAGGTACAAGCAACCTAGCGTAATCACCAGAAGCACTAAGCCCCAGCGCAGCAAAAAAGACTTGACTGTAACCGTCTGCGCCTGCCCGGCTTCCCTCAGCTTATCCTCCAGCAGCAGCTGCAAGGCCTGGGGAGTCAACAACTTGAACAGATTGCCAAAAGAGTCGAAAAAAGGTTGAAACAATCGCTGGTGCAGCGGCTTAGCAAACTCTTCATTTGTATAGTCCGCCCGAGAGGAAAAAATCCCTGCCGTCCTGAAACGCTGCTCTAGATGCTGCCTGTTGCTATCGGCAAAAAGAAACAAACTTAGCAACAACAAAACAACTAGAAACAGCAAAACGGCTATCACCAATATCATCTCTTCAGCCTCCGATCAATAAGGTTTAAAAAACTCATTCCCCAATCGCACGCCGTTAAGTTCCATTTTTTCCAAAAACTTCGGCCGCAAACCCGCCGCATGAAAGTGTCCTTCCAGCACCCCCTCTTCACTGTGCCCAGTCTGCTTAAAACTGAAGAGATCCTGGAGGATGATGACATCCCCCTCCAACCCCTGTACTTCCGTGATGTGCGTAATGCGTCGTTTGCCATCGCGAAAACGCGACTGGTAGATTATAAGGTCAAACGCCGAGGCTACCTGCTCGCGTATGGCTTTGACAGGCAGCTCCATCCCCGCCATAAGCACCATCGTCTCCAGCCGTCGCAGCACATCCCGGGGCGAATTGGCATGCGCCGTAGTCATACAGCCATCATGTCCGGTATTCATAGCTTGAAGCATATCAAAAGCCTCGCCGCTGCGCACTTCGCCGACAATAATGCGGTCTGGCCGCATCCGCAACGCATTGCGGACCAAGTCACGAATAGCAACAGCGCCAGTCCCTTCCATGCTTGGCGGTCTTGACTCCAGCGGCACTATATGGCGTTGCTGCAGCTGCAGCTCTGCTGCATCTTCAATCGTCACAATGCGCTGCCCGTCGGGAATGAAATGGGATAAGGCGTTGAGGGTTGTCGTCTTGCCCGAACCAGTGCCGCCAGCAACGACAATATTCAAATTACCCGCAATACAGGCTTGTAAAAACTCGCTCATCATCTGGCTAAGCGCCCCTAGTTCCACCATTTTATCCAAGGTGAAGGGTTTTTTTGCAAACTTGCGAATGGTAATGCAAGGTCCCGCCAAAGCCAGCGGCGGAATGATGGCATTCACCCGCGAGCCGTCCGGCAGGCGTGCGTCAACCATGGGAGAACTTTCATCAATACGCCGCCCCAAAGGAGCCACAATGCGTTCAATAACACGCATAACATGATTGTTGCTCGCAAACTGCGTTTCCGATAACATTAACTGCCCCTGGCGCTCTACATAGACTTGATCCGGGCCATTGACCATGATTTCTGTCACCGAATCATCCTGCAGCAGCCCTTCCAAAGGGCCCAATCCCAACACCTCATTCAACATGTCGGCAATGATTTTGTCGGCCTCGGCCTTGGGTAGCGGCAGCGGCTCCGCTTGGATCATCTGTCGGCATAATTCGCCAATCACGGCCTGCAGTTTCTGTTTATTGCCTTCCCCTGGCAAAAACAGCTTATTGCTGGCCGCCTCCTCGATAATGCGGCGGTGAATCCGTTCCTTCAACACCTGATTGCCTAGCGCACTTCCTGGAAAGGCGCCGCCCTCTTCAGCCTGGCGATTCCCCTCTAGACGGTAATATAAAGACATGAGGCATACTCCTTTCAAACTTATTGCTCCAGCCACATCTCCACCGGGCCGGAAGAAACGACTCCTGGCAGCAAAGCGGCTAGCGAGGGAACAGAAAACCGCGGTTGCGCAGTCACGGTGACGCGCACCTTACCGACTGCGACACCGGCATCAACGCCTATATGTACTCGTGCTGCAGGGATGGAAGTCAAGCCATTTTTTACCTTATTAATACTCTGAAGCAAATCGCTTTGCGCAGCCTGGTAGGTCAGCCAAATTTCCCCTTGCTTCAGCCCGCTCAGGCGCGCGTTAAGCTGCGCTACCTTGGCCGCATCGTCGCCGCCGACTGCAACGGTTCGCGCCAACTCATAAGCCGCTTCGTTAACTGTCAGACGGTCAAAGCCCCACAGGCCAAACTCAATGATGACAAACACGAAAAAAAACAACAGAGAAGCCGCAATGGCAAATTCCACTGTCGACTGACCCTGCCGCTTTCTTAAAAGCTCCATACCTTCACATCTCCTGCCCGAGTTTTCCACTTTGACTAAAAAACTGCAAGGCCTGCGAATGTCAGGATGTGCCGCAGACCTTGCACTACCAAAATACCGATTACTTCAAGTTAGCAGCCACATTGTTAGCCAAAGTTGCAGTATTAGTTCCTAGCGCTTTGAAGCCAACCAATGCAACGATAGCTACTACCGCCAAGATCAAGGCATACTCAACCATGCCTTGGCCTTTTCTGTCTTGTAACAATCCTTTAACACAATTCCATTGATAAAAAAGATTCCACATATTTTCACCCCCTTTCGCTGTCAAACTCCTATCAAAATTCCACTTTCGAAAGCTTCTTTATAAAAAAAATTCCCAGCAAGTATTCAAACGCGGCAATGCCGAGACACCAATACCCCATTGAATCCTTAAAAAGATCATCATAATAGCCTGGACTAAGCACCGACAAACCAACTACCAGGACCAACGGCAACGCTCCCACCACCAAAGCCGATAAGCGCCCCTGCGCCGTCAAGGCGCTCATCTCCCGGTTAACCAGCAGGCGGTCCCTGACATTTTCGGAAATATGATCCATAATAATCGCCAAATTGCCCCCTACCTCTCGCTGGATGAGCACGGCGGTTACAAAAAGATCCAAATCATAACTGACCATGCGCTGCCGAAGATGCTGCAGCGCCTCTTCGATGGCCACGCCAAAGCGCAGTTCGCGAACTACTCGAGAAAACTCCGACGCAATGGGAGCCCCCATTTCTTGGGAGACCAATTCTAAGGTCTGCACAAAACTCATCCCCGAACGCAGGGCATTGGCCATCATCATGGCCGCCTCTCCCAACTGGTCATTAAAATGCTGGCGCCTGCGGCGTATTTTCGCCTGTACCCAAATCCAAGCCCCGCCGCTGAGAAGCAAGCAGCTAAGCAACGCCCAGTGCCAGCCGCCGCGGGTAATGATAAACACCAGCAACCCCACGGCCAAGGAGCTCCCGGCGGTTAAAACGATAAATTCAGAGCCCCGCAGCGCCAAACCCGCCTGCGCCAACCGCAGGTCGAGGAGCTCTTTTTGCGGCATCCGGGATAAAGCCTCGCCGCACCAGCGGCTTAACTGCGCTAGCAACGCCGACTGCAGCAAAGACTGAACAAAGGACTCCTCCGAACGCTCCTCTTCCATCGTAAAAGATGTATATTTTTCCATGCGTTCATGGACTGGTTCCGCGTTTTGCCTGCTAAGAAGGTATGCATAGACCAGCAGCAACACAATGGCCAGCACTAACACGCAAATAAGAAAACCGAGCATCTACATCCCTCTCTTTTTGCTCACCTAACCGCTCACTCGCCCGAGGCATTGCGAACTAAATCCATAATGCCCCGCACCAAGCCTGCTTCGGGATTGACGGCAATCATAGGCTCCCCTTGGTTAGAAGCCGTCACCGCCAAATTGAAGTCGTTAGGCAGCAGGGTCACTACCGGATGCCCTAGCTGCTCTTCAATAGCCCGCAACGCTCCAAGACTACGCTGCGGCGCCCGATTAATGACCACCCGCAGTTTGTCCGGGTCATACCCTAGTTCGTGAAAATATTCCAGGCTGCGGCGCAGATGCTTTAACTCTAAACCCGTATTCACCGCGCACAGCACATACACCACATCGGCCGCTTGCGTGATGGCCAGCGAAATATCATTAAAACCCGAGGGGGTATCTACAACCACATAAGAAAACAGTTCTTTAGTCATTTGCGAAACCCCGGCGATTTGCTCGCTGCTTATCAAATCGCCTTGTTCCGGCCGCAGCGGCGCCGCCAACAGCTTGACCGCATCCTTGTAGGGAGTAAAATAACTTCCCAATGCCTGGGGTGTCAGCTGGGCCAAATCCCGCGCCGCTTCGTACACCGATGCTTCCGGCGTTACATTGCAAAAAACAGCCAAATCACCGAACTGAAAATTGGCGTCAATCATGCTCACCGATCTTCCAGTCTCCGCCGCCAGGCCTAAAGCCATGTTGACCACCAGCGAGCTTTTACCATAGCCTCCTTTGGGTGAAAAGAAAGCTACCAGCTTACCTTTCTTTTTTTGCGCTTCTGCCGCGGCGCTGGCAAAAAGGCAAGTCAAAAGTTCCAGCAGTTCGGCTTTATCAAAAGGTTTAACCAAACAGGAAGCAACGCCGCATTCCAGCAGGCTCTGCACCGTTTCTTCCCTCCAGGCATGATGAGTGCAGACGATAAGGGTCTGCGGTAGCGCCTGGCGCAAGCGCCCTATTTCTTGGGGCCATTTTAGATTGCGTTGCGTCGCATCCAAGATAAGCACATCTGGCGCTGCACGCTGCAGTTCTGACATCTCCGCTGGCAAAAGCTCCCTTGTGCCGACAACTTCCAAGAAATCACTCTGGCGAACGAGAGCGGCGATTCGACGCTGCAAAATCACATCATTTTCGATAATATACACTGTCTTTTTCGCCAAGTAATCCACGAGCACCGCTCCTTTCAAAACCGTTTTCATCTAAAACCAGGATGCCAGCTTACGAGACAGCCAACTGCGAGGTTCTTCCTCCGCCTGCACCTGTCCCTGCAGGCTCATGGCCAGCAGCTCCAATTGCTTGGAGACCAAACGATCCGGTTGAGAATCCACAAAAGGAATGCCGTTCAGCACGGAATGGACGACCGTATCATAGTCATTGGTGATATGCATTTGAAACTTTCTCTCCAAAGCCGTTTCCACCTGTCGCACATCAAGACCCGATTTAGACTTGTCTCGATTTAAAAGCAAGCGAATACGCTCTTGTCCATATCCAAGACCCTGGAGCAGATTTAAGCCAATGCGGACTTTGCGCACTGCTGGTACATGCTCTACCGTATTGACAAAGAAAACGGTTTGTGCCAAATCCATGGCACTAAGAGTCCATTCGTTAAAACCGGCCGTTGTATCAACAATAACATAGTCATAGGTATGGCTCAGTTCCCTCAAAGCCGCTATCAAAATCACCGGCGTCACCAATTCCGCTGCTTTGATCCGCGCTGGCGCCAACAGCAGATCAACATTGGGCTTCCAAGGCAAAAGATACTCTTGTACAGACACACCATCGCCAAACGCAGCTGCGTAAGATGCAATAGAAGCTTCTCCTTCACGACACAGATAGCTGCCGATATCACCGAACTGCAGATTTGCGTCCACCAAACAGATTTTCCCACCGCCTTGGCGCGCCAAGACCGCCGCCAAATTGATAGCCAGCACCGTTTTTCCCGCCCCGGAAATGGTGCTGAAAAACGTAATAACTTTCCCCCGCGACCCTGTGTTTGGCTGTAGAAAAGCCGTGGCCGCAGCTAGGTCGGTCTTTTGGCCGCCAACTCGTTGCAAGGTCCGGATCATTTCGATATCATCCAGGGGCTTCGCTACACAGGCCGCCACTCCCTGGCGCTGCAGCAAGCGCGCTATCTCACTTTGCCCTGGCTGCGTAATGCAAATAACCTGACTGCGCGGCTGCCCGCTTTTTACCTGCGCCACCAGATTGGTCACCGACGAGACCGCCATTTCCGTATCCAAGAGCAAGATTCCCGGGCCGGAACGCTGCAAATACGCCAATGCTGCCTCTGTCTCCGCATATGCCGCGCCTTCCACCCCTTCTTCCGTCAACAGCATCAGCAGCGACTCTTTGAGCGAATTATCCTTGCTGGCTATTGCGACCGGCACTCTGGGCATTGTCATAAGCAGCTCCTTTCTGATATTGCTGCAAGGTGCTTTTCATAGTATCGCTCACAGCCGCTTCGTAGTTATTGTCAGTAATCAGAGACGGCGTGATGACAATGATAAGTTCTTTATCATCCACAGTGGTACTCTTGGTTTTGAAAAAATAACCGATCAACGGCAAATCTCCTAAAATAGGCAATTTGCTAATGGAAGTACTCTTATCCACGGAAATCAAGCCGCCAATGACCATCGGCTGTCCGGAAGCCAAGCGAATCACCGTTTCCGCCTGATCCACTCGTAAGGCCGGAATAACATAATTGCTTCCAATGCTCACCGTCGTATTGGGACTTGTAAAATCAAGACTGCTTACTTCCGCCTTGATGTTACTAGTGATCATGCCGTCCGAGCCAACACAAGGCTCTATGTACAATTTGATACCATAGCTTTTCCATTCCACCGTCACCTTATTGTTGTCCGCATTGACTGGAACGGGAATTTCGCCACCGACAAGAATATGCGCTTTCGAGCCGCTATTGGTGATGATATTGGGCTGTGAAAGCACTGTTGCCGTGCCATTTTGGACCAGCGCGCTAAGCTTACCGTTAATGTCCGAATAGGTTCCCAACCAGCGCAACTTGCTCTGCTGGCTTATAACCGTATTGGTCGAGCTTTGTCCCAACGCGAACACTCCTGGGCTTTTCGTGTCATTACCCCAGTTAATACCTAGCTGGTTCAACTTGCTGCGGCTGATTTCTACCACTTTGGCTTCGATCTTCACCTGCGTATTATGCGTTAACCCCAAAAGATTGACGACCTTCTCGCCATATGCCTTAGCCACTTCTTCTGCCCGGAGCTTTTGATCCTGATCCTCTACCGTCCCTGTCAATATAATGTTTTTATCTTCTCTAAAAGCTGTTACATCGGCATACCCCAAGGTCCGCCGCAAAATATCCGTCAGAGGAGCTACATGGTCCTGGACTAGGATTTCGTATTCATATACGCTGTCATAACTCCACACCTTCAAGCTGGTCGCTCCAGTTTTTTTGCCTAGAATAAGCACTTGCCCTTCCGCGACAACGACGTCTGCAATGTCTGGATTGGCAACAGCGACTTGGGTCACCTGTGTTATTTGCATAATTTTCGATTTATTTAATTCAATTTCAAGCGTGGTAGCGGCCAACACCTCTGCTTGCATCCCTAAGATCAACAGCCACGCCAAGATCATACTCTTCCAAATTTGTTTCATGAAGCCGCCTCCTGCTAATTTGCTATTGTCGTGCGATTACCGCGGATAATGGTAATCCCGCCTTCCTTACTGTTTGTTGCGGCGGGTAGTGCCGCAGGCGGAAGAGGCGCTGGTTGGCTTACTTTCACAGGTTCCGGCACGGCTGCAACAGGCTGCACTGGATGACCTACAACCTGTTCCATTTTAATGGACTGCGTAAAAAAGTCATACGGCAAAGACACTGCGGGCCGTAAGGCCAAGAGTAGTTTTCCCTTTTCGCCGGCTAAACTCAACAAGGCAGCATCACTCAAACGCACCGCTAACGTAACAGAGAGAACTTTTTCCGGTCCATTTCCTTGACCATCCCCTTGTATATTGCCTTGATTATTTTCCTTGCTTTCCCTCAACCCGTCATTGGCGTTCAGCGCAAGTACCTCGACGTTTTCTAACAGAACCCTACTTTCGCTTTCACCGGTATTGACCTTGTCAAAAACACCGATTATATCCACAAAATCGCCTGCCTTGGCAAAACCCTGGGCGCCGCTGACATCATTGACAGCGATGGTAAAAGCGCGCTTGTCTGCAGGAATATTGGCTGTCATGCCTAATTCGCGGCTACCGACAAATAGCTTAGCATCCACGATTTGCTCGCCAGCAACAATCGGCTTCTTAGTCATCATGCCAAGCAAGCCTTCCGTACCTCGTCTAGCGCCGGGCTGAATGCGATCCGGCGGCAATTGCATCACTTGCACCATATCGGAAGTAATCACCGTCCTAGCGGGGATATTTTTGACCGCCAATACTACCACGGAAGTGGTCGGTATCTCTGCCGCACGGTTTTGTTCTAAATAGAAATAAATCAAGCCTACCGTCAGTATGCTCAAAATAAAGGCCACAGAAATTACTGCTTTCGGCGAAATATTGCGTAATGTCAATTTAGCCAAGCTACTACCTCCTTATGGCGATTCCCTATGAAATAGCTATCTGTCCCCATTTTCTGCAGCAACATCGTCAGTTCACACTGCCCAAAAATCGCCAGCAGGACCTTATACTTATGTATAAATGCTTCATCCATCTCCTAGCACTCTCTTTTTCTGAAGGTATCCGCCACACCAGACAGTTCAGTTGTGTTTGAAAATCATTCCAAATTGTCCCTAACGCTTTAAAATCAAGCTTTACCAAGTCATCACTTACGTATACTTTGGGGCTCTTTCATCACATCTCTATTTTTATCCTATCATATTTAAGAGATGCGCTTTTATTATACTTGTCTATTCTTTCCTTTTTCTTTAAGTCTAAAGTCCGGTTCATGTGTCGCCATAAAATTAATAAATTTCCCAAAAATTGATGCTTTCACCAAACACAGAACTTAGAAAACACCTTCTAAAGTAGCATTTAAGTAAAATAACTTTTAAGATATACGTTATTATACCGAACTTTTTCTAAAAAATCACGTATTGCGACTTGTTTTAAGTTGGGTCCTTGGTCCTATATGCACACCACTTTAAGTCATGGCTTTGTTATGAAAACATGACAATAGAATATTACTTAAAAAACCAACCATAAGAATCAGCAAAAAAGAATAAAGGGCTGTGCCGAAACTAAGTTTCAACACAGCCCCTGTTATGTATCTCGCTCCATTATCGTTTGGCCAAGACAATCGCCAAAAAGCTAAGTAAAAAACACCCTACCACTTCTTTGATCAAGAAATCCAAATAGCCAACAAACGGCCAGAGCCCCAGTGACTTCAATACCCATGCTACTAGATATCCTGCGCCAAAAGCGAAAAAGAACAACGCCACAATAGCCAATAAAAACAGCGGACTTCCTAATGCCATAAAGATCTGTAAAAATACTTTCCGCGCCCCTTTTTTCTCTTCCATGTCTGCCTCCTTTTCCGTACAAGTTTACTTTATCAGTTTCGGGTTGGATTCAGAAAATTCCTTCTCTCGCAATGCATTGTTTTATAAAAAGGTCCGCTAAAAGCTAAGCATTAGTCTCAAAGCCAGTGTATCGACATTTACGGATTGGTTAATACGCTACAGAAATTATACCGACTCCGCAAATAGAGCATTAACTTAACTGCATCAAAAAACGAGTTAGAGTTACTCATTTTTTCGTAACTCTAACTCGTTTAAAGCAGCTTTCGAAATACCACTTTCCTCAAAGCCTTCTTACGCCGCTTTTTTTATTACTCCTTCTTTTCCGCTTCCAACGACATGCAAAATTTTTCATCATCGCACAGAATCCGCTTGCCATCTTCTATATAAAATACGCCGATACGCAAACTTTGTGCATGAACCACGATTTCCTCTGAAATTTGCAGCATTTTCGCCACTTCAGCAGGTCCTACCGTTGACGGAAACTGCCGTCGCGTGCGTTTGCCGAAAACACGCAAATTATATTGCTGCCAAATCAGCATGATCAGAAACGCCGCCAGCGCCACCCAGCCTACCGTGAACAGCATCCCCCATGATTTCTTGATATAGGTATCTGCCAAAATCTGCTCTTGCACATAAAAGCCGGAGCCAACCCATAACGCCAGCGTAAGCACTGCCAAAATCATTATTAAAAGAACTGTCAGTACAAACTTCAGCATTCCTTCTAACGTCCGCTGCCCTCGAGGCTCCATTTGAGGCACAAAGATGATAGGAAGCTCATTTTTGTTGCGCATCACGCGTCACCGCCCTTAGGCCACGATCCGGGCTAGCCCAGATCGCCGCTTTGCCAAATTTTTTGGTCAGCCCCCGGGGCGTAGCCACCAGCACCGTCATGGCATTGAATATCCAATAGACAACCGGATACCAAATGACCCAAAAATACGTAAGCCATAGGCGTTTGTCATATTTGTTGTCCACCAGCAAGCTGACGGCAAATTGCAGTAAGCACACCACCGCAATAATTGAGCCGTTCCACAAGGCAACCGGATTACCCAGCTGAGCAATGAAAAACCAATCACCGCTGAGCTGACCGTACGCCCAGAAAAACATGCAAACCAGGAAGATATGCGCCCAAATAATGCTGAGTACGTAGTCGATATACAGAGGCCAAATGCGCCGCTGGCGCCAGTCGGCCCAGACATTGCGATGCCGACGGATCACTTCTACGCCGCCCTGGGCCCAGCGGCAACGCTGCCGCCATAGCCCCCAAAGCGTCTCAGGTACCAGCATCCAGCCGATGGCCTTAGTTTCATACCGCACATCCCAAAAACGCTTCTCCATCTTCCAGGTCATGTCAATGTCGTCGGTGATCATGTCGTTGCTCCACAGTCCCACGTCCAGCAACGCTTGTCGACGCCAGGCAGCGATCACGCCAGACACGGTGAGCACCTTGCCCAACACCCTCTGGGTCCGTTTGATCAACCCAATAACGCTGGCGTATTCCGCCGTCTGAATCTGCGCCAGAAGGGTCGTACGATTACGTACTCGCGGATTGCCAGTAAGAGCCCCCACACGTGGAAAGTTGATAAAGTGCCAAGCCATCCAATGCAGCGCCCGCGCATCCAGCATGCAATCTGCATCTACCGTCACAATGATTTCGCCCTTGCTCATCAGAAAGCCGTAATTAAGGGCGGCAGCTTTTCCTTGGTTGACGGTTAAATTAAGCAGGCGCATTTGGGGGTACTCCGTTACCAACTGCCGCAGAATGTTTTCAGTTTCATCCGTGCTGGCATCATTGATAACGATTATTTCGTAATTCGGATAGGAACTGTCCATCACCGCCTCAACGGTTTCACGGATGTTGAGAGCTTCATTGCGCGCAGGAATCAGAACCGAAATGAGAGGATGCGCCGTCAGCGCCGGGTACTCCGGCTGGTTGCGCTCATAGCGAAAATGATAATAGATGCCCCCGATCATCCAGATAAGACTCATGATGATGGGATAGTAGAAAATATAGGCGCCAAATATTTCAAGTATCGTCATGGCTGATCAAGCACCTCCCGTTCCTCACCTTCTACCAGAACGGCCTGCGGGTCAAAAAAACCTTCCGGGTAGTAGCCGAGATGCCTCGCGCCGCCGGCACGCAACACCGCCACTTCCCGTTTTTGCTCCTGACGAGTCAACCAGCGTTTGCCAGCCCAGTCGTAGGTTTGCAGTTTAAAAAGAACTTTAAGGTTGCTTTGAGGCTGCTGCAGTGCCGCCGACGTCAGTTTACGCAGCCACCCTTCAGGATTTTTCCCTTGCTTTTCCATAAACGGATACGCCATGAGCACCGTATAGTCGTACTGTTGTAGATAATGCGCGTAATTTTGGCCAAACCATTCTTCTGCTTGTGGATTTAGCACCGGTTCAGCGTAAATATTACGCAGAGTAAGAATTTCCGACCGGTTCTTGCGCACTTCAGCGATGACCTCATCCGCCACCGTCTCCAGTGTTTTCGTCTTCCAGGCACTCCACTCGGCCATACGCGCCGCATCTTTGCGAACATCCGGAGTCAACATTCTACCGAATTCACGTTGATAGGCAGCCTGCGCCGCCGGCGAAAAGTCCTCGAAATCATTTAAATACAGATCATCCTGCAACAAAATACCGTCAATGCGCGACTGCGCTGACAAATCGTTAGCCAAGGCGCGGATATGCTCCCGCACTCGAGGGCTAAAAGGAGTGGCTCGCTGATACCAGCCTGCCTTATTCACCTCACTGGCCGTCACAGCATCCTCTGGATGATCTTTGAGCAACCACTGCCCTCCCAAAGTCGGAAACCAGGCAAAAACGCGGAATCCAGAATCTATCAAGCGCATCGCCACATGCCCGAATACATCTGCCTCCACTGGTGCATGGGATGTAGCAAAATATACTTTTTCCAGTTTGCCATCACCATTAGGGTCGGCAAACGTCTGAAGTGCCACGCTATTAGCTCCGGACGCGTTCAGACGTTCGATGAGCTGCCGCAGGTTTTCCTCCATTTGCCGAGCATCTTTGTCATAGAGCTGATCCAGATCTACCTGCGCCATGCGCAGCGGCCGCGTCCGCCAATCACGCATGCCTGTTTGAATAAATTTTCCGAGTGAAGCCGCATCCGGATTACCGTAAACAATGCCGCGCTTCCCTTGCGTCAATGCAGTTTCTCCCATTTGATTTCGTCCGCCACCCAGGCCCAAAGCCACGCTGAAGCCAGCCGCCTGCGCCACTTCCAACGCCTGTGCACTGTAACCGCCATAAGGCCAAACCATCACCCTCGCTTGGTGTCCCAATTCGCGATTCAAAACCTTTTGGGCCGTATCAAAATCATACCGCAAGCGGTTTCGGTACGCCTCTTCGCTCTCATAGTTCTTGCCATCAAAAAGCCTGTTTTCTGCAACAATAGCTCCGTCTCCTTGCGGATTGGCGATGCCCCAGCGATGCAGATCATAAGAATGAGACGCAACTTCTACATAGCCGCTATCCTGCATTTCCTTGAGCTGCTGCCAAGTAACCAGCTTACCTACCTCCCCGGGTGCCCGGACGTCAAGCCAGCCCACCACCACGGAAAGTACTGCAGTATAGTTATAGCGTTTCAACAGAGGATACACTTTTTCATAAAAGGAGCTATACGCATCGTCAAAGGTCAGCAGTACCGCCTTGGGCGGCGCTGGCCGTTCACCCTTAGCAAATGCGAGATAGTCCTCTACCTAAATTACCGTATAGCCGTTGTCTTGCAGATACTTGAAATGACTTTCCAGGTTGCTCTCCGTCACTGTCCAAGGATTCGTACCTACTCCAGGCTGATTAGGACTTCCCACATCGTGATAACAAAGGATGGATACGGTCCCTTCGGCCGCCGCGCATTCAGGAAGCCAACCGCCCCATACAACTGCCGTCAACAGCAACGCGCACAACCAAATCAAGCTACGTTCCTTGCACCTCATGCCAAAACCTCCTCACCACAGCACATTGTAACGAATGTCAAACTGCCGATAGCTGAAAATAGAGTCCCGAACATTACCAGCTCGGTTGGAACGCAAGCCATACTCAAAACCAATAACCAGAGAGTGCTGAGCGGAAAAATCATGACCGTATTCCAATCGAAAATAGGGTGCAAAATCGGTCGGATCCGGCTTATCATAGCCCCAGCCCAATGCTGAGGTCAGCGCCCAATATCCCTTGGGAATTTCCCAACGTTGAAAAAACCCGCCGCCATACCCTACTCGGGCTGCTGGCGATTCATATAGATCCGATTCAAAATTGTACCGAGAACGATTGAAGAACAGGAACCAACTAAGCGTTTTCTTGTCAGTAGCGTAAACATTATGAGTATAGTCCGCCGTGAGCGAGCTATACCGATTGCTATCCGTATAGCCACTCCATTCGTAGCCTAGCGTGTAGGTGTCTCTAGGACCTACACGATGCGTCATCGATACGGAACGGAACGAATCCCCCATCGCTCCATTGCGCCAGGCCTGCGCATCCATCAATGGCCGCCGCCCCATCGCAAAGGTCATATACGTATAGTCTCGAAAATAGAGGGTGTTTTCCCAACGAAGCCCATTCATGCGATTGCCTTCACCAGTAAAACTAGACCCCCACAAGCGTGTCGACCACCAACGATCTCGATACCCTAAGCCAATGCTCTGCGTATTAATTCGACTAACATCAACATCGTCGGCAACCCTTTCAAACCCGGTGGCCCAAAGGACATCCCAATTGCTCCCTCCTAATGAGTGCGAGCCCGAATGTTCCCATATACGCCTGTCATTTCCTTTATAATCGGAGAAAGAGGTAAAGCCGGTAGTAGCTTCGCCAATCTTGCGCGTATCGTACACACGCACCGCTTCGGCTGTCAAAGCATGCCGAGAATGCCGCTCCTGCAGCTGCACCAACGCTTTTTGCGCCGATTGGTAGTCTCCAGCAGCCACTGCCGCCTTCACTTCCCCTGACAATCCGTACAACTCGCCTTCCGGCAAAGATGCCAACCGTCGAAAAACCCCGTAGGCTTCGCGCGGCATCTCCGTCCGAGACAGGTTGTTTCCATATTCACGATAATGACTGGCCTTGTTCGGTTCCAGTTCTAAGAGCAATTCATACAAGGCCTTACCTGCAGCATAACGCCCTTCGATGAAAAAGCTGTTAGCGTCAATCGCGATCACTCGTGAAACTGCCGCCGCATCCAGCGCATAGGTCTTGCGGTACAACGCCACTCCTTCGCTGACACGCCCTCTGGCCGTCAAGCCATAGGCCTGCCCCAGGTATGCGGCTACCCGTGTGGGCTCCCGTTTCAGAAGCACCGCATATACCGCGTCAGCCTTTTCGTACTGATCCAGACGCAGATATGAATCTCCCAAAGCCTGTAGTCCATAAGTAGGCACGTCACCTAGATCCGGCCATAAGCGCGTCGCTTCGACAATAGCTTGTTTATAGTCGCCTCGCAAACGCAGCGCCAGAATATAATCGCATTCCATTCGCTTGTTTCCTTTGCCGCCGCTCATATATGGCTGCAACAGCAAAATAGCTTGCTGCAATTCGTCGGTACGTATTAAAACAGCTGCCCGTTCTGCATCAAAATCACGTCGTTTTTCACTATCGCTTTCACTCGCCATTAATTCCAAGGCTTTGCGATAATCCGTTTGAGATTGCAAAAAGTCCTTGCGGTACAAGGCCATATTAGACCGGCTCAGATACACCGCACCATTATCCGGGGTTTCTTTCAACAGCGAGACATAGATCGCCTGACCGGTTGTAACATCGCCTGACCGCATAGCGGCTTCCGCCAACTGCAGCCGTGAAGGCAACTCACCCTTTGCCACAGCCAAGGTATAGTAACGCTGTGACTTTTCAAATTCTTCCAATTGGTAGTAAGCACCGCCCAACGAACGCAGCACAAAGCCAGGAACTGCGTCTTCTTTGCCGCCGTACCGCTGCTGGAAGAGCTCAATCGTTGCTTTGTTATTGCCCGCCCATTGCAGCACCGTCAAATAATCATACCAAATAGCATCGCCTGATTCTGGATGCTGGCTGAGTTCTTGGAGCAACACCAGGGCCTCGTTCATTTTCCCTGCCCGCGAAAGTTCAATCGCTCGTTGGTGCGATTCTTCCAGACTTCCCTGGAGAGTCTGATGCTGCACCAATATCTTAGCAGCGGCTGCGTCAGCCGCCGTTCCTGGCGCAGCCGCTTCCCCGTTCGCTATAATAGGCAGCATAGCCAGTACAACCAAGCCGGATGTAACCGTCTTTTTGAACATGCTCTCCCCCCTGACTTTGCTTTCTTTGTTAAGTGTCATCACCGTTTTGTCTCGCACAATTACATAACTATCCTTACTATGCTTATATAGCAAGGCGCATCTTTTTATTTCTCGACTTTGTTTCTATTTCCCTGCCAAATGCTGTAAGTTTTTAATAAATTAACAGATTTTTCTTTCTTTTTTTTAAAATCCCTAGTCTATTTTGCATATATTTATCGCCTTTGGGACACAGTTCGCAAGGCGCATCTTTTGTGTTATCATAAAAAGTAGATAAATGCCTTCATAATATTGGGCATTAAAGGAGAGGAGTGTTGGTTCATGTCCTTTGTACGTTTCACATTACTTTTGTGCTGCCTTTGCTTCGGTTTTACCGCCACGGCGGGAGCTGCTCCCGCACCAGACGAAGAGTCCCTAGACGCCATTTTAGCCAGTTCGTTGGCCAAAGTTTTCGGCGTTTCCGTCGACACCTCCCGCATCAGCGATTTGCGGGAAAACCGCAACTATGGACGCGGTGAAATCGCCTTGGCCTACAGCCTGGCGGACCGCAGCCGCAAGCCAGTAAGTGAAGTATTTACGCTCCGTGAAAAACCGCTGGGTTGGGGTAAGGTCGCCCAAGAGTTGGGCTTGTCGGTAGGAGATGTCCGCAAAAAATGCGACAAAGTATTTAAAGACGGCAAAATGGACAAGGAAAAAACCGATTTGGAACAATTACTGGAAGATGAAAAACACAATCCACCGGTCAAAGGACGCAATGCGCCCGGCGCCGACAAGCACCAAGTACATGTACAACCAAACGACAACAGCAACGATAAAAACACTGGCAACGGCAAAGGCAAAAACTGATTAGCCGCTGCTACAAGGAGCTAGCTATGTTAGAATCCTTTTTTACGCATATCTATGAAACCAATTCATTCGTCAAACTGTTAGGCATGAAATTTGTCTCCATTGAACCAGGCAAGGCCGTGCTTTCCATGCCGATCAAAGAAGACATTCATACAAATATCCACAAGACTGTTCACGGCGGCGCCTTCGCTGCTTTAATCGACACTGCCATGGGTTCAGCCTGCTTTAGCATGCGACGCAAGGTCGTTACCACCGATCTAAGTCTTTCTTTCATTCGGAACGTCCCCAGCGGCGAAGAAGTTACCGCCAAGGCCACGGTAATTCATGCTGGCCGCAGCACCATGGTAGTCGATGGCGAGCTGTATGACGAAAGAGGCAAACTGGTCATGAAGGGCAAGGGTACGTTTTTCGTCCTCGGCGACGTAGAATGGCTGCCTGCGGAAGAATAATTTTTCTTCCTAACACTGCCAAGCATTGACAAAGGTCTTTGACGACGGTATAGTAGTAAACAAATCCATAATACAATCATCCATGACCAGGAAGAGTACACTTACTCAAGAGGGTTTCAGAGAGCCGGCGTTGGTGAGAGTCCGGTACTGCTCGAGATGTGGAATGGACCTGGAAGATGCAGCCCGAGCCGCTTGCGGGGTAGGCGCTGCCGGAATCTTTCGCCGTTATCCGAAAGCAGGTATCGCTACATAGCCGTACCTTGTCAAGCCGGGCTGTTTTGCAGCCAATTAGGGTGGCACCGCGGGTTAACCCCTCGTCCCTATCGTTTACGATAGACGAGGGGTTTTTTGTATGCTCAGAAAGAACAAGGAGGAGTTTCACATGAAACAACAAGCACAAGTTCAAACGCAGGAGACCGTTACTTTTGAAGCCAACCAAGGCGGACGCTTCCGCTGGGTAGCAGTTACGGCTCTGCTTTTAGCCATTGGCGCTATTTTACATTTAGTCACGCCGAACATCGCCGGCCTGACCCTTAACTGGATGATTGCCATGTACTGCCTGGCCATCAACCTAGTCCGCCCGTCTTTAGGACAAGTCATCGGCATCGGCCTGGTGGCAGGAGCGCTGAACGTGCCTACTTCTAAATCCGCTATTCCCTACGCCAACCTGATCAGTGAACCAATCGGCGCTCTTACATGCGCGCTCTTCCTGCCGCTTTTATCGCGCCTGAGCATCGGCGGCCTACCGTTGGCGCCCGGACTTACCGGTTTTTTCAGCACTGTTGCCAGCGGCTTTACCTTTGTGACGCTGTTAAAAGTCATTCTTTCCATTCCTAACGAAGTATATCTGTACGGTATGCTGCCGGTTGTACTGGCCGTCGGTGCTGCCAACGGCGTCATCACCCAGCTTTTGTATCTGCCGGCGCGCAAATTGCTGAACCGCCAGGAGGACTGAGCGCATCATGACTGACGCCCTAAAATTCGAACAATTCACCTATAGCTATCCTCGCCGGACCGCCGTCCTGCAAAACATCGACCTGGTCATTTCAGCAGGCTCCTTTACCGTACTTACCGGCCCCAACGGGGCCGGTAAAACCGCTTTATGCCGGGCTGCGGCAGGCATTATTCCCCATTACTACGGCGGCTCTTTGAGCGGCCGCATTTATGTGCAGGGCCAAGATACCCGCACAACCGGCATTGCCGTCTTAGCTACCATGACCGGCATCTTGCTGGAAGATTACGAGACGCAGCTTGTGGCGATGACGGTTGAAGAAGAGGTAGCTTTCGCCCTTGAGAACATGGGGCTGCCCCCTGCTGAAATCAAGATTCGCGTAAGTTCCTCCCTGGAACAGGTAGGCCTGTCCGGTCTGGAGCGGCGCGAAACCGCCGCCTTGTCAGGCGGCCAAAAGCAGCGCCTTGTTTTGGCTTCCCTTTTGGCAACCAAGCCTTCGATTCTCATTTTGGACGAACCGGCTTCGGCCCTTGATCCCAAAGGGCGCAGTGAGTTATATGCTTTATTGCATCGTTTGCACCTGGAAGAAGGACTGACAGTCTTGGTCGTCGAGCACGACTTAGCCTGCGTCCTTCCCTATGCCGACCAATTTGTCTTTCTACAGGAAGGATGCATCGCCAGCCAAGGCGATGCC
The DNA here is from genome assembly GCF_963676855.1 of uncultured Anaeromusa sp. Lineage (NCBI taxonomy): Bacteria > Bacillati > Bacillota > Negativicutes > Selenomonadales > Sporomusaceae > Anaeromusa > uncultured Anaeromusa sp. The sequence goes on from NZ_OY781460.1 coordinate 363,654, forward strand.
GACACCGTCCTTCGCCATTTGTGGCTGGAAGAATCCTTGCGGCCGGCCCTGCCGCCGCTCTGGCAAGCCCGCTTTCACCTGGAACAAAAGCTGGGCCATTCTCTGACGCCCTGGAAAAACGCAGCAGAAGCAGCCGCCGAATTGCAAGCCTATGCTAAAGGAGACAGTCCATCGTGCTAACACTTGAATGCATTTCTTTTCAATACAGCCAGCAAGCCCCTGCCCTGCACGAAGTCTCACTGGAGCTAAAGGCTGACGATTTCATGGCCCTCGCCGGACACAACGGCAGCGGCAAAACGACGTTGACCCGTTTAATCATGGGGCTCATCAAGCCCACTGGCGGACGCATCCTCCTGGACGGCGAAGACCTATCCAGCCGCAGCACCGCTCAACGGGCCCGGCACATCGGCTATGTTTTTCAAAATCCAGACCGCCAGATTTTTCGCGACACTGTCTCTCTGGAAGTGGCTTATGGCCCCCAGCAGCTCGGCTTCAGCGCCGCAGAAACAAGTGAAGCCGTTGCCAAGGCCCTACAGGCTGTCTCCTTGACAGAACAGGCGCCGGCAGACCCTCGCTTGTTGCCCAAAGGCCTCAAGCAGCGCGTAGCTATTGCTTCAGCATTGGCTATGAAGCCGCGCCTGCTCATTCTGGATGAGCCCACCAGCGGCCAAGACGCCTGGGAGCGTAGACAGTTAATGAAACTTTTGCAGGACTTGCACCATCAAGGCATGGCTATTTTAATGATCACCCATGATATGGAGCTTTTAGCCGCTCATTTTGACCGCGTCGCCGTCCTCGGCGGCGGCCGCAAGGTTTTTGACGGCACTGCGGCGGATTTATTCTCCGGCGCTCATGATTTACATCAATGGGGCCTGGCTGAGCCCGCTCTGTTGCAACTGTCTCGCCTGCTGAAGCAACCGGGAGTCAGCGATGCCGAAACATTTTGCCAGCAGCTTTTGCCTTTGCTGAAAGGAGGGTTGCGCCATGAATAAATTGGCCCCTTTAACAAAGCTGCTGCTCACGTTGGCGGTCACGCTCTGGGCCATGATGCTCCAGACGCCGCTGGCGCTATCCCTGCTCATTTTAGCAGAGCTGCTGTCTCTGGCCTTGGCCGGAAAGCTCCGCAGCACCTTGGCCGCCTCTACAGGCCTGTTCGTCTTTGCCGTACTCCTAGGGTTGATGCAATATGCCTTTGGCGCCAGCCTTGATTTTTCCATCGCCATCGCCCTAAAAATGCTGGTAATGACTCTTATCTTCGTATTGCTTTTGGCGACAACACGCCTGCAGGATCTGACTACGGCCCTGACAACGCAGTGCAAAGTGCCCTACGAATACGCTTTCATGCTGACGACGGCGCTGCGTTTTGTGCCTGACTTTCTGGCGGAAAGCAAAGCGGTCCGCGAAGCCCAAGCCTGCCGCGGCTACCATCCCGGCGGCAATCCCCTGAAACGCTTCGCTTCCTACTTGGCAGTTGTACAACCGCTGGTACTGCGAGCCATCACCCGCTCGGAAACCATGGCAGTCAGCCTGGAGCTGCGCGGCTTCGGCGCTCCCGGACGCACCTTTGCGGGCAAAGTGTCCCTGCACGTCATGGATTACCTGGCTTTGGCGGCCATGATAGCCGTCAGCATTGGAATCATCGCTTTTTTTTAAAAAATATGCAAAACAAGGATTGAACAAAAGTCACGGTGAGCATCAGAGGGTATGAAAGAGGGTACGGTAATGCATTATCGATTTCCTTGGGAAAAAGACTTACGAGAAAACGGCTATGCGTATCAACTTTTGCCGCAAACACGGCCTCTGCGTTCTGCCGAGGATGGCGCAGCCTATTTCGACATCTCTGTCGGTCAAACCGCTCCTGTGCTGCTTGTAGAAGCAACACAGGAGCATCGGTTTCTTTGCCTCCTTGCCGGTGACCATGGCCGCTTAGATCTCGTCAAAGCGGCCGCACTCTTAAAAATCCCAAAACTCACGCCTGTCAAATACAAGAAGGTATACGACATCACTGGATTCGAACCAGGCAATATGCCTCTTTTAGGCATCAACCTTCCCTGTCTCTTCGATGATTCGCTTCTGCGCTACCCTCTAGTCTATGGCGGTAGCGGCCAAGAAAACCTAACGCTGTCCATCGATCCCCAAGCTCTCTTGGCGTTGCACCAAGTAGTGGCGCGCCTTAAATAGAAAAAAGACGGAACTTGACGGCTCATTGGACTGCATCCCAAAATCAGGACAGTGAAATAAAAGACCTCCTGTTGTAGAATGAAAATTACAACAGGAGGTCTTGCTATGTCTAGAAAATATACCAAAGTAGAAACTATAGCAGCCGAGGTATTTCGCCGCAGATCTGCGGGCGAAACATACCGCCAAATCTCAGAAACATACCCCCTAACCTTCACACAAATAAAAAATCTTCTTTATCGACATAAACGGAAAAGGAACCTTATTGCAAAAGGATATGTTGTACGTAAAAAAGGACGACCTGTCAAAGACTCCCAAGATGCTGAGGTGTTTCGCAACAATGAGCTGATTGAGCTTCGTATGCAAATAGAAGTTTTGCGAAATTTTCTATTAGAAGTTGGAAGGATGTGAGAGCAAAATACCGTGTGGTCGAGCGATTGAGAAACAAGTATCCGGTGCAGTCGCTTTGTCGCATCTTAGAAATAACACGTAGCGGTTATTATGCTTGGCGAAAACGGATTTACGATCCAGATCAAGATGCTTGGCTCAAAAAGCAGGTTATGGCTTGTCAGCAGCAATGCAACTTTACTTATGGATATCGCCGGGTTCGGCTCTGGATTCAGCAACAAACCGGGCGAATTTTGAACGCTAAACCGGTCTTGCGTATTATGCGGAAGCTGGATGTTTTAGCGCAGATTCGCCGTGCACGTCCTTATACTTATTACAAACAGGCAATTCATCGCTACGAAAATCTGTTGCAACGGCAGTTTTATCAAGAAAAACCAAACTGTTTCTGGGCGACGGATATCACCTATATCCCTACAGCGCAGGGAATGGCTTATATGTGTGCAGTTATCGATTTATGTGGAAAAATGGTGCTGAACTATCGCATAGGAAATGATATGACTGTTTCTCTAGTAACCGATACAATTCAGGATGCATTAAAAAATGAAAAGGCCACTGATGGACTAGCACTCCACAGTGACCAAGGGTCGCAGTATACCTCAAGCGCATATTACAACCTAAGCAAAGAATACCACTTTCAACCATCAATGTCTAATAGAGGTTGCCCTTACGATAATTCATCCATGGAGAACTTCTTCGGTACATTGAAAGCGGAATGTTTAAATCGCATGACCTTTCCCAATCGGGAATTTTTATCGGAGATTGTTGCTGAATATGTATCATTCTATAACTATGAACGAATCAATTTAAAAAATGGCCTTACTCCTTATGAGATACGGAGTAAGGCCATGTAAAAACAAGTAATTCTACGATAGGCTTTTATTTTCTTGTCTACACTTTGGGGAGCAGTCCACATAGCCGCCTGTTCCGTCTTTTTTTATACTGTTAAAACTGTCCCCCCCTACCCCTCCGTCGCACCTCTATGGATGTCGGTTTCCATGCCATCCCTGGCATTGCCGGCATTAGGTACATCACGTGCTGTCGCCAATTCTCTTGTTCAATTTTCGTTCTACTCGCCTTCCCGCAGCTCACGGCTGCGCGCCAAGACCTCCGCTTCTATCACCAAAAACGCTTCGATCAACTGCGGTTCAAAGTGACTGCCCGCCCCCTGGCGGAGCATATCCAGACTTGTTTCATGGGAATAGGCCTTCTTGTACACCCGCTTAGAGCAAAGGGCGTCATACACATCAGCTACCGCCACCATACGCGCCGCCAAGGGAATCGCATCGCCCCTCAGACCGTTGGGATAACCGCTGCCGTCCCATCTTTCATGATGCGCCTGGGCAATAGCAATGCCCATATTCAAAAAGGCGTTGTGCGGGTACTCCTGACGTACCTGACGCAGTGTCTGCGCTCCATACACTGTATGGAGCTTCATTTCTTCAAATTCTTCCGGCGTCAATCGCCCCGGTTTAAGCAAAATCGCATCGCGAATAGCGATTTTACCAACATCATGGAGCGGGCTGGCGTTGTAGATGTTTTCCACAAAAGCGTCATCTACTTCACGATACCAGCCTCGTCGCTGCACTTCGGCGGCCAACATCGCTGAAAACGTCCGAATGCGTTCCACATGCTTCCCTGTGTCGTCGTCTCGCGCTTCCGCCAGCTTAACCATGGCTAAGATCGTAGCCATCTGTGCATGATGCAATTCATCCAATTGAGCCTTCACCTGCTGCTGTAAATCCCGATTGTGCCTTTGCACCTCTTCTCGCAACCGCTTCAAGGACAAGTGCGTCTCCAACCTCGCTTGTAATTCTTCCGCTTGATACGGCTTTGTCACATAATCCACACCGCCGCACTGAAACGCTTTCACCTTATCAAAGGTCTCCGCTAAGGCGCTGACAAAAATCACCGCCACATCCTCCAAAAGCCCTTCGGCGCGCATAGCTTCACACACGGCATAGCCATCCATCTCCGGCATGGTAATATCCAGCAAGAGAATTTCCGGGCGTTGGTTACGCATGGCAGCCAAGGCCATCTTGCCGCTGGGCAGCGCCCGTACGCGATGCCCTTGCTCGCGCAGCAACAACGAAAGCAGTTTCAGGTTTTCCGGCGTATCATCTACAATCATAATATCAGCTTTGCGTTCCATCTCTCAGCTCCTCTCCCTGCTCCCACAACGCTGCCAAGGCGTCCAGCCGAAACGCGCCTGCCAACTCCCGCGCGTACGCAGCTAGCTCCGGCTCCTTCGCCGCAACCTGCACTAGCAACTCTTCCAAGCGTTCAATATCTCCATCAAGAGTTGCCGCCAGCAACTGTTCCTTCAGCGCATTCTCCAAACAACACTGCCCCCGCCAAGTAGCAGGCGAGTTTTTCTCCAGTTCTTGGTAGACATATTGCGCCCCCGTATGGGCCGCCACCATATTCAAAACCTGCTCGGTTGTAAAGGGCTTGCCCAATACAGCTCGCACCTGCTGCAACAAGACCTGCTGCACCTCGTCGGCCCCCAAGCCGGCGGACACGGCAATAATCGGCAAATCGCATCGGTTCGAACGCTGCTGAAGTTCTCGAACCAGCCGATATTCCTCGGTCTGCAGCAAGGCCAAGTCCGCAAAAATCATATCTGCGCCGCGATCGCTTTCTTGGAGCAATTCCTCTTTGCCCGCTACGGCTACCGCCAAAAAACCGGCTTGCTCCAGCATCGCTTGCAGTAAGAGCGAATCCGTCTCCACGGACATGGCGACAAGTATCCGGTATGCCTGTTGTCCCGGCAACAACCCTGCCACCAACTCCGACCGAGGTGCTGCCATCTCCTGCTGCGTTCCTTCTTCCAATCGCAAGGTCACCAAAAACTCCGCCCCTTCGCCAGGCCGGCTGGCCACGGAAATATCGCCATCCATAGCTCGGGCAAATTCCCGGCTGATAGCCAGTCCTAGCCCTGTACCGCCTCGATCATGCCGTTGATGGTACGCTTGCTCAAAATACCCAAAGATAGCTTCCTGATCCTCTACAGCAATACCTATACCGCTGTCTTTTACTGTGACTTGCAGCCGCCATTTCCCGTCTTCCAAGGATTTTCCCGCTAAACGCACGTTAATAACGCCGCGATCCGTAAATTTCAACGCATTGCCAATTAAATTAACCAGAATGCGTCGTATTTTCCCTTCATCTCCCTTTACCTGCTCCGGCAAAGGCTCCACAGTTTCCAGCAAAAGCTGCAAGCCTTTTTGGTCCAAACGCACCTGGAACAGACTGCCCATGTCCCGGACCAAGCGGCGCAAGTCAAAAAGAGAGTTCTGCAAAACAACGCGCCCGGATTCCACTTTGGCCAATTCCAGCACATCGTTAATCAACGCCAGCAAATAGGTGCCGCTGCGATTGACAATTTGCAGCTTTTCCCGCTGCTCCCGCCCCATGGTGGTGTCGCGGTACAAGATTTCCGAAAAGCCAAGAATGGCATTCAACGGAGTCCGAATCTCATGGGACATATTCGAGAGAAACAGACTCTTCGCCCGATTAGCCTCCATCGCGGCTTCCCTGGCTTGTTCCAGTTTTGCTTCGCTTTCCCGCCGCCGCAGGCTCTGTCCCAACATACGCGCCACTGTTTCTAATAGTTCCCGCTCTTCTCGCAAAAACGGCCCCTCATAAGCTCGCGGATGTTCTTGGGGATAAACGATCTCCACCCAGCCTCGCGTAGATTCGCCCACTTTCAAGGCCGCCCGCAACCGGTCCGCAGTCTGCAAAAAGCCTGGATAGGCATAATCCACACCGTCATATACCAAATGCACCACCGCTGGATACCGCCAGCCTTCAGGCAAAATTCGCAGCACTTCCCAGAACAAGTCTTCCAATTTCTCCTTTTGCTGAATAGCATTAGAAATCGTCGTCAAACACTGCAAAGCGCGTACGCGCCGCTCCAACGCCGCCAGCAAATGCTCCCGTTCATCAATATTGCGCTTACGCTCAGTAACATCCTCTTTGACGCCGACATAATGCAAAATCCGCCCCTGCTCATCTACAATGGGAGAAATACTGGCTTTCTCCCAGTATTCAACGCCATCTCTGCGACGATTAATAAACTCTCCTTGCCAAATTTTCCGCGAAGTCACCGTTTGCCAAAGCTTTCGGTAAAAAGCATCGCTCATCTTGCCGGAACTGAGAATACGAGGATTATGTCCCAACACTGCCTCTTTCTCGTAACCGGTCACCTTGCAAAACATAGGATTTACGTATTCAATTCCACCTTGGGGATCGGTAATGACAATACTGACAGGACTTTGCTCGACCGCTTCTGATAATACCCGCAAACGCAACTCGCCCGCGCGGCGCTGTGAAATATCGACAATGGTAGAAACGAAATACAAGGGACGCCCCATTTCATCTCGTACGACCGCAACCGAAAGATGAATCCATATAACAGAGCCATCAAATCGTATATATCTCTTTTCCAATTCATAACGGTCCCGTATCCCCTTTACCAAATCTTCCACTAGCCTTATATCTTCTTTCAGATCATCCGGATGTGTAATATCTTGAAACCGAAGGCCTAGTAGTTCTTTTTCTTCGCAAGCCATCATACGGCAAAACATCTTGTTAACCCGCCGAAACATGCCTTGCAAAGTAACCTCCGCCATACCGACAGCCGAATGTTCAAACAGCTCCCGGTAACCGCGTTCCACTTGTTCTCCCATTTTATTCAGACTCCCTCTGCGTCATGCAATCCATTATATAGTTAATTGTAACAGAAAATTATTCCTTCGCAAACGCCAAGCGAAAGCGCAAACATTGAACAAGAGTCACGGAAGTCGCGCGAAGGCGCAGTTGAGGGTTAGGAGATATAAAAAATACAGAAAAAAGGAGCGGCTTGCTCACAAGCCGCTCCTTAAAACAAAGGGTTTATTTTTTTACAAACATCCGGCCCCGTTGCGACATACGGCCATCCGCTTCCAGCCGAACCACCCAGGCCTCGCCGGGAACGCCTCGCACCACGCGATACTCATCTTCATCAAAAGACGCGATTGCCTGCGCTTCTTCCAAGACATCCTCAATGTCCCGCATCGAGCCCCCGTCTCCAGTTACATCCAAAAAACCTTCGTCGCAAAGCTGCTGCAACGCTTCATGCAGTGTCGCCAACCTTACTGCCCCTCTCCTGTAAAAAATATCCTGTTCTTATTGTAACGGCTAACAGCGCTGCCGCCAAGAGGATGGGGCATTAAATTTTAAAGCGACCCACAATCTGATTCATCTCCGTCGCCAAGGTAGCCAGTGACTCAGCGCTGCTGTTGACCTCGCGCATACTGGCCCGCTGCTGCTCTGTTGCATGCACCACGGACTGCGAGGTCGCCGAGGTCTCTTCCGCCACAGCGCTGATACTTTGCACATTATCCACCATAGCCTGCGTGCCATGAGCAGTCTCATCTACAGAAGCAGCAATCTGCTCAATTCCAATTTTTACTTTTCCCAGACGATCAATAATCGCTTTAAAGCCCTCTGCAGTCCGGTGCGCCGTTTCCTTGCCTGAGAGAACATCCTTATTCGCCGCATCCACGCGCGCAACAGAAAAAGCGATTTCTTCGCCCATGCTGCCGATAATACCGGCAATTTCCTCGGTGGCCTTGGCGCTTTGTTCCGCCAGCTTGCGCACCTCTTCGGCCACTACGGCGAAACCTCTGCCCGCTTCTCCCGCGCGAGCCGCTTCAATAGCTGCATTAAGCGCCAATAAATTGGTCTGTCCGGCAATGCCATTGATCACATCCACAATGCCTTTGATGTTTTCCGATGCCGCTGCCAGCTTGTTCGTAACCGCCGTAATCTCGCCCATCGAACGGCCTATATTCTCATTTTGCGCGACCACTTCGCCCAGCATGACCATGCCGCGGTTCGCTTCTTCCACCGCAGTTTGCGTACCGTTGTTTACTTCGTTGGCATTGGCGGTCATTTCTTCCGTCCCGGCGGAGATTTCTTCAATGGTCGCCGAGACAGTAGTAATGTTGTCAGCATTTTGCGTAGCACCGTGCGCGATTTCCTCAACGCTGGTAACCACCTGTTCTAAGGCCCGCATGGTCTCTTCAATCGTGGCACTTAATTCTTCGCTGGCAGCGGCTAAGGTCTGGCTGCCGCTATGCACCTGCTGCACCACTTGCTTGAGCTGCCTGCGCATAGCATTCATCATCAAACCCATATCGCCGATTTCATCATTGCGCTTTGGAACCACATCGGCCCGAGTTAAATCTAAATTGCCAATACATTCCAATTCCGTTTTTACATGCGCCAAGCGCGCAGCCGTAGCACGACTATACCCAATACCCATTGCCAAGGCAAAAACAATGATAATTGCGCTTACAAGCAATGCATTGTTGGAACGTTCCTGCACATGAGCCACCATGATTTGAGTCTCTTTCAGCAACGTCTGCCGCTGCGCTTCCGTCAGCTCCACACAGCCCTTATCGATCGCCGCAACCAACGCGCGTCCTTCGCCTGTAATCTTAGCCAAGTTAGGATCATTAGCGCGTTTCGCCGCAATCACTCGATCCCCCAAATTAACATAATCTCCAATGAGCTTTTTCACTTCTTCGCCTTTAGCCTTCAACTCCGGCTTTTCCACCTTGGAGACATAGTCGTTCATAATCGAATAGCTCAACTGAATGTTCGCCCGATATCCCTTCTCATAAGTATCCATGCCATCCGGATAAAAGAGGAATCCGCGCATATCTAAAAGCGCCCTTGTAAATTGCGTATGCGCATCCTTGGCCGCCACCATATCCAACGCATCCGCTTCAATGACGTTTTGCGCTTCCGCCCCGACTGCTCGCAAATGGTAGTAGGTATACCCTACGACCCCTGCCATCAAAGACACTGCTAAGACAAACATAACCACAATTTGTGCAACAATAGGTATACGACTCTTATTCTGATTCATCATGACGTCCCCCTCATTTCTACCATTAGCCAATCTTAGCTTATTGTATGTTTATTATACTTTTCTTTACATCGTTTGAAAATACTCTTGAAATAAACATTTGCAATTATGTGAATTTTCGTTTTCTCGTTTCAGTTCGAAGATCCACCCTTTTCCAAACAAAAAAACGCCCTTCCAAACAGGAAAGGCGTCGCTGTTACAATGGTGCCGCAGGACGGAATCGAACCGCCGACACGAGGATTTTCAGTCCTCTGCTCTACCGACTGAGCTACCGCGGCAAAAAAAAAGTGGCGACCCCGATCGGATTCGAACCGACGATCTCCGCCGTGACAGGGCGGCATGTTAACCGCTACACCACGGGGCCGCATTTTTTTGGTGGGCGATGACAGGATCGAACTGCCGACATCCTGCTTGTAAGGCAGGCGCTCTCCCAGCTGAGCTAATCGCCCACTCTATGTCCAGCGCCGAAGCGCTAAACGCGAGTTTGGTGACCCGTAAGGGATTCGAACCCTTGTTACCGCCGTGAAAGGGCGGTGTCTTAACCGCTTGACCAACGGGCCGTTTGCCGTTGCCGCTACTGCAGCTCCGGGACAATGTATATATTAACGGAATAACCTCACCTTGTCAACGCCTTTTTGCAAAATAAATCCTAGCCTTGGCTTTGGCTACTTTTGAGGCTGCGCCGCCAGCACGGCCAACGCGATGGATTGCAGCTTCGCCGCAGATGAATCAGCGCGTGAAGTCATGACGATTGGAGCTTTAGCACCAATCACCACACCGGCTACCGCACCTTGAGCCAAAAAGGTAGCCGCCTTGTACAACATATTACCGCAGATAATTTCGGGCACCAAGAGCACATCGGCGCGCCCAGCCACTTCGCTGACAATACCTTTGTGATGCGCCGCTTCTTCGCTTAAGGCATTATCCAGCGCCAAGGGGCCGTCTACAATACAGCCCTTGATTTGACCGCGTTCGCACATTTTAGCCAACGCCGCCGCATCCACCGTTTCCGGCATATCCGGATTGACGACCTCTACCGCCGCCAGCGCCGCTACGCGCGGTTTTTCCAAACCCAACGCATGCGCTACATGAACGACATTCTTCAATATCTGCACCTTCTGCGGCAAATCCGGCCGCATATTCATCGCGCCGTCGCTCATAAAGAGCAGTTTCTCCCGCCCGGGAATTTCCATCACCGCCACATGAGACAGTACTTGCTTGCCCTGTCGCAGCCCGACTTCCTTGTTCAACACCGCTCGCAGAAAGTCTGCTGTCGGAAGCAAGCCCTTCATGACCACTTGCGCTTCCCCTGTGCTGACAAGCCGCACGGCTTCCAGAGCCGCCTTACAGGGATTAGCCTCATGGACAATATTCAGATCTTCTGCCGCTACGCCGCACTGCGCCGCCAGAGCCAAGATTTTCTCTTTATCACCAACAAGAATCGCCTCGGCAATTCCTTGCTTTTTCGCCGCCAGCACCGCTTCTAAGACATGCTCGTCTTCCGCTGCCGCTACCGCCACTTTACAAGTAGGAATTCCCTTTGCTTTTTCCAAAACTTCTTCAAACATTCTCACGTGTCATCCTCCTCGTCGTGTTATCGACTGCTATCTCATCATAGCACACTCCAAGGCCGGAGAAAACAAATTCTTAACTTTTAAAAAAATTTACTTTGTCCTTCACCAAAAAACTTTACAAACTGTACATGTCGCTATTTTGCTGGTTTTTCAAAGTCGACTTGCAATGGAGGAATTCCATTTCCAGAGGACACACAGGGCAACTGAGGCAACAGCAAACCGCCAGAGGAAAACAGAGAAAAGCGAAGTTATAAAACAAATTCGGCTTAGTTGGTGCAGCTACCCGCACCAACCAAGCCGAATTCCACGTTCTACTATAATTTAAAACTAATCAGCTCGCCGCACGCTGCAGCTCTTCTCGTTCCTTAGCCAATTTTTGCGCACCTCGATGCGTTAGAACGCAGAAGAATACGCAGCAAACCACCCCTGTCAGGAGTACGTAAAAGCCGCCATCCCAACCCACTCGGTCCACCATGAAACCAAACAAACTGGTGCCCAAGGAGGCGCCGCAAATATAGCTCATAAACCCGCGCAGTCCTACAGCCGAACCAACCGCAAAGGAAGGAACAATTTCCATCGTTTGTACCGACGCTAAAAACTGCGGAATATAGATCAAGCAGCCTACAATAGCCGCAAAGACCGTAGTCCAGAACAGCGTCGTGCTCTGCCAATAGCCGATGACGCAGAAAAAGATTAAACACATGGCGATAATGGCCGGCGGCATCCGATAGCCTTTAAAAAACTTGTCCGACAGGTACCCTGCAAAAAGAGTCGACGGAATGGCAGCCCATTCAAAGAACAGAAAAGCAATCGCCATTTCCGTTTTGCTGAAATGCTTTACTTCCAACAGATAAATAGGCAGCCAACTGATCATACCAAAACGAACCATATAAACGAAAGTATCCACTAATGATACGAACCAGGCATTTTTGTTTTTCAGTACATACTGACAAAAAATCTGAAAAGCGGTCATGTCTTCCGGCGCCTGGGCATTGCTTTTCCGCAACTCCGCCGGATTTGCCTGTTCTGGCCTCATTTCCGCCAAAGACGGTAATCCTTCGCTGGCCGGCGATCCTTTGCATAAAAGGAGCACCACAATGGCGAAGAAAACAGCCACAAGCGCAGGAACCTGATAACTCGCCGCCTGCCAGTTTTCTGGACCGCCTACAAGTGAAAAAGCCACGCCGACAATCGGCGCCACAATACCGCCGCCTACGTTGTGGGAAATATTCCAGACCGCCCCCACAATGCCGCGTTCCCGCCGAGGAAACCAATTGGCAATCGTAATAAAGCTCGGGCCTACGCCCATCCCCTGAAACATGCCGTTCAATACTACTAAGCCTGCAAACATCCAAAACGCCGTCGAAAAGCCCATGGTCAAGTTGACCGCCGCACACATCAAAAGCCCCAACGCCATATAGCGTTTCGGGTCAGCCTTGTCCGCGAGGCTGCTCATAATACCCTTGCTGATGCCGTAGGCAATCAGCATATAACTGCTGAGCATGCCTATTTCGGTTGCGCTCAGATGCAGCTGCGCTTTAAGATAGGGAGTAGAAAGAGCAAAATTATTCCGCACAATGTAATACGCCATATAGCCAAAAAACACGCCTAAAAGAGCTTGAATCCGGTAAACTTTGTACGTGCGCTCCACATCAGCCGCCGCCACCGTCTGTGTCGCGGCTCTTGGCTTCAAGAATGAAAACATAGCTGCCACCTCTTTTAAAAAATAATAACTTCCTTTATCATTATTACAAATGTTCAATTTTCACCCCAGCGGGATTTGGCTGAACTTTATGGCAGTATTTTTCCTCATTCTCGTAAGCCGTTTCCTTACATTGTATTTTTCACACCCAAGGAGGAGTTATCGTGTCTTTCCCCTTACGTATTTTATTGTTGCTGCTTTGCTGCCTAACGCTCTCCGCCTGCAGTCCCAATGCCTCTCCAGACGTAGATTTTCGTCAAACCCAGCCGTTGGGAGTGCCAGACAAACTACACACCAGCGATAAAACTCTGCGCATCGCCGTCATCTCCAGCCTCTCTCCCGCCGAAACGGCGGCGCATTTTCGGCGCATCGCAGACTACCTCAGCCAAGCCACCGGACGCCAAGCCGTGCTGATCCCCAGACGCAACTATCTGGAGGTATCGGTCTTGCTGCGCAATGGCGGCACAGACCTGGCCTTTTTCCCGGCAGGCGCCTTTGGCGCATACCCATCTCTAGATGATATGCACGTCATCGCCGCGCAAGAACGTATGGGCAGCTCTCTTTATAACGCCGTCATCTTGGTACACCGAGACAGCCCCTACCAAACGCTAAGCGACTTAAAAGGAAGCACTGTCGCCTTTTCCGATCCGATGAGCTACTCCGGCTATGTCTATCTGGCCAGACGCTTGCAGGAACTCGACCAAACGCCGGAAAGCTTTTTTTCTCACTCAGTTTATACGTACGGCCATGAAAAATCGCTCCATGCTGTCGCCAACCGCTCGGTTCAATGCGCATCCGTCTCCACCCTGGCCTATAACCATGCCAGGCAGAATTACCCCGAAGTCGCCGATGCGGTACGCATCATTGAAACCTCTCCTGCCATGGGCACAGGGCCGGTAGTTGTCCGGCGCAGCATGCCACCGGAAGAACGCCAGCAATTGCAGGAGCTTTTCCTCCATTTACACGAACAGCCCGAACTAAAGGAAGCCCTCAAAGGCCTTCTTATTGACCGCTTTGTCCCGCCCAGCGAAGAATGGTACAGCAGCTTCCGCCAGGCCTTCGGCCGCCGCGAGGCTCTGCCATGAACATCCTAGCGGCCATAAGCCGCCTCTCCATCCGCAGCCGCATTCAAATGTATAGCGTGGTCCTCTTAGTGCTGCTGGCTTCGCTCATGAGCGGCATTATATGGGAAGTCAGCAACGATTTACTGCACAAACAATTAGAAAGTTTGGGACAAGAAACCGCTTTTCATGTAGCTTCCAAAAGCGCTGTTATGATCATGGCAGAGGATTATTACAGCCTGGGCGAAGAAGTGCGCCAAAGCGCGCAAACCAGCCACTATATTCGCTATATCTTTATTACCGACACCTCCGGGCGCATCTTGGCCCATACCTTTGACGGCGGCGTACCCTCGGCGCTGATCGAACGGGCCCGCCAAACCCAGCCTTCCGAATCGCCCCAAAGCCGCCAGCTTACAAGCAACGAGGGCCGCCTGCTGGAAATGACAGCTCCTATCGACCAAGGGTCGTTAGGCAGCGTTCATGTCGGCCTTTCCACTTCCGCCGCCAGACAATACCTTGCAGGCAAGCTGGCCGAAGCGGTGTTGCTGACCGTCCTAGTCTGCTTTATAGCCGCCCTGGCCAGCGGCCGCATCGCCAAAGCCATTACCGCGCCCTTGGAGCGGCTTGCGGTTGTCGCCGACAAGATTGCCGCCGGACAATGGCAAAAGCAGGCCTCCTGCGGCGGCGCGCCGGAGGTAGAGCGCCTCACCACCGCCTTTAACGCCATGACCGGCACCTTGACCCGCAACCTGGATGAACGAGAACGTCTGCTGCGGGAGCTGCAGCAAAAAGAATCCGTGCGAGCACATCTCATGGAACGCCTGCTACGCGCCCAAGAAGACGAACGTCGGCGCATTTCCAGAGAACTCCATGACGAAACAGGCCAAGCTTTAGCTTCCTTGATGGTAACTATGCGCATGCTGGCCGAAGAAACCGACGACCCTACGTACCGAGAAGTGCTGCTACGCTCCCGCAACATTGCCGAAGGCGTGCTGCTAGGAATCCGCGAGCTGGCGGTCGAGCTGCGCCCGCCGGTCCTCGACGACATTGGCCTCATTGCCGCCTTACGACGGCACCTAGAACGTCTTTGCACGCCTCTGTCGCTGCAGTGGACGTTGGAAAGCGAACAAGAAGAATGGGACCTGCGCTCCGATGTAGCCGTAGCGCTCTACCGTATTGTTCAAGAAGGCGTTACCAATGTCATCCGGCACGCCCAGGCCACCTCATTGCACCTAAACTTCCATCAGGAAAAAGGCTGGTTATGTATCGAATTGACCGACAATGGCCGAGGCGTAAGCGAAAACCGCCTTACCGCAACAGGCCGCTTAGGCATCCAAGGCATGCGCGAGCGAGTGGAACTTTTAGGGGGACGCTTTATCTTATCTCCCGCCGCAGACCAAGGCACGCTCTTGCGCGTTGAAATTCCGTTAAGGTCAAGCGCTGATTGAGCAAACAAATCAGCACCGGACAAGAAAAGGAGACTCCTTTATGAATACCATTATTTTGGCCGACGATCACCGTCTAATCCGCTCTGGACTCAAAGCCATGCTACAAAAAGATCCATCATTACAGCTTGTTGGCGAAGCCGCCGACGGCCTCGAAGCCATCGAGCTGGTGCGAGAATTACATCCAGACTTGATTATTCTGGATATTTCCATGCCCGCCTTAGACGGCCTTTCCTGCATTGAGCATATCCGTAGCGCCTCGCCGCAAACACGCATCCTGCTTTTAACCATGCATGAAGATGAACAATATATTCGCTTAGGCTTCCGCCTAGGCGCGCAAGGTTTTTTAACCAAGAACGCCGTAGACAAAGAATTTTTCGACGCGGTACATACGGTTTTATCTGGCAGCCGTTACTTATCTCCTCAAGATTCACAGCGCCTGCTGCGCACCTTGGGGGAAGACACGGCCGCAGCAGACCGGCCTGAAGACCTCCTCAGCACCCGCGAACTGGAAGTACTGCGCTATATCGTTCACGGCTACGCCATCACCGAAATCGCCCCGAAACTCACCCTCAGCGCCAAAACCGTCGAAACCTATAAAACGAGAGTGATGGAAAAGCTCGGAGCCACACGTAAAAGCGAGCTGGTTAACTACGCCCTCAAGCATGGCCTCATGGGAACGCTGCAGGAAAGATAAAGAGCAGAAAAAGGGCATGATACACAACGGAACAGAGACAACAAAGAAATGCCAGAAGGATACGACATTTAAACAGAAGAGGCTGCACCACTAGCTTAGTGGCACAGCCTCTTCTGTTTAAAAACTTTGTATAAATGTTACTCTGAGTTCTGTCCTTACTCCAGGACCAAGCGGAAATAGCTTTTCTTACCTTTGCGCAACAGCACGCTGCCATCAGTGAAGTCCTGTGCCGTCAACACGGTGTCTAAATCCGTTACCTTAGCCTCGCCTAGGAGCAGACCTCCCTGCTGCACCAGACGGCGTCCCTCGCTCTTAGAAGCAACAATGCCCCCTTCGGCCATGATGTCGATGATCTTTCCGCCGAGCTGCGCTTGGGCAATCGTAACAGTAGGAGCGTTATCCAAAGCGCCGGAGCCGCCGAAGAGAGCTTCTGCCGCTTCTTTGGCTTTAGTAGCCTCACCTTCGCCATGCACCAGCTTCGTTACTTCAAAAGCCAGCACTTTCTTGGCTTCGTTGATGGCCTGATCTTTGAGCGCGCCCAGGCGACGTACTTCTTCCATCGGCAGGAAAGTCAGAAGAGACAGGCATTTTTCCACATCAGCGTCATCCACATTGCGCCAGTATTGATAGAACTCGTACGGAGACGTTTTCTCCGCATCCAGCCAGAGAGCGCCTTTCTCGGTTTTGCCCATTTTTTTGCCGTCGCTCTTGGTGAGCAACGTAAATGTCAGACCGAAAGCCGCCTTGCTTTCCTTGCGTCGAATGAGATCAGCGCCAGCAAGAATGTTCGACCATTGATCATCGCCGCCCATCTGCATAACGCAACCATAACGACGGTTCAGTTCCAAAAAGTCGTAGCCCTGCATGATCATGTAGTTGAACTCCAAGAAAGACAGACCTTTTTCCAGACGCTGCTTGAAGCACTCCGCTGTCAACATGCGGTTAACGGAAAAATGCGCGCCGATTTCCCGCAGAAAGCCGACATAATTCAGCTGCATCAACCAATCCGCATTATTGGCCATCACCGCTTTGTCCTCGCTGAAATCAATAAAGCGAGCCATCTGCTTTTTAAAGCACTCGCCGTTTTGTTCAATAGTTTCCGGCGTCATCATTTTGCGCATATCCGTCTTCCCCGACGGATCGCCCACCATCGCCGTACCGCCGCCAATCAGGCAAATGGGACGGTGCCCGGCGCGCTGCATATGCGCCATAACCATCATGCCCAAGAAATGCCCCACATGCAAACTATCTGCAGTCGGGTCAAAGCCGATGTAAAACGTGATCTTTTCCTTTTCCAGCAGCTCGGCGATTTCCGCCTCATGGGTCATTTGCTGCACATAGCCGCGTTCCTTCAAGACATCTAATACACTCATTTTTAGTTCCTCCTCTTGCTATCCTATCTATTTCCAAATGTTATTCTTAGTTACTCAACAAAACCTCAGCCCCATCAGGGGCCGCATCCCAAACGAACGCATCGCTCCAGAACAAAGGATTCGTTGTGATACCACTCTGAAGGGGCCGCTCGTTCTCTGAGCGCTCTTGTCCCAAAGAAAGATTTTTTCGTCTGACGCGAAAGAAAACGCAGGCATAGCGGCGCTCTGCCGAGGCTTTCTGACACTGTCAGGCGTAAAAAGATACTTCGGGGCGTGAGCAGTGAAGAAATGAGCGGCCCCTAATAAAAAAGACCCGCCCCTCAAATGAGGGACGAGCCGTATGCCCGTGGTACCACCCTGGTTGCCAATCGTTACGACTGGCCGCTCCACTATGATCGATAACGGCGATCCGCCGGCCCAGCCTACTAACCTCTAGGATTTTCAGCCTGCTGCTCCCGGGTGTATTTCATCGCATGCGCCTACCGGGTTACACCATCCCCCAGCTCTCTAAAAGACGCCTTGCCATTACTTATCCCGTTCGTCACATTGTTCGTATATGCATCAATATAGTCGAAGACCCTCTTCTTGTCAAATCCGGTCTTATACTTCCATGATAATTGGCAGAATCATCGGCCGACGGCCGGTTTTTTCCATCAGGAACTTGCCCAGGGTTTCCTTGACTTGAACCTTGATGGAAGACCAGTCACTCAAATTGCGCTCCGAGCAACGATCCAGCGCCTGACGCACTTTTTGCTGCGCCTCGTTCATCAGACCGCCAGCGTCGCGCACATAGACAAAACCGCGCGATACCAAGTCCGGCCCAGACAACAGTACGTTCCGCTGCTTGTCCAGTGTAACGACGACGATGATGACCCCGTCGTTCGCCAGCTGCTGCCGATCCCGAATAACAATGTTGCCCACATCGCCCACGCCTAAGCCGTCAATAAAGACGCGTCCCGCTTTCACCTTGCCAGCCATGCGCGCTGCTTTGCGCGTAAATTCAAAAACATGACCGTTTTCACCGTAAAAAACGTTTTCCGACGGTACGCCCATTTCTTCCGCCAGTGCGCCGTGCTGCCGCAGCATACGGTACTCGCCATGAACGGGAATGAAATACTTCGGACGCACCAAATTCAGCATCAATTTCAGCTCTTCCCGGCTGGCATGGCCAGATACGTGAATGCCTGAAGACCGCTCATACACTACATGAGCGCCTAGACGAAGCAGGCTGTCAATGGTGCGAGAAACGGATTTCTCATTCCCCGGAATAGGCGTAGCGGAAATAATTACCGTATCGCCAGGCACAACAGCCACATTGCGATGGGTACCCGAAGCCATGCGGCTCAAGCCCGCCATCGGTTCGCCCTGGCTGCCGGTAGTCAAAATGAGCAATTGATCGTCGCGGTAGTTTTTCATCTCTTCAGGTTCAATCAATACACCCTCGGGAATATCCAGATATCCCAATTCCGTAGAAATCGCAACCACATTCACCATGCTGCGACCCATTACTACCACCTTGCGGCCATATTTAGCCGCCGTCTGAATCGCTTGGCCAACACGCAGCACATTGGAAGCAAAGCTGGCCATAATAATACGGTTTTTCGCCGCCCGAAACTGTATGTCTAACGCTGCCGTTACCGTCCGCTCTGACGCGGTATAGCCGGGGCGTTCTGCATTGGTGCTGTCCGACATCAGAAGCAACACACCTTGATTGCCCAATTCGGCAAATTTATGAATATCAATGAGCTTGTTATCCACAGGAGTCTGGTCAATCTTGAAGTCTCCTGTATGCACTACCGTTCCCGCCGGCGTCTTGAAGTAAATGCCACAGGCATCAGGAATCGAGTGACTGCCTTGAATAAAGCCGATCTTAAAGACACCCAACGTCAACTCATCCCCTGGATTCGTGGGCACCAGATTGTACTTGCCAACGCGATTTTCTTTCAGACGTCCTTCTACAAGGCCCAAGGCCAAACGACTGCCGTATACGGGAACATTAATCTCCCGCAACAAATAGGACAACGCACCAATATGGTCCTCATGACCATGCGTCAAAACAACGCCGCGCACCTTGTCTCGGTTTTCAAACAGATACGACATATCCGGAATGACCAAATCAATGCCCAGCATATCATCTTCCGGGAACGCCAGGCCTGCATCCAGAATCACGATGTCATCTCCGTACTGAAACACCGTCATGTTCTTGCCGATTTCCCCCAGGCCGCCCAAGGGAATGACCAGCAATTTTCCTTTTGGTTTTGATGATCTCACTAAAAAATCCTCCATGTTTTATTATAATTTTCTTATTTCCGACTGCATTTTTACATACAAAAGAAAGCTCGCTTGCATGCGAGTTCCTGTATAACCGCTATATGGTTGCCGTCCGTTCCGTATACCAAGTAGGGGCTGACTTCTATCCGCTCAATGCATTCCATTAATTATATCGCGAATCCTTATTAAAAGCAACAATGCTTCCGTGCAAGGCGCGAGGTACGAAAATGCAACAAGAGTCTCGATGAGAATCGGAGGATTTCGCAGAGGGTTACGGATCAATGATTGTATTTGAGACTTTTATTGGAACAAGATGATCACAGAACAAAAAAATCCGATTAAGCCGGATAACAGTTAGAGTCTAAAACGACAGCAACCACTAGCTTAACGAGCAAATTCATCTCAAAAGCTAGTGGCTGCAAGGAGCAGAAACTTTAGCGAACGCTCCGCCAAAACAAAAGATTTTTCCGTCAGGCGCGAAAGAAAACGCAGGCATAGCGGGGCTATGCCGAGGCTTTCTGACAAAAGCTGACGAAAAAAGATCTGTTTTGGTGCGAGCCGTGAGTAAAGCTTCTGCTCCGATAAAAAAAAAGCCCTTCAGGCGAACCTGAAAGGCTGAGTTTTTGATGGTGACCCACGTTGGACTCGAACCAACGACACCCTGATTAAAAGTCAGGTGCTCTACCGACTGAGCTAGTAGGTCATGTCTCACAGAAAGGAATTATATCACTATATCATTTCTGTGTCAATGGTTTTTTAAAACATTTCTTCCATAATGATGGTTTGTTCGCGATTAGGACCGACCGAAACGATACCAATACGAACGCCAGCCGCTTCACTGAGACGTTCCAAATAGGTTCTGGCAGCCACCGGCAAATCTTCGTAGCGGCGCACTTTGGTAGTGTCCGTCTTCCAACCGGCAAATTCTTCGTAAACCGGCTCCACCTTGGACAATACCTTCAAGCTAGCCGGATATTCTTTAATAAGCTCACCGTTATAACGATAGCCAACACACAGCTTGATGCTGTCCAAACCATCCAAAATATCCAAGCGGGTGATGGCCAGTGCATCTAAACCGCTCACCTGACCGGCATACTTAACAATACAAGCATCCAGCCAGCCACAGCGGCGCGGCCGACCAGTAACCGTGCCAAATTCATGGCCAGCATTGCGAATGGTGTCGCCCATTTCACAATGCAATTCGGTTGGGAACGGGCCTTCGCCGACGCGAGTGGTATAGGCTTTCACTACGCCAACTACTTTGTCGATCTTGCCAGGACCTACGCCAGCCCCAGTACAAGCACCGCCGGCAATCGGATTGGACGAGGTCACATAGGGATAGGTGCCATGGTCCAAATCCAACAAGGTTGCCTGCGCACCTTCGAAGAGCACTTTTTCGCCTTTGTCCAAGGCGTCGTTGAGAAGATATGTCGTATCAGCTACATAAGGCCGCAACTGTTCAGCAAAGGCCAAGTATTGCTCCAACATGGGCTCATATTCAAAAGGCTCTGCTCCATAGAGCTTCACCAATAGTTCATTTTTAGCTGCTACATTATGTTTCAGTTTGGCTGCAAATTCTTCTGCATCCATCAAATCTACAATGCGGATACCACAGCGAGCTACTTTATCCATATAGCAGGGTCCGATACCGCGCTTGGTCGTACCGATTTTAAACTCGCCGCGAGCCGTTTCTTCTGCTTCGTCTTGCCGACGATGATAAGGCAGCAGCACTTGTGCCCGCGTAGAAATACGCAGACTTGAAGTATCAATGCCCCGCTCTTTCATGCCGTTTATTTCTTTTAAAATAGCTTCTGGATCAATAACAACACCGTTACCCAAAACGCAGGTCTTCCCTTTATAAAGGATGCCGGAAGGCAGTAGTTGCAGCTTATAAGCCTCATCGTTTACCACTACAGTATGTCCAGCATTGTTGCCGCCGGAGTAACGAACAACCACGTTAGCCTGTTCCGCCAGGTAATCGACTACTTTCCCTTTTCCTTCATCGCCCCATTGACTGCCAATAACAATGATTGCTGACATGATATCACTCACCTTTTTTATAGCTCAAAACGAGCCATGATTAATTATAGCCTAGTCATTTTTCACGCATAAAAAGAACTCAATACGGTCTCATGACGGAGTGCCGAGATTGAGTCTCCCACAAGTTATTCATTTTTCACCATAAATATCATAACAGGGAAATTTCGTTCTGTCAATATTTTATCGAATGTTTATCTTCATTCTCGTTTTAATGTTCGGCTTGCCCGTGTTGTTGCGCACGTTCGCTTGTTGCCAGCGCTTGTTCCATACATCTTTGTTCTTTTTTCATCACAAAGAACCAGAGCTTGTTCTTTTTTGCAAAAATCATTCAATTCTCCGGCATCGTCTTCACAAAGTCCATCGAAGAAACAAAAGGCACCTTCACACATCGTAAGAAACCGCTGTTTTAACGAACGCACCGCCACGACGAAACGGCGCTGGATGCGCCTGACGGTACGTGAAGTGCGTGACGGAACGTGAAGTTCCTAATGCCGGATGCGCCATGGAAGGCATGGCATCCGGTCTCCACTGAAATCAGCCATGGAAGGCAAGTATCCGGTCTCCGCTGAAAATCTAGGAATTGCAGGACAACCGACGTCCCTAATTGCCAGACGAGGAAGAACATGCAGGCATAGCGGGGCTATACCGAGGCTTTCTGACAAAGTTTGGTGGAAAAAGAACCGTCGTGGCGTGTGATATGAGCAAAGTAGCGGTTCCTTATTCAGGCATACGCGTCAAATCCGCAAAGCGTGTAAACTGCTTGTGGAAGAAGAGCTGTATGCTGTCCACCGGACCGTTGCGGTGCTTGGCGATGATGACCTCGGTAATGTTTTTGTTCTCCGTATCTGGATTATAGTAGTCTTCACGATAGAGAAACGCCACAATGTCCGCATCCTGCTCCAACGAACCGGATTCGCGCAAATCGCTGAGCATAGGCTTTTTCACCTGCCGTGACTCCACGCTGCGACTAAGCTGCGATAACGCGACGACCGGAACTCCCAATTCACGAGCCAACCCTTTCAAAGAGCGGGAAATCTCGGAAATTTCTTGTTGACGATTTTCGCCGCCTTTGCCGCCATTACCCTGCATCAGCTGCAAATAGTCGATGATGATAAGCGACAAATCATGTTCCACCTTGAGTCGTCGCGCCTTGGAGCGCATTTCCAACACTGAAATGCCAGCTGTATCATCAATGAAAATAGGAGCTCCCGAAAGCCGATCCGCCGCATTAATCAGCTTCGTCCAATCGTCATCCTCCAGCTCGCCAATACGCAGCTTTTGCGAATCAATGGACGCTTCCGCGCAAAGCATACGCTGCACTAACTGCTCCTTGGACATTTCCAGCGAAAAAAACGCTACCGCTTTTTTTTCCCGAATAGCTACATTAGAAGCAATATTCAAGGTAAACGCCGTTTTACCCATACTAGGTCGGGCCGCCACAAGAATCAAATCGGATTTTTGCAGGCCAGACGTCAAACGGTCCAGGTCCTTAAAGCCGGTAGCCAAACCGGTAATACCGCCACGGGATTCATAGAGCTGCTCAATCTTGCCAAAAGCGTCCAAGACGATGCTTTTAATAGGCGTAAAATCGCCGCCGATGCGGCGGTTGGATACCTCCAAAATCATCTTCTCCGCCTGATCGACAATTTGTGATACCTCTTCACTGCCCTCATAGCCCAAAGCGGCAATTTTCGTCGATGTCTGGATGAGCTGGCGCAAAAGTGCCTTTTCCTCCACAATCTTAGCATGATAATGTACATTCGCCGCCGTAGGCACGCTGTTTGCCAGCGAGGTCACGTAAGCAATGCCGCCCACTTTTTCCAGATTGTCTTCTCGCTTCAGCAGCTCAATGACCGTAATCATATCCACTGCTTCATTGCGATTGTACAAATTCAGCATCGCCTCAAAAATCAGCCGATGCGCCTCACGATAAAAGTCGCCGCCCTTTAAAAGTTCCGTCACCCTGGCGATCGCTTCTTTTTCTATTAGCATCGCCCCAAGGACGGCTTGCTCCGCCTCTATATTCTGCGGGGGAACACGTTCAATCAACAAATCTTTTTCCTCCTGTACTACAACAAAAACATATGTTCACAATCATTAATTATAACGCATTCCCTACTTTTTTGCACAGTCTTTCTAACGGCGCATACACGCTGGATTTCCATCCACCCAAGCAAAGCGCAGGTGGCAGCCACTCCGCCGCACTGCCGGCGTAATACCGTTTCGGCGCGCCTCCAGTCCCAAGCAAGCCAAGAAATGCACATAGGCTTCCCATACCTCTGGCGGCGCCTGAAAGGCATGAATTACCAGCATGGCATTAGGTGCTCCAACGCGGCTGGCTTCCAACAAAGCGGCAACGGTACGATGAATCCAAGGATACTGGCAATTCGTTACCGCTTCTTCTTCCAGTTCCAGCAAGGATAAAAACGCCCGCAGCCTTTCCCGCTTGCCTTTTTGCAGGCTTGCAGGCGGCAGCCATTCCTCCACCGTAGGCCCTAGAGACTCTTCCCCTTGCGCTTCCACAATCAGTACATGCTGCTCCAATTCCGTCCGTGCCAGCACACACAAATCACATTGGGACGCTGTTTCGCCGCCTGGGAGGTGCACTTGAAACTCTGGAAAGGCAAAAAGCAGCTGCATGCTTTGCAGCTCGTGCTCTTCCGCCGCCGCAAATACGGCAGTTACTTCCTTGGGAAACCCTTTTGTCGCACCGCACCAACAATAAGCCAACGCCCTCAACGGACTACCTAGCTGCCAATGCAGTTCCTCCTTGGCCAAAAGCGGCCTCCAGCCATTTTCCGGATTTTCGAGCGGAGCATAAATGCGCATCATGCTGACCATCCCCTCTCCACATTGTCAGAAGTGTTTGTTTTGGTTATTTTTCGACACATGAAAACAGTCTCCTGCTAATTGGAAATAATGGAAATTGAACAGGAGTATAGGGAATAGAGGGAGAGTCCGAACGAGGGTCACGAGGTACGATTTTTTTACAGTTACAAGGCTGCCACAAATTCCAACCTAAAAACAAAATCCCCGCCACAGGTCCAGTCCTGCGACGAGGATTTATGTTTACTTATACTACTGGCGTAGCTGCTTTTTCTTCCAGCAAAATAGCCAATGCTTCGGAAACCGTTTCTACCGGGCGGATATCTAAGCCCAAATGGCCTTCCGGAATGTCTTTGGCATTCTCCTTCGGAATCAGCATGACCTGCACGCCAGCTTGCTTCGCGCCATAAGCTTTTTCAAACACACCGCCTACGGCTTTGACGCGTCCTTGAATGGACACTTCGCCAGTTACGGCTATGCTTTGTCGCACGGCGCGTCCGGAAATCGCGGAAATGAGCGCCGCCGTAATAGCTACCCCTGCGGAAGGCCCGTCAATGCGTCCGCCGCCGACAATATTGATATGCAAATCAAAATCTGCCAAATCAGCGCCGATCAGCTTCCGCACCACCGCGGCAGCATTGAACACCGAATCCTTCGCCATAGAACCGGCGGTATCATTAAAGCGCATCGTTCCTTTGCCTTTTTCCGCTGCCGGAAAAGCCATTGCTTCAATTTCCAAAACCGACCCCAAATAGCCAGCCACGCCCAACCCGAAGACTTTGCCCACCTCGCTGGTAGTACTGGCTTTCTGGCTGACATACGGCGTCAAGCGGCTCACTTGAGCCACCCGGTACACATCCTCTAAGGAAATGCGCCCTTCCCCCCCGTCTTGTCGGTACAATGAAACGCCATGGGCATCCGCCAAAATATTGACAGCCTTGCGACCCTCAATGGTATATTCGCTGATTAGTTCCGCCACGCCCGCCTCCAGGGTCACCTTGAGTTTACTGGCTGCGTTAATCACAATGGTCTGAATGTGCTGCGGCGTCAGCGGTTCAAAATAAATCTCCGCACAACGCGAGCGAATGGCCGGCGCAATGTCCTCCGCATCGCGCGTGGTAGCGCCAATGAGAATAAAGTCCGCCGGCGCGCCGTCCGTGAAGAGTTTGCGTACATAAGGAGGCACTTGGGGGTCGTTGGGATCATAGTAGGCAGATTCAAAATAAACCCGCTTATCCTCCAACACCTTGAGCAGCTTGCTCTGAAGCATGATATCCATTTCGCCGATTTCATCAATAAATAAAATACCGCCGTGAGCGTCCGTCACCAGGCCCGGCTTGGGTTCCGGCACGCCGCTGTCTACTAAGTCCCGGCGAGCCCCCTGGTAAATGGGATCATGCACGGAGCCCACCAACGGATTGGTAATATCCCGCGGGTCCCAGCGCAACGTCGTTCCATCTACTTCGACAAACGGTGCATCCTGCGAAAACGGCGTATATGCCAACCGTTTCGCTTCTTCCAAGGCTATACGTGCCGCCGTTGTTTTGCCAACTCCAGGCGGTCCATACAAGATCAAATGCTGCGGATACGGAGACGCCAACTTGGAACGTAACGCCTCCAGCGCCCGCTCCTGGCCGACAATCTCATCAAAAGAAGCTGGCCGCAGCATGGACATAACGGATTTAGAAACGCTGCGTTCTTCCATTTTTTCCAGTTCTTCGTACTTTTTGCGCATGGCCGGCGTCTCGCCGCCGTCTTCGTCCCGCAACACCTGCAGGCGAATGTCGCGCAGATATTCTTGATGGCGCTCTTCCATCTTCTCGTTAACTTTTTTCTCAATGCGGTCTTCTACCCGCTTTTTCGCCAGCATATCCGCCAACAGATTCTCAATATCCTGCAAAGCAGCAGGAGTTTCCTGCCGCGGCGGGGCTTCCTTCAGCGTAGGATCATCAAAAACCAACCGTTCCAGGCCCAACAGCCGCTGCTCAAAGCGCTCCGACTGCATCAACGGCAACACGCCCATTTTCCCCGCCTTAATGATCAACTTCTCTTGGCCGATCAAAGAAGCATAGGTGCGGTACAATGCCAAAAGCTGCCGTTCTTGAGACGGCTCCTTTTCCGGCATTTCTTCTTTATGCAAAATACGTTGTAGAAAATCTTTCATACCCTACTTGACTCCGATCTATTAGGATATGAGGATCAAGCCTTAGCTGCAACAATCTCCACCTGAATCTGTGTGCTGACTTCGGGGTGAAGCTTGATAGCCACCGGATAGATCCCCACTGTTTTTATAGCTTCCTTAATTTCAATCTTGCGCTTATCTACATCCAAATCATGCTGCTTAACCAGGGCATCCGCCACATCTTTGGACGTAATAGCGCCAAACACCTTGCCGCCTTCGCCGACTTTAACTTCTAGCTTCACTTTGACCTTCGTCATTTGTGAAGCCAATACTTTCGCTTCATCATGAGCGCGTTGTTCTTTATGCTCTTTGGCAGCCGATTGCTGCTTGGCGGTATTCACATTCGACGCTGTGGCTTCAATGGCCAACTGCTGCCGAAACAGTACGTTGCGCGCATAGGCCTCAGCCACTTCTATAATATCGCCTTTTTTACCTAATTTTTTAACTTCTTGCGTCAGAATTACCTTCATCTGCTGCACTCTCCTTTGCTATCTCGTGGAGGATTTCCTCCAGCTGCATTTTTATGTCCGCTGCTGTAACACCGCGGATTTGCGCCCCGGCCACCGTCTGATGACCGCCGCCACCGAAGCGCTCCATAATCACATGTACGTTGCAATCTCCTTGACAACGGGCGCTAATGCCTACACCGTCTTCATAAGGAAAGAGCACAAAACTCATACATACGCCTTCCACCATCAAAAGCCCATCCGCCACCTGCGAGGCCACCACCTGCGCGTCCCGCACATCAGGCGGACAAACAGACACCGCCGCCCCTCCAGGCAGCATTTCCGTATCCACCATCATGCGCGCTTTAGCTTGAGTGGTTGCAAAGTCCGTACGGAACAAATAACGCACAAGCACTGGATCGGCGCCAGCGCGCCGCAAAAAAGACGCTGCCTCGAATGTGCGCACTCCCGCCTGCACGGTAAAACTTTTAGTATCTACTACAATGCCAGCATACAGGGCGGTAGCATCCGAGCGGGTCAATTCCACCGATTCGTCAAAGTACATCAAAAGCTCCGCTACCATTTCGCTAGTTGAAGAGGCGGACGGCTCCAAATATACCAAAAAGGGATTCAAAATGAAATCTTCACTACGCCGATGATGGTCAATAACAATAGTACGTTCAATCAGGCTAAGAAGTTCCGGGGCTGCCACCAGTCCTGGCCGATGCGTATCCACCACCACCAGCAAAACCCCTGGTTCTACCAACGCTTGTGCCTGATCCGCCGGTACCAACAGCCCCTCGTATTCGCTATAATCGGACAAAAGCTCCTCTAGCTTACGACTGGCCGTCCCCGGCTGACTAACAATAACACGAACCTCTTTCTTGAGGTGCCGCGCCATGCGAGCTACGCCAATGGCAGCACCTAAGCTGTCAAAGTCCTCCCCCACATGGCCCATGACCAAAACTTTGGACGCATCCAGCATACTTTTCCGTACTGCCTGCGCCACGGTCCGCGCCTTAACGCGGGTGTTTTTCTCCACTGCCTTAGATTTGCCACCAAAAAATTGCACTTTGCCATCACAGTACGCCGCTACTTGATCGCCGCCGCGTCCCAAGGCCACATCCAGGCCGATTTGCGCTCGTTCCCCCAGCGCCGCGAGCGATGGTTCGCCCGTAGCTACACCAACACTTAAGGTAACTGGAATGCGATTGCCTGCATGAAGCTCTCGCACGCGGTCCAGAACGTCAAATTTCTCTCGCATGGCTTTTTCCAGTTGCCCGCGCCCCAGCATGACCAAATAAATATCCCGGGTATATTTTTTAGAAAATCCTTTTAGCCCGGCTACCCAATCGACAATTTCCTTATTCACCGCCGCCAGAAGCTCCGCCCGTTTACTCTCCGTCAGCCCCTGGAGGACATCGTCAAAGTTGTCAATCTGAACATAAGCAACGGCGGGCAACGCCGCCTTGAGAGCCAACCGACGTCCTTCTTCTTCGGTCATATCTTGGATGTACAAAATCATACGTTCTTCCGCCGGTCGGTGCAAAACCAGATAATAATGGGCCCCAGCCATAAAGGTGAATTCTCCCGCCTGTCCCCACCAACCGTTAGGCAGCAGTTCCGGCCAAAGCAAATCAATACGAGCTCCTGTATGCAACCGTCCTTCCGACCACTCCAGCAGGCGATCATTGTGCCAACAAACCAAGCCCTCTTGATCGATTACCGCAATCGCCAGCGGCAACTCTTCCAGCGCATATTTTTCTGCGGCTCCCACCTGCACTGCTAGCTTTTTTATGTAACTTTCTAACTCGCGCTGATTCTCATGACGCTGCTCCCGCCCGTATAAATACAACGCCCCTAAAAAAAACGAGCCCAACAACGTAACATATAAATTGTAAAAACTAAACAGCGCCAGCAGGCACAGCCCCACAATCAAGTAGAGACGCGCCTCTCTCCAAAAATCAGGAATGAGTTTCATGACAGTCGCCTCCTACGATGGTTCCCCCGGTTTTCGCAGCCGACGCACATCCACCCACGCTTCGGCCACCCCGGCATAAATCACCAGTTGCGTCAAAAAGCCATTAGTCACAAGCAACAACAAAATCAACCCACGCACAAATTTAGGCAAACGATACTTATCCGTCAGAAATACGACTAACGACAAGCCTTGCACAAATAGAAACAGACTGGCCACAACCTGCACGTTCATAGCAATGTCCCGCAGCCATAACCACTCGCGACTGGAACCCCAATAGGCCCCCACCAACGCCAAGGCGTACGCATAAGCAAGCCCGCCGTGAAAACGCCATTGTTGAAATGGTGGGAACGCAGGCACTTCCATGCCCAAACGGCGCAATACAAGCCGCGCTACAACAAAGTTTAGATACGTATCCACCACTGCCGCCATAGCAAAACCAGCTGGCAGAATAATGCGTAATACATCTACTAACTGCCCCATCGTCGCCGCCAACCGTTGCAATTCTTCTTCTTGCATACCCATGGAGCGATACACAGCCAGCGCCTCTTCTGTACCTTTTGCCATTACATCAATTTGCATCTCTAACGGATTGATACCTAAAATGAAAGCGCTCAGACCCAAAACGGCTACCTTAGAGATCAACGAAGCCAAAGAACCCCAAGCCAATGCCTTGCCTGGCGAATAGGCTTCCCGAATCGCATGTCCCAGAACAATACCAATTAAGCCAAACCCAACTACCACGCTTAATGCGTGCAGCGGGTGCATTAATACGGCAATCAGCACGCCCGCCGATAGCGTCGCCATCACGCTCCAACGAAAGCCATGGCGAACTCCTAAAAGAATGATCGGCACCGGCCAGAGCATATTAACAAAAGGACCCAAGATGGGTAAATACGCGCTCATCAAAGCAAAAACAATGGCAATCGCCGATAAAATACCGCCTTCTACCAGCGGCCGAATTCGTGTCTGCGTCATGCAACAACCTCGTTTCCCAAAATAACAAGTATATCTTGTATTAAATTCGCAGTCCTCTTGGCTCTTTCCTGCCAAGAGTTATCGTTTAAAAATAATTGCACTACAGAACCAGAGAATCTGAGGGCACGCAGGAGGAATAAGCATACCCTCTCTTGACTCCCGCGACTCTTATTCAACCCAGAGAAATTTCTCCCTTTTGGCCCTGCAAGGGCCAAAGGGCTTAATTTTTAACAGCCAACAGGATTCCCTAGACAAACAGCGAATAAAACATGTAACATAATTTAAGAATAGCAACAAATTCATTCTTCGCTGGGAGGTGCTTTGGATGAGCGTTAGCCGCATTATTTTCGCATTCGACGGTTCAGAAACCAGCCGCAAGGCCTTACCTTGGGCTATCCGCTTTGCCAAGGAAAGCGGTGCGACCACTATTTTATTGAGTGTTTTTGAACCTTTAGCTCAGTATCCTATCGGCAAAGCAGCTAATTTGCTGCAATTTGAAATGTCCGCCAAGCAGTATCTGGAAGACTTGCAAAACGACGCCAGAGAGGCTTTTTTAAAGGAAGGTCTTACTATCGAAACCATCCTTCTCGACGGAAATCCCGCCGATGAAATCATAAGCTATGCCGCCGCCAACCCGATTGACCTAATTTTGTGCGGCACTCGCGGCTTGGGAGAAATCGGTTCCCTGCTCTTAGGCAGCGTAGCACATAAACTTGTTACTTATTCTCAGGTTCCTGTGCTAGTTATTAAGTAATGATACCATACTCCAGTTATTTTGCAAGGTAAGTTCTGGCCGCAGCTACGCTGCAAGCCACTTTGTAGAAGGCGTCCGCTTTCTAACCGCCTTGCCCACTCAGAACAATCGAAGGAACGATGCCAATGAATGACAAGGCGCCTCACGCAACATTAACACAAGAAGAAATTGAAGCCCTGCTGAAAGCTCTGCCGCCAGACGAAACGCCGGTAGACTCCTCTTCAGCAGGGTCTGTTGACGTGCCCAGCCATGATCAAAACGCACAAATGAGTCAGGATGACATTGCTGCGTTATTTTCTTCTATTCAACCGGAAGAACCGACCACCGCAGAAGCAGCTACCGAAGTGGCTCCTGCCGCACCAGCAGCCGATCCAAACGCTCAAATGAGTCCAGACGATATCGCCGCTCTCTTTGCCTCCATGCAAGGCGAACCGGAGAAAACTGCAGAACCGATCATCGCAGAAACTACTCCAGAAGCGCCTCCAGTTGAACCGACAGCCGATCCGAATGCCAAGATGAGCCCAGACGATATCGCTGCTCTCTTTGCTTCTATGCAGACCGAGCCGGAAAAAGCGGAAGAACCAACTATCCCAGAAGCAGCAACAGAAATGGCTCCTGCCGAACCGGCAGCCGATCCAAATGCCAAGATGAGCCCAGATGACATCGCCGCACTCTTGGCTTCCATGCAGACCGAGCCGGAAAAAGCAGAAGAACCAACTATCCCAGAAGTGGCGACAGAAGCGGCTCCTGCCGAACCGACAGCCGATCCGAATGCCAAGATGAGCCCAGACGATATCGCCGCTCTCTTGGCCTCTATGCAAGGCGAAACGGAGAAAACGGAGGAACCAACTATCGCAGAAGCGGCAGCGGAAGCAGTTTCTGCCGAACCGGCAGTCGATCCGAATGCCACTATGAGCCCGGATGACATCGCCGCGCTCTTAGCCTCCATGCAAGGTGAGCCGGAAAAAGCAGCAGAACCGACCATCGCTGAGGTAGCAACAGAACCAGCTCCTGCTCAACCAACAGCCGATCCGAATGCCACTATGAACCCGGACGACATTGCCGCTCTCTTAGCCTCTATGCAAGGCGAGACGGAGAAAACGGAAGAACCAACTATCCCAGAAGCGGCGACGGAAGCAGCCCCTGTTGCACCGCCAGCCGATCCGAATGCCACTATGAGCCCGGACGACATTGCCGCTCTCTTAGCCTCTATGCAAGGCGAGACGGAGAAAACGGAAGAACCAACTATCCCAGAAGCGGCAACCGAAGCAATTTCTGCCGAACCGCCAGCCGATCCGAATGCCAAGATGAGCCAGGATGATGTTGCCGCGCTCTTGGCCTCTATGCAAGGCGAGACGGAGAAAATGGAAGAACCAACTATCGCAGAAGCGGCAACCGAAGCAATTTCTGCCGAACCGCCAGCCGATCCGAATGCCAAGATGAGCCAGGATGATGTTGCCGCGCTCTTGGCCTCCATGCAAGGCAATGAAGAAACGCCTGAAGATCCCGAAACAAAAAATGAACCGCCAGCCCCCGAGGCAGCAATACCAATAGAGCCTCCATTAATAGATCCAGAGCCCGGAAAAAGCATGTCCCAAGATGAAATCGAAAAACTCCTTTCCGATTTAGGGCCGCTTGAGCAAGAAATAGCTGCCGAAACAACGCCTAAACTGGATGATACTCAGCCAGTTCCCATATTGCCCGATGCAGTAGCCGTTGCTGTGGAACCGGCCGTTGAAGAAACGTCACCTCCAACTCCGTCTCTCCCAGGACGCTTCGCTGCCTTCTTACTTCTACTTAAAGCACAGTTTGCCAAACTGCCTTTTCGCAAACGTGCTGCTGTGCCGGAAGCGCAAGAATCAATCCCAACCAAAAGCGAAGCCACCGCCCTTTCTACTAATGAAGAAGAGGACGCTAGCGCCCGCAAGCTTAGTTTCAAAGCGATTGCTGCCACAACTTTGCTTTTATTACCACTAGTCGTTCTCGCGGGTTACTATTTGGGAGTAAAGCAGCACAACTCAGAGGATGCAGCTACACTGGCACCCAAAGAAGCCTTATCCCAAAAAGGAGTAGCATTCAGCCAACAAGCCTTTGTCGAGAATGCCGAGCGCGGCAATCTTACCATCGCAGGACTATTTCTAGAGGGAGGTATGTCGCCGGAAGTGTTCCGCGCTTTTGACGGCTACACACCTTTGATTGCCGCCTCAGAATCAGGCAGACTGGCAACAGTAGAACTTTTATTAAACCATGGCGCCAATGTAAATGCCATCGATAAAGACAAGCAAACCGCTCTCATGCGCGCAGCTGCCGCCGGGCGACTCGATGTCGTGCGTCTTTTAATTGACCGAGGCGCCGACCTTGCCCGCAAAGACAAATTGGGTCAAACCGCCCTACGCTTAGCTGCCAACCGCAACCAAGGTGCCGTTGTACAATGGCTTCGTTCGCTCAACGCGCCGGATGAAGGGCCAGCTGCCGGCACGCCTCCGGCACCGCCGCCGGAACTGGCAACCGCTAAGCCTTCCAACGTACCGGACAGCCAAATTTCGCCATCATTGCTACTGGCGAACGGTCAGGCCGGTCCCATAAAAATTGGTTTGGGCTTGGCTGGCATCCGCAGCGCTTATCCAGAAGCCAAAATTAGCCCCGATGAAATCTACATCGGCGATCGCCGCTATCAAATTTTAAATGTTTATCCGGACCCGCGCGATACTACACCAGCCCTCTCCATCACGCTTAGCCCGGCTCGTTCCGTCTTGAGCGTCGACGTCTATTCTTCTACTTTCCGCACCAATAAAAACATCGGCGTCGGCTCCACGCTAGGCGAGCTGCGCCAAAGCCATACGTTGAAAGCCATTCGTTATATGGATGGTTCCTTCCTTGCTACTGCCAGCGATACTACTGTTCTCTTTGAACTTGGGGTTTCTGTCGAATCACTGCCTACGGAATGGCTGCAGGGGAATCCCGAAAATACCTTGCCTAACAACCTCAAGATTAGCCGCATCATCGTGCAGCAATAAGATACGGGAATTGAGCAAGCGTCGCGAAGAGAATCAGAGGGCTCGAATGAGGATTACTGGGTATAAAGAAAACCCCTTAGCTTATAGCTAAGGGGTTACATTACAACTATATTCAAGCTTGAATGTCAAGGTTTTCTCCCAGACCAGGAATAGCCGGCATCAGCATATCCAGTTCACGGCCAGCCTGTTCTGTGCCATTATCCATGGCTTTTTTCATAATGGAAACTCCAACTTGGTCCTGAACTCGACTTTGACTCATCGACATGGACAAAAGAGCGATATCCATTCGCCACCTCCTTACTGCCCAACAACATGTTCTTACTATTTATTATACCATAACCATCCCATAAAATTCACTGTCTTTTCCGGAGGTTATTTATTATGAACACAATTACTTTACCCATCGGCTGGGATACGCTACAACTTTGGATGTTACCTACAGCAATTATCCTTATTTCTCTTTTGA
This sequence comes from uncultured Anaeromusa sp., assembly GCF_963676855.1. Taxonomy (NCBI): domain Bacteria; kingdom Bacillati; phylum Bacillota; class Negativicutes; order Selenomonadales; family Sporomusaceae; genus Anaeromusa; species uncultured Anaeromusa sp. Next base: position 397,966 of record NZ_OY781460.1, read on the forward strand.
CGGGCCTCTTGCTCAACCGCTTGGTATCCCAGCGACTACGAGCAATTCCTCTTTCCGAGTCCATGGAGCAAGCCCACGAATTATTTGTCCATGCTTTTCGCGGCATCCCCATTCTCTGGTCGCTCATGGGCGGCATTTATTTGACTACGCGCACAGTATCACTAGCGTCGAACATCCAGCAGCTTTTGTCTAGCGCACTTTTAGCGTTAGTGCTGCTCTCCGCTACGTTGGTAGCCGCCCGCATTGTCGGCGGTTTAGCGACCCTATATGCGAAACGCGCTCAAACCATTTTACCTACCACTTCCATCTTGGTCACGATTGCCGAAGTGTTTGTATTTCTCCTCGGCGCCCTAATCACCTTAGAATCATTGGGCATTTCCATTACGCCCATCCTCACCGCCTTAGGCGTTGGCGGCTTAGCCGTGGCTCTGGCCCTTCAAGATACCTTGGCCAATCTGTTCGCTGGTCTTAGCATTTTATTCTCCCGCCAACTCCGTCCTGGCGATTATATTTGCCTCAGCACCAAGGAAGAAGGGCACATTAGCGATATCAACTGGCGCAGTACTACAATACGCACGCTCAGCCAGCAGACCGTCATCATTCCCAACGTCAAAGTCGCTCAATCCATCATTACCAATTATTCCTTTCCCAGCCCCCAATTATCTGTTGTCATTCCCGCTTCAGTCGCCTACGACAGCAATCTGGAGCAAGTTGAGGCAATCACGCTGGAAGAAGTCAACGCTGTGCTGCACGAAGCCATGGACTCGCCGCCGCAAGAAGAACCGTTGATTCGCTTCCACACCTTCGGCGATTCCGGCATCTCCTTCAACATTATCTTTACCGTACATGAGTACAGCGAGCTTTCCCCTTTACGGCACGCTTTAATTAAGCGCTTGATTAAGCGCTACCGCCAGGAAGGTATTGTTATTCCTTATCCCACAAGGGAAGTATTTTTAAAGAATCATTAAAAGCAAGCGCGGTTTATCTCGCGCTTGCTTTTTCTTTTTATAGGCGCTATACTAGATAAGTCAAGTTGGCAGTTGCCGCTTGAACCTTCTGCTCCGTTCCGTTGGAGCGGGGCCATCAGTCCAAAGGAGGTGATTTCGTGAGAAAGTACGAAGTCATGTTTATCATCAAGTCGCAGGAAGAAGAAGCTACCAACGCTGTCATTACCAAGTTCGAGAACCTGATCAAGAACAACGGTGGTGAAGTCGTCAAAATTGACCGTTGGGGTAAAAAACGCCTGGCGTACGAAGTGAAGAAGAATCTCGAAGGTTTCTACTGCCTGATCCACTTCACTGCAGAACCCGCCGTCGTTGCTGAACTCGATCGTGTACTGAAGATTACTGAAGACGTTATCAAGCACATGATTGTCAAGCAAGAGGCATAATCCAGGAGGAACATCATGAACAAGGTGATACTGGTAGGTCGTCTCGCCCAGGATCCGGAAGTGCGTTACACCGCTAACGGCAAGGCCGTCGCCACATTCTCGCTGGCTGTCAGCCGCCGGGTTGGGCAAGGCCAAGAAAGCACTGACTTTATTCCCATCGTTTCATGGGAAAAGCTGGCTGAAATCTGTGGCAACAATCTCACCAAGGGCCGTCGTATCCTCGTTGAAGGCCGTCTGCAAATTCGTTCTTACGAAGCGCAAGACGGGCAGAAACGTCGCGTCGCTGAAGTTATCGCACAAAACATTGAATTTCTTGACAGCAACCGCGCCTCGGGTAATTCCGGCGAAAGCGGCGCTGCTGGCAACAGCCAAACCAATCAAAGCAACAATCAGCAAGACGGCTTCGGCTTCGGGCCAAGTATCCCTGAAGAAGACATTCCATTTTAAAGGGGGTTTCAGCAGTGAGACGGGAAAGAGGCAGAAAACCGAAAAAGAAAATTTGCAGCTTCTGCGTGGATAAAGTGACCAGCATCGATTATAAAGATATCGTGAAATTGCGTCGCTATACCACCGAGCGTGGCAAAATCCTTCCCCGCCGCATCTCCGGCAACTGCGCCAAGCATCAGCGTCAGCTGACTTTGGCCATCAAACGGGCGCGTAATATCGTCCTGTTGCCCTTCACGGCGGAGTAAGAACTACTTATAAGAAAAACCGGCAGCGTTTACGCAGCCGGTTTTTTTATTATTTCGAGGGATTCGTCAGAAATACTCGACAGAGCCCCACTATGTCTGTGTTTTCTTTCTCATCTGACGAAAAATCCTCTCTCTTTGGCGAAGCGTTCATTATATCACCAGCTCCCTAACGGGATACAAGAATTCCTTTAAGGACTTTTTTTTATTCTCTGGCTTTTCTCTGACGAAGACCGGTTGCTATGCCATCCATGGCGCAACCGGTACTAGGCACTTCACGTGCCGTCGCTGTTACTCTGTATTCCGTTCTTTCTCTTCTTTCTCCTTTTTTTCAAAACATACTCCAGGCCGAACTGCCGGAAGTCCTCCCAAAAGCGCTCCCTTTCCGGCGGCAGCGCACCTGGACGGCTCAGCCGCTGCTGCTCTTGCAGTGATTCCGCCGCGGGCCGCTCTTCAAAGAGCAAGTCTTCCCTGCACTGCTCCAGCAACGCGGCTCCTTGCTCAGAATTGACCATCACTAGCGATACGCCCAACAAATCAAACCACTCGGGCTGATACTTCTCAATCCCCCAATAATCGGCGATTGTCAAATCCGAAGCTCGCTGCACATCGGCAAAACGGCAGCAAGAACAGGATGGCCGCGTAATGGCCCCCACTTTAAAAAACAGCTGATAAAACCGGTCATCCTCCCGTAACACCGTTTCGCCGTCCAAAGAATATAAAAATCCTTTGTTGCTGTTGGCCCGGCTCCAGCCGTCTTTTTTCGAGCGAAACTGAACATGGGTCAGCTTGCCGGTGTTCTCCTTTTCCAATAACTCTTTATAGGCCTCCCAGATGTACGGGCTAGGAATGCTATGGCAAATCAGATCACATACATAAAGATTAGGCAACAGCGGCGAACCTTGCAAAAAAGAACGCAATCCCGCCGCCTGGCAAGGCGTTCCGGTAAATAGTACCTTGCGGCCCTTTTGCAAGTCCTCCGTAACCTGTATAAAGGCTTCTCCTAAATCACTTTGGACATACTTAGAAATACGCATACGATCTCGCTGCGCCGCCGTCTCCGCCCGTTTATGCGCAACACGAAACGTCTCGTCATAATCGGCTCCATACACAATACCGCCCTGCCGTAACACAGCATCCGATACAGCGGTAAATGCGCCGCCAGAAGTTGATTGCGCCAGCACTTCTTGCGAGCGATGGCGGGCCGCATAAAAACGCGGTAGCCCTGCTTCTTTGAAATGACCCTCTCGTTGAAAAGGACAGCGCACCTTACATACGCCGCAATCAATGCAGTTTTCCTGCTGAATGTCCGGATATAAGAAACCTTCCTCGTCCGCTTGCATGAAAATAGCTCCTTTAGGGCAAAGTCGAACGCAAGCACCGCAGCCGGAACAATCCGTCTTACTTTCATAGACCCTTTCCATTCTCTATACACCGTCCTCTAGCTACTCTTGCACTTATTTACGCTAGTCCCATTTTCACCGCCATTACTAACAATAAAAAGCCGGTAACTGCCTTGATCCGGCATTGAATTTTCGGCTGCAACAACCGCCCTCTAATGCGCGAAACCAAAAAGATAAAGCATGCATACCACCCCAGCAACAAACCGACAAAAATCAGAGTCAATACCCAAACTTGCATTAATAGGCTATAGGAAGCATTCATGTACTGTGGAAAGATCGACAGAAAAACAAACGCCGCCTGCACATTCAAAATATTGCTGCCAAAGCCTTTCAAAAAAGAATACCCTAACGATTCCACCGGCGCAGTATCCTTCTCACCGCATTCAGGCGATAAAGTCTGCCCCTGCAGCAACCAAGCGCCCCTCAGGCTAGACAATGCTAAAAACAACAAATAGGCCATCCCCAGCCAGCGTATCCAATTATGCAGCTGAGGCGACTCCATCAAAAGCAGCATCAAGCCCAGCCCTGATAAAAGTGCGTAGACAAACATAGAAACCGCTACACCGAGAACATTGCAGACCGCTGCCCGTTTGCCCAGCACAAGACCTGACTGCAGCACTAACACCTGATTAGCGCCAGGAGAAATAATCATCAACAAAACAAGTATAACAAAGGAATATAGTTCTCCCTGCCCAAACACAACAACACTCCTTTAAACTATTTATACTAACTGCAGTTGCATAGACTCCGGCACCATTTGCCGAAGATGCTCTTGCAACCGCCGCATCTCAAAAACTTCCCAGGCCTCTTTTAGCGCAGCTCGCTCATCAATAAATGCATAAAACCAAAAGAAAGAATTCATTCCCTGCAACAGTTGCCGCAGTTCCAGCTGCAAGCTCTCATCCAACGTAAATGCAAAGTCTTCAAGCCATCTTTGCATCACTTCCCGGGTAATGGGCTTAATATACACCAAATCCCTTCCAACCTCCCGTTTGTAAACAACCTGGCCGGAACCTAAATCAAGAAACGCTTTTCGTCCCTCTTGCTGTGCCATAAGCCCGTCAGCCAATTCTTTAATGCGCACCTGCACAAAGTTCTTAGGGGAATGAGAATGCTGCCCGCTCTGCGTCATCTGCCGCCTCCATTTAGAAATACCCTATCCATTGATTTGGTTTTATTGTACATTGGCATATTTCTAATGTAAAATGAATAAACAGGATACGATTAATTCATTATTTTTATAGGTGATATATGCAGCATTATGATCTGGAAGCTTTTTTAATGGTTGAAAAAACTCGTTCTTTCACTAAAGCCGCTCAATTGCTCCACATTTCCCAGCCGGCCATAAGCCACCGTTTAAAATCCCTAGAAGCTTCGCTAGGCTTTACCCTTTTCGAGCGTCGCAAAGGGCAGAAAAAAATTCACCTAACCCCTAAAGGCGAGGCGTTTATCTCGTTGGCGCAACGCTGGCATGCGCTTTGGCAAAAAGTACACATCTTGCAGCGTCAAGACCTGCCACCATCAGTAGCCATTGGCGCTACCGACAGCCTAAACACCACCCTGTTACCTTTGCTCTATCGTCAGCTAGCAGACTACTCCCCTAAAATCCAATTAAGAGTGACTACCAAAACCTCGTTAGAGCTGTATGATTTAGTGGAAAAGCAAGAACTCGACCTCGCCTTCGTCCTCCGCGAAGTAAACTCCGGCAACGTCATCAGCGAGCCGGTCTTTAACGAATCGATGGCGGTAATCTGCCATCAACGCCTTAATAACGGCAACGGTCTTTTGGCTCCTTCTGAGCTGCAGGCGCAGCATGAAGTATTTCTCGATTGGGGCCCCTCCTTTATGGTCTGGCACAATCGTTGGTGGGACCCGCGTGCTACGCCACATATAGAGGTAGATACTGTTTCTTTAATCGCCTCGCAACTGACCTCTCCCGAACACTGGGCCATTGTGCCTAAATCCTTTGCGCACTCCCATTCCCTGCCGTCCGACTTTCAACTGTTGGAGTTTTCAGAACCGCCGCCACTGCGCGTCTGCTACAAAATCTCCAACCGCTTCGCCCAATCGAAGAGCCGACAAGCTCTTGAGCTTGTCGCTCAATACTTGCCTTCCCTATTATGATAAAAACAAGCACAGAAAGAATCTACGGAGAGTTGTCTTTGCTATAACTAAAAAATCCTGACGCACAAGCGTCAGGATTTTTTAGTTGTTTGATATATTCGTTTTTTCTAACCAGCTATCAAACGGTGATTTCCCGCTGCGGCTTTCCCGAAAAGTCGGCCAAAATAGCTTGCCCGTGCTCCAAATAGAAAATCTCAAACACCGGATTGTCTGGCGTCTTATAAATGGACTTTACCAACGGATTGGCTTCCAGAATGGCAGCCTTTATTACCATATCCTGCGAAAAATGAATTTCCCCTCGCAGGCGCACCCAAGCAAACTTGGGAGATACGCTGGAAAACTCAACAAAGGGATGGGCCTGCAACTGCTGGTACACGTCCTTGGCATTGCTGGTACAAAAGTAAAACCGACCTCCCTCTTCCAGCATAAACTGAAAAGGCCTTACGCGCGGCTTGCCGCCCTCCACCGTAGCCAAAAAACCATTTCCATTTTCCTTCAAAAACTCACGTACTTCTTGCATCTTGTGTTCCTCCAGATAAATTTATTAAGAGCAATACGCTCTCTATCATAACGCTCGCGCGTATGACCGCCTATAAACAGCCAAGCTCTGTCACGGCAATAAGTTAGACGTCTAATTATGTTGTTAAAAAAGATTGCCGCAGACGAAAAAGCTCAACTTATGCTATCCCTTAAAAAGGCTGGCATAAACAAGTTTCTCTCCAAACACGGCAGTGCTGCTTACAATAGCTCAGCAAATTGTTGGGCAAAAATTAAGCTTCACCTTGCTTAGCAGTCGCTCTACTTCCTCGGCTTCTTCCTCGGATAACTCCGCATATACGCGGTAATTTACTACCTCAGAAATTTCACGAAAAACCAGTTCTAACGCCTGCCCCTTATCCGTCAAACGCAGTAGCGTAATCCTGCCGTCTTCACTGCTTTTTCGCCGCTGTACATACCCGAAAGCCTCCAGCTTTTCCACCAGCACGGTCACCGTAGGCTTAGATCTGTGGATCTTCCTGGCCAGCTCTTGCATCGTATATTCTTTACCGCCAAAAAGCAATTGCATAATGCCTCCGTGGCTAGGTACAATTCCTTCAATGCCTCGTTTTTTCAGTTCTTGAATAATTTGTTTGTGCGCTGCCTCTGCAATCCGGCTGCAAAGAGCGATGGCGTTTCCTTGTCTCATCAAACAGTTCTCCTTTGGGATGTCGCAATTACAATATAATTCGATGTCTAACTTTTGTCAAGGCGAATAACTTGTGAAAAATTAATATTATTATCTTTTATTTTTTTGTCAGAATAGTTGCAAAAATCATTGCTTCATGGTATATTATAAGTGAACTCGCTGGCATTCCCCAGATCGAATTCCTGTCAACCCGGTGGTGTCAATTGGTGTTCGTTATCCCAGTTTTGTCGAATCCTCGTTCACCTGTCCCGTGGGTCTTCAAGGGCCGAAAAGTTGGAATGCCAAGCCTAGTCGCGAGCCTCATGCCAGCGAGACTCTTCCCACCGCCTTGTCGAACGCGACAAGACGGTGGGTTTTTCTTTTTGTTCAAAAGCAGGATTTTGGTCCCTTTACGCCTAATTAATTGAGAATGTAATTTGGTTTTCATGTACTGTGTGAAAGGTGGCCACAAAATGCTGCGGGTTTCCGTCTCTCTTCTGCAACCAGGCATGGTTACAGCTCACAATATTTACAACAGCGAAGGCGTACTTTTAGTCAGCGCCGACCGCGAATTGGATGAACAATATGTCGCCCGCCTTAAAACCTTAGGCTTGCGGTCTATCTATGTAAAAAACATGCTCTATAGCGGTCTGGAGCTGCCTGAAGACCTCCTGGAAGAAGATGATCGGCGTCTTTTGGTCAAGCAAGTCCAACAAGTATATAAGACCTTCCAAGAAAACGGCCAAATTGAAATTGATGCTTTAAAACCGCGAATTAACCGTCTTGTCAGCGAAATCATTCGCAATCGTCATATGATGGTCCACTTTGTCGATTGCCGTACGAACGAAGACTATCTTTACGCCCATGTGGTTAATGTCGCCATGATGTCTGTCTTGGTAGCCGCGACCATGGAACTTAATGAAGAACGGCTGCGCGATCTTGCCATGGGAGCCGTTCTCCACGACATCGGCGAAATGCTCATCCCTAATGAAATACTAAATAAGCCCAGCAAGCTTACCCCTGCCGAATGGGATGTAATTCACAGCCATACTACCAAAGGCTTTGAAGCCTTGCGCAAGGTACGCGATTTATCCATTCTCTCCGCCCATATTGCATATCAGCATCATGAAAATTTTGATGGCAGCGGCTATCCGCGCAAGCTCGTCAATGATGATATTCACGAATACGCTCGTCTTAGCGCCATTCCCAACATGTTTGACGCCCTCATTTCCGACCGCCCCCAGCGCCGCGGTTTTTTGCCCCATGAAGCCTATGAGCTTCTCATGACGCTGAGTGGCCGCTATGTCGACCCTTATTATTTGGATGCATTTTTGCGCACCGTTGCCATTTACCCCATCGGCAGCATTGTCCGCTTAGATAGTGGTGAATTCGGCATTGTCACCAAGGTACTTCCGCGACTGCAGATGCGTCCCACCATCAGCCTCTTAGCCGACCCGAACGGTCGTCCCTACCCGACTCCCTTTGAAATGGACCTAACGCAAAACTTGACTACGCAAATCACCAAAGTATTGAGAGAAGAAGAAGTCCTCTTTCTTAGCCGCAGTTTTAAAGGAATTTGAAAATACTGGGCCGCTTAGGAACATTAGTTTCAAGCGGCCTTTATTACTAAAAAACCGCCCTAGGGCGGCATGAAGGCGGTGGTCAACCTGTGGAGTTCACAGTAAAATTTATCGTGTTCTTTCTACTTCTTCCCTTCGCCTTTCGAAAGCTATCCTACTTTGTAACAAACAGAATTCTGGACTTAGGCACGTTTCCAAAAACCATAGTTGGTTTTCTTTGGGGCATACTGATTGCTTCCTTGTTTATTCACCTTGTCGCAGGCCTCCAATCGCTTTTCATGATTTTCGGCTATATGTCCGGCGTATACTGCGCCGCCTTGTCATACAGGCGGGACATCGAAACAGCTATGCTGCTGGCTCCAGCCAACATCTCCAGCTTATTCACTTATGGCGCTATCGTTTTGGCGAGCCTATGGTTAAACAATAATTAGCAGACTCTATTACCTCTTCTTATTGCCGAAAGGAGCTATCCCCATGGAATGGTTGCTGAATCCGCAAGTCTGGATGGCCTTAATAACCCTAAGCGCCCTGGAAATCGTACTCGGAATTGACAATATCGTGTTCATATCCATTCAAGCAGGAAAACTGCCACCGCATCTCCAGGCAAAGGCGCGCCAGGTCGGCCTTGCCTTAGCAATGCTTACACGCATTGCGCTGCTGTTTTCTCTTTCCTGGCTCATGGGACTCACCTTGCCGCTTTTCACCGTTTTAAGCAACGAAATATCCGGCCGCGATTTGATTCTTATTACCGGCGGCTTATTTTTGATTTGGAAAAGCACGATGGAGATTCACGAAAAGCTCGAAGGTGTCGAAGGACCTTCTTCTGTACAAGCTAAAGCCACTTTCAGCGCTGTGATTATTCAAATCTTGTTGCTGGATATTGTTTTTTCTCTTGATTCCATCATTACCGCTCTCGGCATGGCGGAACAGCTGAGTGTTATGGTTGCAGCCGTAATCATTGCTGTTGTTTTCATGATGATTTTCTCGGGAAAAATCAGCGCTTTTGTAGAGCAACATCCGACCATCAAAATACTAGCCTTAAGTTTTCTGCTTCTCATCGGCGTAGTGCTTATCGGCGACGGCCTTGATATGCACATTCCTAAAGGATACATCTATTTCGCAATGGCCTTCTCCGTCATCGTCGAGATGTTCAACCTAAAAGTCAGGCAGAGTCATCCGGTCAAGCTTCATCAGCCCCACTTACCGAAGGAAACAGAAGCAGACAAGCATTGAGAAACCTTAACAAACCTACTTTTGGCAACTTTTCAACACAAAAAAGCCTTCGCGCAAATGCGCGAAGGCTTGAATTTACTGGTGACAAACCAGGAAATAAAACCTCGAACCTATTGATATTACAAAAGGAACAAGAATTATGCTTATTAATGTTAATTTTTCTATTTCGAGGCAAGGTAGCACCTGTTTTTTTATTCCAGATTAGACTGTTTTTCTGCTATTTTTTATCATATAATGTATATATTCTACTTTAAAATGGGGAGATAAAGATTTTGCGAGTAGCGTTAATTATATTTTTAGTTCTTTTTATTCCATGTGGTTTATGGGTGATATTTTTTGGCTATACACGTATTCCGACTGAAAACGATATTGACTTTGTTAAAAAGATTGATAATTTGGGGCCTATTGCAACTTGGTTAAGTAGTTCGATAACGTTTTTATTTACGCCAGTAAGTGTATATTTAGTATATCTCACATTTAAAAGGCAGAATGAACAGTTAAATGAAACTAAGAAACAGTTGGAAAAACAGAGCAAAAATCAAGATCAAGATCGCTTTGAGAAAACATTTTTTAACATGCTCAACTATTTTGATGATATATCGAAAAGCGTAAAATCGACTGTTCTAACGAGCGATGGTAAGAAGGAATATGTCGGCAAAGAATTTTTTAATAAAATGCATTTTGATGTTTTTCACGAGCTTTGTGAACGCGAAAAAAAGAGTGGCAATAAAAATTTAACGTTGTTACTGATGCTTGAAAGAGATATGGGGACGTATATTGGGGTTTTGAATTGCTTATTGTATTTAATTGATCAATCGTCAATAACTGAAAAGGGGATATACATTGAATTGATTAAGTCGATGATAACAGGCGAACAAAAATATACCGTTCGATACTATGTAGACGAATCGTTAATGGAAGAGACTAAAGCCTTAAAAGAATTAATAAATAAATATGATATATGTGATCAGAATAAAAAGGAAGAATTCGCAAAGAAATTTAATGAGAAAATGCAAGAAGTGAAAAAGTAAATATCTCCCACTTGTTCTTGAGATCAAGAGCTTTTAGTTCCTTGATCTTTTTACTGGAAAGGGAGTTTTACAAATTACCGATAGTAATATTTTTTATATAAGTGGCGGATTGTCAAGCCAAGTGCGACACCTCGTGTAAAAAGACTTGAATAGGAGATTTCCAGCCTAAACATTTTCTAGGCCTAGAATTAAGAAGGAACAAATTCTTAATAAGATCATCCTGGTCAATTAAGGCCAAGTCGGTTTTCTTGGGATAAAACTCTCGAGAAGTCCATTCGCATTCTCATTACTTCCGCGTTGCCAAGAACAATACGGATCGGCGAAATATAGTGGAAGCCCTAATTTTTCATGGAGTGCTTCATGGCAAGCAAATTCTTTCCCGCGGTCTGAAGTGGCTGTTTTAAAAGCAGCACTAGGCAAAGCCGAATATACTTGAATAATGGCTGATTCCATAGAAGCAGCGGAACGATCAGGTATTTTGATAGCGGTATATAGACGGCTTTTGCGCTCTACAAAGGTAGCTAGGCATCCTTTGCTCTTGCCACGGCTGGACACTACTGTATCTAGTTCCCAGTGTCCAAATGTATCTCTGCTTTCGACCTCAGTGGGCCGCTCAGCAATGGTATGGCCAACGGCCAACCGCCCCCGTGTTTCCACTGGCTTTCGCCGCTTTCCTTTTTGTCTGAGCTGTTCTAAATTACTATGTTTTAACCAACCTCTATAAAGCCATGTATAAATGGTTTTGAAACTCAGCTTGCCGGCAAGAAGAGTATTGGCGATTTGTTCTGGAGACCACGTTTCAGAAAGTTTTTCTTCAATGGTTGCTGCTAGGGAATCCGTAAATTTCCCGACAGGTTTTGATCGAGTACGTCTGGTCTCATAGCCCTGTTGCGAGGATTCTGCGATATAGGTTGAAGCATTGTCTCGCTTTAATTCACGGGAGATCGATGAATGATGTCGTCCCATAACTACGCCTATTTTGCGAGCGGAGTACCCTGCTTGATGTAATCCTTCTATACGGCCGCGCTCGCATATAGTAAAATGATGGTAGCTCATGTTGAGTCCTCCGTCGAATGGTGTGGTGAGATACTTCATTCTACACGAAGGATTCGCGTGAGCTGTGCTTTTTTACGCTGTGCGCCTGTCGCACTTCATTTTACAATCTGCCAAGTAGTGTTTATTGGTATCATTTTTTAAAGATAAACACTAAATAAACACCACATTAGACATAAAAAAGCCTCCGCATACCCTGCGAAGGCTTGAATTTACTGGTGACACACCGGGGAGTCGAACCCCGAACCTACTGATTAAGAGTCAGTTGCTCTGCCAATTGAGCTAGTGAGTCATTTTATTACGAGAAAATAATTACGTTCTCTTTAACACGGTTTTTATTATACACTCTCAAAATATAAAATGCAACTTTTACTGCAATTCTTCTCAAAAAGCATAGTCATTTATCATAAAAGCGACTATAATGAACTGCAGGTAAATTTTTCAATTTTTTTGAAGGAGTTCAACAATGAAGTTCATTGAAAGCGTTTTGCACTATGTTAAATCAAACGATTTATACCCGGACATGCGCGTCGTTAACGACGTGCCCTATCCCAGCTTAATTATAGAAGGCAAGGAGTATTTATGTTTTTGCTCCAATAACTATCTGGGTCTTTCTATTCACCCCCAAGTAAAGGCGGCAGCAATCAAGGGAATAGAGCGCTACGGCATTGGCACCTGCGAGTCCCGCATGGTAGCCGGCAATTTGGAAGTATTAGAAGAACTCGAGCAGGCTCTTGCCAAATTCAAAGACCTGCCGTCAGCAATAGTCTTTATTACCGGCTTTATGGCTAACTTAGGCATTATTCCCGCCATCATGGACGATCCGGACCAGTTCGGCATTTACAATTTGCCAATGTCGGTAAGCGACAAAGACAATCTTATTGTCAGCGACTTTCTCAACCATCAGAGCATTCGCGAAGGCTGTATGATTAGCCGAGCCAATGTCAAAAGCTACATTCATAAAGACATGGATCATTTAGAAAAAATCTTAAACCGCACCCAGGCTAAACGCAAGCTGATCGTTACGGACGGCGTTTTTAGTATGGACGGCGATATTGCACCGTTGCCTGATATTATCCGCTTAGCGCGTAAATACGACGCCATGATCATGGTGGACGACGCCCATGCTACCGGCGTGCTGGGCCCTAACGGCAAAGGAACCTCCGAGCACTTCGGTGTCCAAGGACAAATTGACATTGAGATGGGTACTATGAGCAAAGCCTTCGGCGCCATTGGCGGTTATGTCGCCGGTTCTGAAACGTTGATCCAGTATTTGAAGATGCGCGCCTCTTCCTTCATCTACACCTCCTCCATTCCACCAGAACAGGCCTGCGGCATTCTAGCAGCCCTGAAAATCATGCAGGAAAACGACAGTTTGCGTCTGTCTTTATGGAAAAATGTCCACCGCCTCAAAGACGGCCTCAAAAGCATGGGCTTCGACGTCGTCAACTCGGAAACACAAATTATTCCTATCATTATCGGCGAAGAACAAAAATGCGTCAACGTAGCTCGTTATCTTTTCGAGCACGGCATCCTAGCCCCGGCTATCAAGTATCCGGTGGTTAAGAAAAACGAAAGCCGTATCCGCCTAACAACCATTGCCACCCACACCGATGCGCACATTGACCGCGCTTTGGAAACTTTCCATTCTATGGGCAAGCACTTTGGACTTATTTAGAATAAAAGAAGACGGCAAGGCCGTCTTCTTTTATTCTATGACCACACCAGCAATGGCCTAAAATTATTCCGCAAAACAACAAAAGCGCTTACTGCTTTTTAGCAATAAGCGCTTATTTTTTAATGGCTGGGGAGGAAGGATTCGAACCCTCGGATGCCTGAGTCAGAGTCAGGTGCCTTAACCAGCTTGGCTACTCCCCAATACAGTGGCCATTGAAAACCACAGATGTTATTGTATCCCTTTTTACATAGTACGTCAATAGAAAAATCATTTTTCCGCAGGAGTACCCCTTGCAGGCCCCGAATAAGTTTACAATATTCCTGTTGAAAGGAGCTTCTATGAATACCACACGCAACCTTACACGCACCGCTCTGATCGCTGCGCTTCTCCTGACTTTTCAGTCCTTGCGCCTGCTGCTCCCTTTGCCGCCGTTAGTTTCGACACTGCTCATCGGCAGCCTCGTCAACGCCTGCTTAATCTTAGGCGCCGTCAGCGGCGGCTATCGCGGTCTAGCGGTTCTTTCTGTGCTGGCGCCGCTTATCGCTTATTTGCAGCAGCTATTGCCGCTGCCGATTTTCATTCCCTTAGTAGCCGGAGGAAATTTTTTCTTTGGCAGCCTCTATCTTTTGCTGCGGCACCAAGGCACTTTGCTTATTCTTTTAATACCGCCGCTGGGAAAAATGCTGTTTCTTTGGGGCGGCGTTACCTTCCTGCTTTCCTTGCTGGCTCTGCCGGAGTTTCTGCAGCGCCTGCTGGGATTGCTCCTCAGTTGGCCGCAATTCATTACGTCTTTAGCTGGCCTTCTGCTGGCTCAATTGGTTCTAAAAAGACTGAGAATAGAAATTTAACGAACCTCCAAACAAGAGTAGCGAGAGTAGAGGACTAACGACGAAAGCCCGCGTCAGTGGCCACATGGCGGCCGATGGCTTGGATTTTGCCAGTAATACAGCCTCTGCAGTGAGCAGGCGTATCGTTCACGCAGATTTTCCCCGGATACAAAGCGTACTGCCGACGATAGTCTCCTTCGGTGACATTGGGCATCACCACATTGGCGCCGCGCTGCAACGCCAGGATTCTCCCTTGAGGGTTCAAGGTTTCCATAGCGGTTGTAGCGGGAATATTGCTGTTGGGCAAAAGCAGGCGCGTCAGGGCCATAACCCGCGTCGCAAGCTCAAAAGTTCCGCCTGTTTCTTGTCCCAAGGGGGTATCTGCATTCGGAATAAACGGTCCCACGCCAACCATGTCGGCATCCAAGCTCTGAAAAAACAAGATATCCGCTGCCAAAGAAGCCAGCGTCTGCCCAGGAAGGCCCACCAGGCAGCCAGTACCCACTTCATAACCAAGTTCACGCAAATCCTGCAGACAGCGCAGGCGATTAGCAAAGCTCATCCCTGGGTCCAACTGCTCATACAGCGCCTGATCGGTGGTTTCAATGCGCAGCAAGTACCGGTCCGCCCCGGCTGCGCGGTAGCGTGCATACTCTTCACGAGATTTTTCGCCAAGGCTCAAAGTAATCGCCAACCCCAGCGTCTTGATTCGACGCAACAAGGGTTCCATGATCTCCAATGTATAATATGGATCCTCACCGGACTGAAGAACTACCGTTTTATAGCCATAACCGACCGCCTTAACCGCTAATTCGTAGATTTCTTCGGGCTCCATGCGGTATCGCTGCACCTGATGATTATCCCGGCGAAGGCCGCAATAGAGACAGTTTTGTCGGCAAGTATTAGAAAACTCGATCAGCCCTCGCAAATGAACGCCATCACCCACCTGTTGGCGTCGTACGCGGTCTGCTGCTGCAAAGAGCTTTTCTGCTGCCGCTTCATCAGCAGCCAGCAACTGCACCAATTCTTCTTGCGATAAAGTTTGTATTTCTTCCGCCTGGTTGATTATTTTTTCCATAAAACGCTTTCTCCTTATAGTAACGCAAGCAATACCGGGGCCGCCAGCGAAGTAAAGATAGCAGCGATCGCCATAGCCGAGCTGGCCATAGCGGCAGAAGCCTCTCCTTCCAAAAGCGCCATACCGACCCCTTGCGCATGAGCCACAGTTCCCAATGCCAGCCCTCTAGCCTCTGGCAGACGAATGCCGCACCACCGCAGCAGTGTCGGCCCCAGCGAACCACCAAAGGTCCCTGTCGCCACCACAAAAGCCACAGCCAGGGCAGGGTCGCCGCCGGACAATTGAGCGATTTCAATAGCGATTGGCGCGGTCACCGATTTAGGCAACGCCGAAATCAGCACCGCTTGACTCAAACCACCCGCTTTCGACAAAAGTACCACCAAGACCATCGAGGTTAACGACCCCGCCGCTACGCTGCTACCAATAGCCAGCCCGTGACGCCGCAAAAGCTCTCTGTTTTTATAAAGAGGAATGGCCAACGCCACCGTTGCCGGCCCCAGTAAAAAAGTCATAAATTCCTTCGCTGGTTCATAGGCGCTGTAGGGCGTGCCGGAAACCACTAAAAGGCTAATCATCAAAATAGTACCAAACAAAACCATATTGAACAAGGGATGTCCATAACGAAAAAACAGCCAGCGACTCACTAAGTAGGCGCCAACAGTCAGCGCCGTAAACACCATAATCATCACTTCATTCATGTTCTATTTCTCCCTTGCATCCGTTGAAATACGAAACCGGCAACCCAAAACGCCGCCACCGCACTGACCACGATGGTTACGGTCAGCGCCACGGCATGCTGATAAAACAAATCCGCCCAATTCATCAAGCCCACGGCAATAGGAATAAAGAAGAACGTAATATGCCGCAGTAAAAAGCCTCCGGCCAATTCCAACTGCTCTACCTTCACCACTCCTACCGCCAACAGTAAAAACAATAGCACCATGCCTAGTACGTTGCCAGGAATAGGCACGTGCGAAATAATCGCCGCCTGATTACCAAGCCAATAAATACACCAAAGAAAAAAAACCTGCCCGCAAAATTGATACGCTTGTTTCCACATAACTACCGCTCCTATACACCCTCTATATCTCTTACATCCAACAAATACTTTTATTCCATAATGACTTTCGTTTTCCCTTTCTACCATAAAAAAACAGGCTGACAACGCGCCCTAGTCCCTTCGCGTTTGTCAGCCTGTTTTTACTTGCTGCTGGCAATGCCAATATTTAGTTCAAAAGAATAGCTATCTGCGTTCACTTCTACAACCAAAAATTTTCCGTTGCTGATACGCGCCTTAAGGGCCTCGCCCACAACCAAACTAGGTGGGGAAATATCAACAAGCAAGTTTTGTGAAGAAAAATGCGTTGCCGCATTAGCGGTAATCATATTCACTAATTCGGAAATAGCGCTTTGCGCCATCTCATCCATCTGCGTTACCGGCATCCCCATCATCATGGTTGAAGCAATGCCTTTAGCCGCCTCTTCCGTAAAGTTATAGGCCAGATTGCCTTGCACATCTTGCGTTAAGCCAATCAATACCGTCACGCCCCGGCCTTCTACGAATTCT
The DNA here is from genome assembly GCF_963676855.1 of uncultured Anaeromusa sp. NCBI lineage: Bacteria > Bacillati > Bacillota > Negativicutes > Selenomonadales > Sporomusaceae > Anaeromusa > uncultured Anaeromusa sp. The sequence goes on from NZ_OY781460.1 coordinate 414,784, forward strand.
TCCCCCAGGCGGATTTGCCCCCGTTGAACCGACTGAAAGCCAAGCTGAGGCAAGACCGTCGCCACGGCATCCACGAAGGGATTGATCATTTTTGCATCCATATTATTTCCCCCCTGCGAAGCCAATGCTCATGCGAATATCCCCATACGGCGTCTGCGCCGTCATAATGTAAGCATCTAGTTTTGGATTGACAATACTAATTTTTCGCCCGCAAAGAATGCTCGGCGGCGTCAGCCGCAGTTCCAGCTCCCGATACGTATTGTTTACAGAAGATACGCCATTGCCGCTGACAATATTGGCTAGTTCCGCCATGCCGTTCAGCATATCATCTTCCGATACTTCTTCACTGCTAAGAATCATGCGAGTTAATTGCTGCGCCGTTTCCTCGGAACTATCCAAAATGACCCGGCCCTGTACCTTCCCGGTTAGGCCAACAATTACGGCTACACCTTGCGATAAAAACTTGCTTTCGTTGTCCGGCTCAGTCTCTATAGCGCTTTCGACGCCAACCATGTAGCTAAGATTCTCTTGCAGAGACTGTTCAAAAAAAGCCAGATATTTTTGGCACAAAGAACATTCTTCCGCTTCTTGGCACACCTTGCGTATCAATTCCGCTAGTTCTTCCGTCCGCGGCGGTTTCTGAACAAAACCTTTGATTCCGGCAATATAGCCATTCGTCATTAAGGTTTCGTCTTTCATCGCGCTTACCATAACAATTTTGGCCGTCGGGTCTGCCGCTAGAATTGCCTTACTGCATTCCAAGCCGTCCATATCCGGCAATGTCATGTCCATGGTAACAACATCGGGTCTCAGTTCCCGGTACTGCTCTATGCCTTGTCCCCCTGTATCCGCATAACCGCAAACATCAAAACCATTCTTTTTCAACAGTCCAGTCATGATTTTCTGGCTAAAAGGCGAATCATCCACCACTAAAACGCGTAAAGGCTTCATGCACCAATCACCTCAAATTCAGCCGACTTAAGGCTGTTATTTTCCACATTATTAGTTCTATTTTTTCCGAAAAATTCCTGCTAACTATTCATACTCGCTTCGCTAATTATAGTCATGACCGCCCGTTAAACGGGCGGCATGCACCAGCCCTATAAGGGCTGATTACTAGCGGCACCTAAAAGTGCTGCTTTTCACTTCGTTCAAGCCATCTTTGCACTTGGTACTAGTTACCCCTGAAGGGGTCCTCCAACTCTTTCACACTAATTTTATCCATCATTTGATCTACTTTCTCTTGTTCTCTTATATACTTTTTTATTGTGGCTTCATTAAGGCCAACTGTACTCACATAATATCCAATTGACCAGAAATGTCGATTCCCAAATTTGTATTTCAGATTCGCATGTTGATCGAATATCATTAATGCACTCTTTCCTTTTAGATAACCCATTATATACGACACACTATACTTTGGTGGTATTGATAGCAGAAGATGGATATGGTCGGGCATCATGTGCCCCTCCAAGATTTCTACACCCTTATATTTGCACAACGCCTTTAAGTTATCTCTGATATCTACTTTTAGTTGGTTATAGATGATTTTTCTCCTATACTTGGGCGTAAATACTACGTGATACTTGCACATCCATTTTGTGTGTGCTAAGCTTTTGTCCATAGAAATTCACCTGCTTTCTTCTTTCTGATGGCTTGAACACTCATCAGTATAGCAGCTGGTGAATTTCTTTTTGTTTAACTTTTTATCTCCACCCGTTTAACGGGTGGTTTTTTGTTCCCGACGTTCCGTCGTCAACACGCTCAAGCGCATAATAAAAGACGGGACTTTCGGCGCAGGCGCCGCGTTCCGTCTTATATCTACTAAATCTTCTCTGTTAATCCGCATTTTTCAAAGGTATTTTCAGTTTCTGCCCGGGCGTCAAAGAAGCTTGCGCCGTTAAGCGGTTCAGGTCACGAATCGCATAGATTTTTTCCCGCACGTCTTCTCTTTCGCTGCAGTGTTGGGCAGCCAGTTGCCATAAAGTATCTCCGCCTCGCACTGTCACTTCGGCATAGCGAATACCCGTTGGCCCAGGACTGGATTTGACCACGGAAACCATCAAAAAGCACAGCCCTAGCAAAAGCCACACGCAAAAACGTTTTCTACGCATACACATCGCCCCCTGAACGCTTGTTCGTCTGAAATCATTTTAGCATACTGCTTTTGTTCGCACAAGTGTTCGGGGAACTTTTTTTCTTTTTAAGAAGCAACACTATTAAACAAGAGTCACGTGAGTGGCCAGAAGGTACCGATGAGGGCTACGAATTCAAATAAAATTTCATAAACCAATAGTACCTCAGACTAAACCCGTCAGCAGATAAACCAGCAAGCAGATTACAGCTACCAGCGGTTTGAGCAAGGTCAGCACAAAGACATCATAATAAGACTCCCGATGCGTCAGCCCGCAAACAGCCATTAACGTTACAAGCGCCCCGCTGTGCGGAACCGTATCCAGCCCCTCTGAGGCCAAGCAGACAATGCGATGCAGCACCTCCGGCGACATCCCCATCGAAGCGCCCCAGGCCAGCCATTCCTGCCCCAGCATGCCCAGAGCAATCGTCAAGCCACCGGAAGCAGACCCAGTCACAGCGGTCATCACATTGGTCGTCAATATGGCGGAAACCAAGGGCCCGCCGCCCAACTGCAAATGAAGCAGGGCATCTTTAATGGCAAAAAAGCCGGGCAACGCGGCAATCACGCTACCAAACGCATAACCAGATGCAGTATTCAAAATCGCCGGAATGGAGGCCATGGCCCCGGCATTTAACGGCTGCAACAATCCTCCCTGACGCCGCATCTGACGCCGACCAACCATGGCGGCGCAGACACTCCCGGCCAGAAGTGCCAGGCAAATAGACCAAATCGCCTGCACTCGTTCCACCGAAGGGCTTAACAGTGACAACTTTAACACTTTCATAGCCGCTAGGCTGTCCGCTGGCCAATGATAGCCCCAAGACCAGTGAAACGGATTGCTTAAGTACAAATTGACTAAAACAACAACCAACAACGGCAACGAAGCCGTCCGCCAATCTGGCAAATTTGTTTCCACCCGCTCCGGTTCGTTTAAAATATGCTCGCCATAGCCTTCTCCCTGCGCTGCTAATTTTCTATGGCGCCAGGAAATCCAACCCCAGCCCAAAAGAAAGTAAGCCACCGCACCCACCAGCCCAAGCCCTACGCCGGACCAAGTCGTGGTGCCAAAAAAGGCCGTAGGAATAATATTTTGAATCTGCGGTGCCCCAGGCAACGCAATCATGGCATATGTAAAAATCCCCATCCACAACACCGCTGGCAGCAACCGTTTGGGTATGTCCGCCTGGCGGAATAAAATTGCGCTAAAAGGATACATGACAAAAGCCACCACAAAAACACTCAGACCGCCATACACAAGAACGCCGCATCCAAGAAGAACAGCCAGCACCGCTTGCTGCGGTCCCAGGGAGCGTACAATCTGCTTGGCTACCGCCGCCGCCAAACCGCCGTCCTCCATAATTTTTGCAAAAACAGCGCCCAGTAAAAACACCGGATAATACACTTTGACGTATTCCGCCGCTTTCGTCATATAAAGTTCACTATACACCGGCATCAGAGCATACTCGCTGCCCACAGCCGCCAGCATCGCAAAAAAAGGAGCTACCAAAATAATAGAATATCCGCGATACGCTGCTACCATTAAAAGAATCAAACTAATAAAAATGAGTCCCGCTTCCAATGATTCATCTCCTCTCACCTGCAATTTTTCTTTACTTTTGGATTCGCCGCCAAGTAAAAGGGTTCCTTCCTTTTACTTTTTGCTGCTGCCAAGCAGGAAGGTGGTTCCTACGCGAAGAATTACTCCTCCATAAGAATTTCAGGCCAAAGGAGTGATGCATATGTCCAACACCACAAAAGATCTGCCTCATGTCGTCATTATTGGCGCCGGCTTTGGCGGCCTCCAGGCGGCCCACCGCCTTTCCGCCTCTCCGGTCCGCATCACTTTAATTGACCGTCAAAACTATCAGCTCTTCCAACCCTTGCTGTATCAAGTGGCCACTGCGGGCTTATCGGTAGACGATATCGCCTATCCAGTGCGAGCCATGGTCAAAGATTGGAAAAACGTCCGCTTTCACATGGCCGAAGTCCGCAGCATCGACTGCGCGGCCAAGACAGTGATTACTGAAGCAGATACCCTTTCTTATGACTACTTGATCGTCGCCGCCGGCGGCGCTACTAATTTTTTCGGTCTCGCTAATGTGCAAAGATACGGCTTCGGGATGAAAACACTGGATGAGGCCGTCAATATCCGCAATCACTTGCTGAAAATGTTTGAGCTGGCTAGTCATGAACAAAACTCGGAAAAGCGGCGTGCATTACTGACCTTTTTGGTCGTTGGCGGCGGCCCCACAGGCGTCGAGTCCGCTGGCGCCCTTTCCGAACTGATGTACCATGTATTGGCCCGGGAGTATCCGGATCTCAACTTCAAAGAAGCTCGCATCGTACTGATGGAAGCCTCAGACCGACTTTTAGCCAGCATGCCGGAGGCGCTGCAAGAAGCAACGCGCAGCACGTTGGTGCGCAAGGATGTGGAAGTCCGCCTCTGCACCCAAGTAGCCGACTATGACGGCGAAAAAGTATCTCTCAAAGGCGGCGAGATCATCCCCGCGCGCACTCTGATCTGGGCAGCCGGCGTAGAGGCGGCTCCCCTTACCGGTACGCTGCAGTTGCCGCTGGACCGCCAAAAGCGGGTCAAGGTCCGCAGCACGCTGCAACCGGAAGGCCTGGAGGATGTCTTTATCGTAGGTGATGCCGCTTGCTTTGAGCAGCCAGATGGACGCCCGCTGCCCATGGTTGCCCAGGTCGCCATCCAGCAGGGTCAGCATGCCGCACGCCAAATCCACTTGCTCCTGCGCGGCCAAGAGGTGCTCCCCTTTCTCTATAAGGATATGGGCAACATGGCCACCATCGGCCGCAACGCCGCCGTCGTGCATATGGGCAGCATTCAGTTGAAAGGCTTTAGTGCTTGGCTGTTCTGGTCTTTTGTGCATATTTTACGTCTCATCGATTTCCGCAATCGCTTCATTGTCTTCGCTAAGTGGGTCTGGGACTACTTTGTCTATGACCGCACCGTGCGCATTATTACAAGGCAATGAATAAGCGAATTGAACAAGAGCCTCGAGAGTCACGGAATGGTACGATAGTGGGTAATTAAAAAGAGACTGAGCAAAACTTTAATTTGGACTGCATCCCAAAATCAGGACAGTGAAATAAAAGACCTCCTGTTGTAGAATGAAAATTACAACAGGAGGTCTTGCTATGTCTAGAAAATATACCAAAGTAGAAACTATAGCAGCCGAGGTATTTCGCCGCAGATCTGCGGGCGAAACATACCGCCAAATCTCAGAAACATACCCCCTAACCTTCACACAAATAAAAAATCTTCTTTAACGACATAAACGGAAAAGGAACCTTATTGCAAAAGGATATGTTGTACGTAAAAAAGGACGACCTGTCAAAGACTCCCAAGATGCTGAGGTGTTTCGCAACAATGAGCTGATTGAGCTTCGTATGCAAATAGAAGTTTTGCGAAATTTTCTATTAGAAGTTGGAAGGATGTGAGAGCAAAATACCGTGTGGTCGAGCGATTGAGAAACAAGTATCCGGTGCAGTCGCTTTGTCGCATCTTAGAAATAACACGTAGCGGTTATTATGCTTGGCGAAAACGGATTTACGATCCAGATCAAGATGCTTGGCTCAAAAAGCAGGTTATGGCTTGTCAGCAGCAATGCAACTTTACTTATGGATATCGCCGGGTTCGGCTCTGGATTCAGCAACAAACCGGGCGAATTTTGAACGCTAAACCGGTCTTGCGTATTATGCGGAAGCTGGATGTTTTAGCGCAGATTCGCCGTGCACGTCCTTATACTTATTACAAACAGGCAATTCATCGCTACGAAAATCTGTTGCAACGGCAGTTTTATCAAGAAAAACCAAACTGTTTCTGGGCGACGGATATCACCTATATCCCTACAGCGCAGGGAATGGCTTATATGTGTGCAGTTATCGATTTATGTGGAAAAATGGTGCTGAACTATCGCATAGGAAATGATATGACTGTTTCTCTAGTAACCGATACAATTCAGGATGCATTAAAAAATGAAAAGGCCACTGATGGACTAGCACTCCACAGTGACCAAGGGTCGCAGTATACCTCAAGCGCATATTACAACCTAAGCAAAGAATACCACTTTCAACCATCAATGTCTAATAGAGGTTGCCCTTACGATAATTCATCCATGGAGAACTTCTTCGGTACATTGAAAGCGGAATGTTTAAATCGCATGACCTTTCCCAATCGGGAATTTTTATCGGAGATTGTTGCTGAATATGTATCATTCTATAACTATGAACGAATCAATTTAAAAAATGGCCTTACTCCTTATGAGATACGGAGTAAGGCCATGTAAAAACAAGTAATTCTACGATAGGCTTTTATTTTCTTGTCTACACTTTGGGGAGCAGTCCAATTTTTGTTTTGCTCAGTCTCTTTTTTGTGCAATGAATTTATAAACCTCATGCGAGCCCTCAGTTTCTCTTCGAGACTCTTGTTCAATCCCTGTACTCCTCGGCACTTATTCAAAAGTCTTAACCGATAATTTCCTGTACCCGCCCGACAATGCCGCCTTCCAAGCGCACTTTAATACCTCGATGATGCACGGCACTGTTAGTCAAAATATCCTTAACTACCCCTTCGGTCAATTCGCCGGTGCGCTGATGCGGTTTTTGCACCACCTTCACCCGCACTCCGGGGCGGATGTCTTTACGTTGTGTTCCTCCCATGGCCAAACTCCCTCCTGCCCATGCCGCGCTTCAACAAAACGGCTAACTAGGCTTTCCTTTTCCTTTCGCGACAGCTGCTTAAGCTGCCATTCGCGCCGCTGAGCGGCGCGAAATTCGTCAAATTCTTCCCAATAAACCAGCCGTACTGGCCCTCGTCCGCGTGTATAGCGCGCTCCCTTGCCGGCATTATGCGCCGCCAAGCGGCGCGACAGATCATTCGTCCAGCCAATATAAAAGCTGCCGTCAGCGCATTCCAAGATATAGGTCCAGGCAGTTACTGCCATGTCTGCCAAACCTCAGGGCAATAGCCCACCGTCGCTTTGGCTCCGTTGCGCACAACTGGCGTTTTCAAAAGCAACGGATGCTCCAGCAGCTTTTCTTCCACATTATGCAGAATGTATCGCAGCTGAAGGCGAGCCGCTTCCTTGCCGCTCGCATCAGCCATTTTCTCCACGCCTCCTACCGCCTGCGCCACCGCCCGCAATTCACCTTTAGATAGGCCGCGAATATTCAAATCAATAAAATGATACGTCATGCGGCGCTCTTTAAAATAGCGTTCCGCCTTGCGCGTATCCTGGCATTTTTTTGTGCCGAAAATTTGGATGTTCAACGCCATTTCCTCTACCCCTTTTGCGGCATATCCAGCCAACGCACACCGTCTTTCGCAAAATTGCGAGTCAGATGCATCATAACTTCTAATGGAGTCAATTCCCGCGTTGAAGATTGGTAATCGCTGGTCGCCACCAAACGACCGTCCGCCACCCGATAAACCATTTGATTCAGCGAAATAACGTGGCCGTTCACTTCCTCACGCAAACGATTCACCTGCACATCCGTGCGCACCAGCCACTGGCATCCAGCCTGTTTGGCCGCTTCAAAATCTCCGCTCGGCGCAGCAGCCGACGTATCTGCCAGCACATAGCCCTTCAACGCTCGCCGGTACTGCCGCTCTATCACTTGCTGCATAAAAGGCTGTTCCGCTTCCATTTCTTGAGGGAGTTTAAAGTTGGCCGGCACGACATACGCCTTAGGCCCTTCGCCTTCACTCCGCTTAGGATTCACAATTTCACCCGTTTTTTCGGCCTCTCGGAGCGCCCGGTAATAATCCTTCATGGCGACATCCATATAGACAGCCATAGAATGAGGTTTTTGGTGCATATAGTTTTCTTCCTGCCAACGCACTTCTTTACCAAACTGCGCATAGCCGCCGCCAACTTTTTGCACCAACGTTGGAATCGGATCGCCATCCAACACCACTCGTTCTAAGGCCAGCTTGCCTTCTGTCTCTTGTTTAAAAGCAGCATTGCCCACTGCGGGCGCACCGAAGGTCAGCACCTCCACCTGGGCCGGATTAACACCAGCCAGAAGCAACCGCGCGCCACCCAAGGTAGCTACCGCCCCGCCCAGGCTATGCCCGGTGAGGAGCAGCCGCTGCGAAGGATCGCTCATCAGCGTATTATATATAGGATGCCCTTCTTCACCTGCATCAATGGCTGTTTGCACATACTGATAAAAGCCCTTATGCACCTTGGGCTTGTCATCAGGTACATCAATTGCAGCGCCAGCGGCGTTAAACTCCGCCTGGGTCGCACCGGAAAACCACACTTTACCGAGCTTCATATCGACTTTCACGTCTTTGAAGGTTTCCGTACCAGCCACCGCCAGCGTATACGTAGGCTCCCAAGGGTCAACTTGCAAGTTTTTCAGAACAATAAACCGAGCGTCTGCCGCTGGCGTGCTGCGCCGATATTTAGTAATTTCCCAGCCTTCTTCTTGCAGCGCCTCGTTCACCAGCATACCCAAGCGATCATTATAAGCCGCTAAAGATGCCGCCGCCGCTAGATAGACTTTCCCTTTTTCATGGACTTCGTCAATAGCCGACCCAGCCTGTGCCACCGATATCGCCAATAAAAATCCGGTCCCCAAAACTACGGAAGTTAGTTGCCGAAGCCATTTTTCCCTCATCACCATTTTTCCACTCCTCTCCTTTTCCGTTCCTAGTCAGCTAGTCCTGGCCGCCAGCCGTCACGCAAAAGATGCGCCAGCAGCAAGCCAGTATTTTTGGCATCGTCCAATGCCATATGACACCACCCCAGACGATCAATACCGCTTTCCTCCACCGCATGCTTAAGCGAAGGCGTCCGCTCCTTGCCATAGTGCTGCTTATATGCCGCCGCCAAATCGATATAGTCTTCATACACAAAGGGGTAGTCCAAGCCATATCGTTTGCAGTCCGTCGCCAACACTTCCCGGTCGGAATCGCCCCAGGCGACAAAATATGTCTGTCCTTCTTGGTATAAGGGATTTAGCCCCTCCAGCATTTGCGTCAAATCGACACCGCCATCAACATCCTCTTGATTGATAATGGCGATCTCCATGCATTCCTTCGTCAAGCGCGGAAAAAAACGCGGTTTAACAAACGACTGATATTCCTCGCCCAGTGCTAATTCTGGCGCTCCCATGCGCACAGCGCCCACTTCGATGATCTCCGGAAAAAATGCTCGTGGTTTTCCTACTAACTTCTTATGAGTTGTAAATTCAAAATCAATAATCAAAAAATCTCGTCCCGCCATGTCCGCAACCATCCATGCGCCACCTTTCCAGTCTGCCGCGCTCTCTAAACGCTTCTTCTGTACTATTGTACCGTTTTTTTCCTGCGGCGAACACCCGTAAGATGTGAAAACCTTTGTGATGTGTTACGATAAAAGAAAACCACTGCCGAAGGAGCCACGCTATGTCTAATTTTATGTTGCAAGTGCTCTACAACTTTGCCGTCATCGGCCTTAGCGCCTATCTTATCGCCCAACTGGCGCCCTTTCGCCGTACCATCAATCATCAAACCTCTTCATGGCGTGATCGCGGCTTTTTAATTCTCGTTTTTGGCCTGCTATCCGTACTGGGAAACGGCCTGGGCATTCCGCTCCACGGCGCTCTGGCAAACAACCGCATAGTCGGTCCTATTGTCGGCGGTCTGCTAGGCGGCCCCATCGTCGGCATCGGAGCCGGACTTATCGGCGCCATTCCCCGCTATTTCATGGGGGGGTATACCATGGAAGCCGCCGTTATTTCTAACGTCATCATTGGACTTTGGAGCGGGTACGTCCATTTGTATTACCGACCACGCCGCATTACCCTTCCGATCGCTTTGAAAACGGCTATCTTCAGCGAATTCATTCTCAAAAGCCTAATCCTGATTCTCTCCGAACCATTTGAAGCCGCCTGGGAACTGGAAAAATTCATCGCCATTCCTACAATTATTTCCAATTCTTTAGCTTCTTGCCTTTTCCTCTATATCGTCCAAGACATTTTTTCCGAACAAGAAAAAATCCAGGCCCGTTCTGCACAGCAAGCAATGCGGGTTATCCACCAGTCCAGCCACATTTTACACCAAGGCCTCACGCCAGCAGCAGCCTCTGCGTTGGTCGATATTTTATACCAAGAGTTTCACCCTGCCGCTGTCGCCGTCACCGACGCCACTCACATTCTTGCCTTTCGAGGCTTAGGTTCGGATCATCACTTGCGCGGCCAGCCGATTCTCACGCTAGCTACCAAAGAAGCGCGCCGCACTGGTCAACCAGTTATTGCCAGCACCCGGGCTGAAATTGGTTGTCCCCATGAAAACTGCCCCCTTACCAGTGTCATTGACGCTCCCCTTTTAGTGAGCGGTGAATTCTTCGGCAGCGTAAAGATTTTCCAATCCAGCCAACAGAACATTCTTCCTCATGAAAGCGAATTAATCCAAGGCATCGCCGATTTTCTCAGTTCGCAATTGGCTCACTCGCAGCTTACCCAGCAAGCGCGCCTCTTAGAGCAAGCCGAGTACAATTTGCTTCGTGCTCAAGTCAACCCCCACTTTCTTTTCAACACTCTCGCCACGATCCGAGTTCTGGTCCGCACTGATGGAGAAACTGCCAGACACCGTCTCAAAGATCTTTCTGACTTTCTGCGCTCTACGTTGGTGCAAAATCAGGACTACGTCTCCTTGCAGCAAGAAATGGAAACGGTTTCCCGCTATGTCCGCTTAGAAAAAGCTCGTTTCGGAGAACGCCTGCATCTTCATGTTGATATTGCCGACAACTTACTCGCTTATTCCATTCCCACGTTTACCTTACAGCCCCTTGTCGAAAACTCCATCAAACATGGCCTAACCCCCCAAAAAGATGGCGGTGCTGTTCATATTTTCGCAAGAGAAATCAATGACTACCTACAAATCACAGTCCATGACAACGGCGTCGGCTTCCAACCCCCATCACCGCTTCCGCCAGAGTTTCAAGGCGCCGGTATTGGCTTGAGTAACATTCGCAAACGACTCCAGCTACTGTATGGTCCCCGTGCTTCCTTGCAAATTCAAAGTCAGCCGGACACAGGAACCAAAGCCACGCTTCAAATACCTCTTCATTGGGAAAAAACCACACTCACTGACCTGCAAGGAGGAGCCCCCCCATGAAAACCTACCAAGCACTTATTGCTGACGATGAACCCTTATTGTGCCTAGAGCTTTCAGAGCTTCTTAGTCAATGCGCCCCGGACGTCATTGTCGCAGGCGTTTGCCACGACGGCAACACCGCCCTGGATTTTATTAAAACGCACCCCTTGGACATTGTTTTTCTGGACATTCAGATGCCCGAGCAAACCGGCATTGCCGTCGCACGCACCCTAGCCAACCTGCCAGAAGCGCCGGCCATCGTATTTGTCACCGCTCACAGCGGTTTTGCGCTTGATGCCTTCGGTGTTAATGCGTTGGATTATCTGTTGAAGCCCTTCGACGAAGCCGATTTACAGCGCGTACTGACAAAAATCAGGCGCTTTCTGCCTCCGCCAGCGCCGCAAGAAACGTCGCTCACTATACCCACCAAACAATTGCCGCAAAAGTTTACGGCAGAAAAAAATGACCGTTTATTGATTGTCGACGCCCAGCAAATCCAGATGGTTTTTGCCCAAAATCGTCAAGTCTATCTGCAAACCTTAGACGGAGACACTTTTCAAAGCAAGCTTTCCCTGCAAGAATTTGAATCTCTATTAGATGGCAACCAATTTATACGCTGTCATCGCAATTTCATTGTCAACCTCAGCGCCATTAAGCAGCTTTCCCACTGGTTTAACCGCGGCTACCTACTCACCTTGCGCGGCACGCTTTCAGCAGAAGCCCCGGTTAGCCGCAATTTCGTCAAAAATCTACGTCAGCATATTCAGTTCTAAGAAAAACAAAAGTACGTTAGAGGCCTCAGACATTACCAGTCTGAGGCCTCTTAACGTACTGCAACTAGACCTTCTCTAACACAAAAGCCGCTTTAGTGTTTACTTAGAGTTTAAATTTGCTAACCGTCTCTTTCAATTCGTCCGCCATACCGCCCAAAGTATGGCTAGCTGCGGCAATTTCTTCCATTGAAGCCGCCTGTTCTTCTGTAGCCGCAGAAATACTTTGCGCTTCCCCGGCATTTTTCTGGCTCATTCTCTCGATTTGCGAAATAGCACCAGATACCCGTCCGTTATCTTGGGCAATTTTCCCCACGGCCGTTGCCATCTCTTGTACATGTTCCCCCAATTTAAACACAGAGTCGGAAATCTCTTGAAACGTAGTCCCTGTGGCAACAACAATTTCCACGCCAGAGTGGATGCCTGCCACGCTGGCTTTGGTCGCTTCGACAGCTTGGTTCATTTTGGCCTCATTGTCTCCAATCAACGCCGCAATCTGCTGCGCTGCTTGATTAGATTGTTCTGCTAGTTTACGCACCTCATCAGCCACTACAGCAAAGCCACGCCCCTGCTCCCCTGCCCGAGCCGCTTCAATAGCTGCATTTAGAGCCAACAAATTAGTTTGCCCAGCAATATTAGCAATCAGTTCCACAATTTCTCCAATTTGCCGGGAGCCGCGAGACAGTTCACTAATAGCCTCTTCCACGGCTACGGATTTTTTCGCCAAATTTTCCATTTCCCCAACTGCTTGTTCGATAGAGGTTCGCCCATGATTCGTAGCGTCCGCCGTCTCCCTGACGATCTCCAAGACATTTTGGCCACTCTGCGCAGTCCCTTCTGTTGCCTTAGTAATCTCACCAATAATCCTGGTCGCTTCAACAATAGAAGTGGCCTGCTTATCGGTTTCTTGAGCCATTTGCAAAATGGAAGTCGCTACATGATCGGATGCTTGCGCCGCTTGGCCAGACCCAGCTGTCAATGCTTCTGAAGCGGAAGATACTCGCTGCACCGACTGCGCCACCTGCTGAACAAGAGCCCGCAAACTCTCCGCCATTGTCTGAAAAGCCGCTTCCAATTGGCCGATTTCATCCTGAGAGTGAATACGCCTTTCAACATTTTGTAAATTCCCTTGAGAAAGACGGCAAGCCAAGCCATTGAGTTCTTGAATGGGACGCGCAAAGCCTTTAGCCAATAAGCTCGCAACAACCCCCGCCGCTACTAGCACGACAAGCACTACCAGTAGGGAGGTCCACATCATCGAGTTCATTTTTCCAGTAATTTCTTGAACTGGAACGGTCACGCTCAACCCCCAGGACGTGCCGCCAATTGGATTGTAAACAATATATTTTTCTGCGCCTTGCGCCACATAGCGCGCTAAGTTTTTCCCGCCTTCCGTTACTGCAACCAGCGGTTTTAATGCCGCGTCTTTTTCAGCATCCGCATGGATATTTTCTTTCATGACACGTTCTTTTTCAGGATGCATGATGATCAAGCCATTTTTTTGTGTAACATAGGCGTAACCGGATTGTCCCACTTTCACTTCATTTACAACGTTTATCAGTTCATCCACCGTAATTGTGCCGCCTAGAACACCTATAACTTGTCCATTTTTTTTAATAGGGCCGGCAACAACAACTACCATCTTGCCGTCCACTTTAGCAATAACCGGATCTGCAATCACAAACTTACCCGCTTTTGCCTGCTGGAAATACTCCCGATCAGCAAGGTTAGCATTGGTATCATTACTATAGCGAGTATTCCCCTGCAAATCCGCTACCAAAAAACGTGCATATACCGGATTAAGCTTAGCTTCTTCCTTTAAGTAAGGCATGATTTGATTCAAGTCACCGGTCTGCATAACCGGCGTGCGCGTCAGCACTTCAATTTCCGAAGTCCGCTTGCCTAACCAAGCTCCCATACGCTCCGAATTAATTTGTGCCACCGACGTCAAATTTTCTTCCGCATCTTGCAAAATCACTTTTTGGGCATTCCAATAATTCGCCGCACCTAATATGCATAAGGAAATCACTACCGTTACTACCATCATGATAGTCAGCTTGCTACGAATGCTTTGCATTAGTTATCCTCCTTATACCGTTCGCACGTTACTATGTTCACAAATTATATTTTTGTAAGTTCTTTTTTAAATACGGTCAAAGGGATTGAGCTGCAAGTAGCCCAATCCCTTTTCTTGATTTTATCGCAAATAACCAGCCTGTTGATCTTTCTTTATCCTTGCTGCGCTTTGCCCAAGGCCAAACCTAGAGAAAGAGCCTTCTGGTTCTTCTCTTCGGTGCCTTTAGGAATGCGGTCCAAAACGGCTTCCGTCAAAGCCGCTTCGGTAACCATGTTGGTAGCGCCCACCAGCGCCCCTAAAGCGATGATGTTGGCAAACATGGCATGGCCCAGTTCTTCTTTGGCTGTCTTGGTAATAGGCAGCGAAAGAATCTTAGCGTCCACTTTCGGCACGTCCTGCACAAAGGTGCTGTCCAGCATAAGCATGCCGCCGTCTTTAAGGACGGAAATGTATTTGTCGCAGGCAGCCTGGCTCATGGAGAGCATCAGGTCCGCCTTGGTGACTTTAGGATAGTCGATCGGGGCGTCAGCAATGATAACTTCCGCTTTGCTGGAGCCGCCGCGGGCTTCGGGTCCGTAGGACTGGGTCTGCACGGCTTCTTTGCCGTCGATGATGGCGGCTTCCGCCAGAATGATGCCGGCGAGGATGAGGCCTTGGCCGCCGGTGCCGCTTAAGCTAATCTGCCACATTATGCACGGCCTCCTTTCAAGCGTTCCACCACTTTGGCGTATTCGTCGGTAAATTCCGGCGCTGCTTCTTGATGCAGTTCGCCAATGAGGAATTTATCGGCCAGTTGTTCCGCCGAAAGCTTGGCTGCCGCTTGAACGGTAACCGCGTGATCGCGCTGCCATTCGAGCATTTTCGCTGGCTGCGCCATTTTGTTTTTACGTCCAAAACTAGTAGGACAGCCGGAAATGGCGTCGATCACGGAGAAGCCTTTGTTGGCAATGCCTTTGGCAATAAGGTCGGTAAGCATCTTCGCATGGAACGAGGTACCCCGGGCCACGTAAGTGGCGCCAGCGGCGACGGACAGTTTGGCGATATCAAAAGAGCGCTCAATATGTCCAAAAGGCGCCGTGGTGGAGCGGCTGTTCTGGGGCGTAAGCGGCGAAGATTGGCCGCCGGTCATGCCGTAGATGTTGTTGTCGAAAATAATGGTGGTGAGATCAATATTGCGCCGCGCGGCGTGAATGAAATGGTTGCCGCCAATGGCGGTAGCATCGCCGTCGCCGGTAATGACGATAACGTTGAGCTCGGGTTTAGCCATCTTAATACCGGTGGCAAAAGGCAGCGCCCGGCCGTGAGCGGTATGGACGGTGTTAAAGTCCATGTAGCCGGAGGCCCGGGAAGAGCAGCCGATGCCGGAAACGATGATGGTTTTATCCTGGTCCAACCCCTGGGCGTCAATGGCCCGCAGGATGGCTGCCAGCAAAATGCCGTGGCCGCAGCCGGGGCACCAGATGTGCGGCAGCGCGGTTTGGCGCAGGTATTTTTGAATGTCTGCCATTAGTTCGCACCTCCAGTTGCCTCTACAAGAGCGGCTAGAATTTCGTCCGGTGTCAGGATGGTGCCGTCGAAACGGTTAACGCCGCGGACTTTATCCCGACCGACGTAGCGTTCGACTTCGCCGATGAGCTGACCATAGTTCATTTCCGGCACGATCACAGTTTTGGCCTTGGCGGCGGCTTTTTGCACGACGTCGCCCGGGAAGGGCCAGATGGTGATGAGTTTTAAAAGGCCGGCCTTGATGCCTTTGGCACGGGCGGCTTTCACAGCGGCAATGGCCGAACGAGCGGTGCCGCCGTAGGTAATGACGACGTGTTCAGCGTCTGCCATTTCGTATTCCGTGTACAGGGTAATTTCATCTTTCGCCTGTTCCAGCTTGGTGTGCATGCGATCAATGACTTCGGTGGTCATGGCGGCCGTGCTGTTGGGCAGTCCGTTATAGCCATGCATCAAGCCGGTTACATGGTAGCGGTAGCCGCTGCCAAAGGGAGCCATAGGCGGTACGCCGTCGGCTTCCGGCTTATACGCAAGGTAGTCGCTAGGAGCGCCTGTAGGCACTTTGCGGTCGATGATTTCGCAGCTGCCTTCTTCCGGCAATTCGACGCGTTCACGCATATGGCCGATGACTTCGTCGAGCAGGAAGATAACAGGGGTGCGGAATTTCTCGGCAAAGTTAACCGCTTTAATCATTACTTCATAGGATTCTTTGACCGACGCCGGAGAAAGTACGAGAATGCCATGGTCCCCATGGGTGCCCCAGCGGGATTGCATAACATCTCCTTGAGCCGGCGAGGTGGGCAGGCCGGTGCTGGGACCGGAACGCTGCACGTTAACGATAACCACCGGCAATTCCGCCATGGCGGCGTAACCGATGAGTTCTTGCTTTAAGGAAAAGCCGGGGCCGCTGGTAGCGGTGATGGCTTTGACGCCGGTCAAGGATGCGCCGCAAACAGCGCCCATGCTGGCAATTTCGTCTTCCATCTGCAGAAATTTACCGCCTCGTTTGGGCAGTTCTTCGGCGAGAATTTCCATTACTTCCGTACTGGGCGTAATGGGATATCCCGCAAAAAAAGTGACGCCGGCGGCGAGAGCGCCTTCCGCGCAGGCCTGGTTGCCTTGAATCAGTCTTGCTTTGGCCATCTTATTTTCCCGCCTCCTCTTTCACCACAAATATAGCATAGTCCGGGCAGCGCAGTTCGCACTGGCCGCAGCTGATACAAGCCTCCGGCTGCTTTGCGTATACCTTGCCTATTTCGTCCAGTTCCAGCACTTGCTTAGGACAGAACGCCACGCAGATACCACAGCCTTTGCAGTATCGTTTGTTGATCTGTAACGCCATGAATTTTCCCTCCTCATTTTATCCTCAAGCTAACACCGTAGCGCCAGCTCGCCTGCCGCGTCATAGGAGCAAGGCTCCCATCCACCATCTCTTCTATCTTCAGAAAGACATTATCCTCAACCTTCTTTTGTCGGCGTATAATCAAACATCTTCCCTGGATTCATCATTCTCTGCGGATCCACAGCCTCCTTGATTCCTTTGCCTACGGCAAAACCAACTTCTCCTGTCTCCCAAACAAGGAACGGCGCCTTCATATAGCCGATGCCGTGCTCGCCACTCAAAGTGCCGCCAAGCTCTAGGGCCGCATGGAATAGTTCCTCTACAGCCTGTTCTACCCTGGCCATTTCCTCTTTGTCATGCTTGTTGCTCAGAATATTAGGATGCAGATTGCCATCGCCGGCATGACCAAAGATGACCATCTTCAGCTTGTACTTCTCCGCAATCTCCCGAATACGAGCCACCATTTCCGGAATTCGGCTGCGCGGCACTGTGGCATCTTCGGAAATTTTGGTGGGATTGATCTTACCGCAGGCTGGCGAAATGGAACGACGTGCCTTCCATAAGGAGTCTGCTTCCGTTTTATTTTGGGCGGTCTTCACTTCTACCGCCCCGCAACGCCGGCAGACCGCTTCTACATGCACCATATCATGCTGTACCGCCGCCGGCCCGCCGTCGACCTCGATCAGCAAAATCGCTCCGGCGTCCACAGGCAGACCGATCTCCAAATAGTTTTCCACCGCCCGAATAGTCAGGTTATCCATCATCTCCAGCGTCGTCGGAATGACGCCTGACGCCATAATCGTGCTTACAGTAATCGCTGCATCTTCGATGCGATCAAAGACCGCCATCAGCGTCTTTTTATCTTGCGGCGGATGGGCCAGCTTCAAAATGATTTTCGTAATAACCCCCAGTGTGCCCTCAGAGCCGCAAAAAAGCATCGTCCAGTCCGGCCCGCACATGTCGCCGTCAATACTGTTGCCGGTTTCTATCACGCTACCGTCGGGAAGCACCACTTCCAGACCCAGCAAATAATCCCGAGTAACGCCGTACTTAACGCCTTTAGGGCCTCCGGCGCACTCGGCGATATTGCCGCCGATGGTCGACATCTTGCTGCTGGCCGGATCTGGGGGATACAACAAGCCTTCTTTTTGTACTGCCTGGAGAAAATCCTGCGTAATAACGCCCGGTTCCAGCACCGCCCTCTCATTGACAGCATCAATGTTCAAAATGCGGTTGAGTCGGGTCAGTTCCAGCACAATCCCGCCTTGCACCGGTACGGTCCCCCCGGATAAGCCGGTTGAAGCCCCGCGTGAGACAACAGGCACGCCAAAATGTGCTGCTGTTTTCACCACAGCGACCACTTCCTCGCGGTTGGCAGGCTGCACTACCACATCAGGCAAATGGTCGATAAAGGTCGAATCAATGGAATAACACAAGCGGTCTTCCAATTTTGTCAGCACATGCGCTGCGCCAACAATTTTTTGCAATTCCCCCGCCAAGTTCGACATCATTTCACCCCCTTTTCTGCCGCCTCGTAGGCCATTTCAATCAATTCGGCTGTATGAAGAACCTGCAGCTTGCTGCCCCGCTGGCTCAAACCATCGCTGATGTGCATACGGCATGCCGAACAGCCGGTAACAATGCAGTCCGCTCCGGTCGCTTCCGCCCGCTCCAGCTTGCGATCATTGATTTTGCGAGCCACATCGTAATAGGACATGCTGAACGTTCCGCCTGAACCACAGCATTCGTCAGCCCCGGCCATTTCCTTGAAGTCCAAACCGGGAATAGCCGCAAAAATCTGTCGTGGCTCTTTCGAAACATTCATCCCCCTCACCAAATGGCACGCATCATGATAGGTCACACGCATAGGCAGTTCGCCAAAGCCTTTAAGCTCGCAGCGTTCCACCAAGAAGGTCGTAATATCGTATACCTTGGCTGCAAGCTGTTTCCACTGCTCCTTTACGGCTCCATCCGGCAAAATATGGCTGTATTCACTCTTCAGCGCCGCCCCGCAAGAAGCACAGCCTGTAATAATGGCATCATATGCCTCAGCGGCAAAAACGCCCACATTATGTTCCGCCAGCATCGCTCCCGTCTCACGGTCCCCTGATGTAAACGCTGGCGTACCGCAGCAGCACTGCGCTTCCGGCAGCACAACATTCCAACCGTTACGTTCCAGCAGGCGCACAATCGCTTTGCCTGCCTGCGGATAAATATAATTGAGCATACAGCCCGTAAAAAAGGCTACCGTTCCCTTAGGCTGCGCTACATTTACCCGCTCCGGCAGTATACTGCGCAGCGTTTGCTCCGCCAAAGGAGGAATAACCCGCCGCAAGTTCAGACCCGCGCCAGGCAGCAGTACCCTAGGGATAGCCCCGCGGCCATCGGCGGTACGCTTCATCACCAAGCCTTGGAATACCGCTCCCAGGCGTAGGCCCAGATCAAACAACTTACGGTAGCGCAAGCCCGTAAACGCCATGCGCTTCACAAAAGGCAAACCGTTCTTTTCTGCAGTCGCTTGCCGGGCACTGAGAAACAATTCGTCCGTGCGTACACCAGAAGGACAACCTTTCACGCAGGCTTTGCACATCAAACATTTAGCAAAACGCTCCTGCAAATCCGGTGTCAGTTCCACTACGCCCTCACTGACCGCCTCCAGCAAGCGCACCTTGCCTCGGGCCGTAGTGTTTTCATTGTTTTCTTCCCGAAAAACCGGACAAACCGAACGGCAAGTACCGCAGCGAATGCATTTGACCAGTTGCTTCTTCCATTCTTCTTCGTATTGCTTTTGGCTGCTCATAACCGCACCCCTCCCTGCCGGTTTAGAACTCCTCGCGGATCAAAACGCTTTTTCATCTGCTGCTCAATCACCGTTAACGGTCCTTGCTCAACAGTTCCGTAAAGGCGTTCAAACTTACCGCTGCAGGCGCCGCCCAATTCCCTCGCCAAGCACTGCAACTGCCGCACTAACGCCGCCGGAACCGGTGCGCCTGAAGACAGGGCCAAATGAAGCTTGCCTTCGCCAAGCTGTCCAAAAAAACCAGGCTGCAGCCCTAGCTCGTGTCCAGCCTGCAGTGCCTTGGTCAAAAAAGTCCCTGCTTGCGGAAAAGGAACCTTATACTCGTCTGTCAAAAGGAAGCCCTGTCCCCAAGAAAAGGAGGATAACGCCGGTAAACCAGCGCTTTCCCTCAATACCTGGCCCTGTTTTTCACCGACAGCATCTTGGGCCCAAGCCGCCTGTTCGGCTACTTCCTCCTGCACGCCGTCAAAACGCAGCCATAACTTTTGTCCTTCGCCCGCCCCCACTTGACGCTGGGCAGCTTCATCCAACCAAAACAAGCCAGCCGGCACTGCCGGACGCTGCCGCAACTCTTCGACGAAAGCCAACGTCTTTTCCAAGGTCGGCAATTGCAGTTCCAAACAGCAAGTTGCTGCTGCCTGAGGAAGCAATTTTAAGAGAAACTTCACTCCCACCGCAAAATCACTATAAGCGCCATTTAAAAATCGTACAAAATCATACCCGGTAACATTTTTTACCGTCTTGCCGCCAGTCACCAGCAAACGACCGTCGGGCAAAACAAATTCTCCGCCCATTACAAAAAACTTGCCGCCGCCGTATTTCCAGGCCAAAGGATTCGCACAGCCTGTGTAAACCCATTCCCCTACAGTTTGCTCCTCCAGACCGACCAGCTCCGCTGGCACAAAACGCAAGCCTTGGCGCTGCAATTCTTCTGCCAAGTCTTTTAGTTTCACGCCCGGTTCTACCGTGGCTACCAGATTGTCTTTATCAATTTCCATAATTCGGTTCATGGCACGAAAATCCACTTGAATGCCTTCACCCTGCCGGTACACATATACCGGCGTATCTGCCGCCGTAGCCGTCTGAAAAAGTTGCTGCAATTCGGTTGCGGAAGCGACCTTCACTTCTTTGTACATTTCCCTTACCTCCTTAGCGTACGACGCCCATCCAAGACCAATAGGTCACCACCATGGCACTCATGAACAACGCCGCAAAAACACTCATTACCGCACCAGTCTTCATCAGCTCTGCCGCTGTAATGTGCCCAGTACCCATAGCCACGGCATTAGGCATATTGCTTACCGGCAGCAAGTATTGATGCTGCATGTTCATCCCTAATACCAGCGCAAACACCATTGGATCGGCGCCGATCGCCGCGGCGTGCGCAATAACCACTGGCGTTAATGCCGTCGTCTTGGGACCACCGCCGGTAAAGAAAACCTGAAGAGCCGTCACCAGCCAAATAAGCCCGATCATCTGCACAGTTTGCGACAAATCGGCAATCGGCCCCAGAGCCACGCCGGCCAGCCATTTTGCGGCACCGGAGGAAACGAGCGATAAGCCCATCGATAAGCCTGCGCCGTAAAGAATAAACACATTCCACGGCACCTTTTGCTGCGCTTCCTTCCAGTTCATGACCCCAACTTTCGGCCAGAGCAGCAGCAACACGGAAAGAATACCCACAATAACCACATTGATTTTGTGCATAGAATCGGTCGCCCATAAAGCCAAGGTAATCAAAAAGACAGCCAATGTATACTTTTCCATCAAGCTAAGCGGCCCCATCTTGGCCAACTCTTCTTTAACAAAACTTTGCCCTTCGCCTAGTTCCTTGATTTCCGGCGGCCACATCCATTGCAGAATGAATACCGAAAGAAAAGCCAGTAGAAAGGCCGGCGGCCCACCGATGATGAACCATTCTGACCAGGATACTGACTGTTTTGTCGCAGCCTGAATCAGGCCCACCGTCACCGGATTGCCCACATGAGCCGTCAAGACGCCAATACTCATCATCGTACCGCTCATAGCTACGATAAACACCAGCGCTTTAACAATGTTGCTCTTGCCTTCTTGCGCCTTAAAAGCCTGCCCAATCCCTAAAATAATCGGCAGCATCAGCAATGTCCGCGCCGTAATGGAAGGAACAAAAAAGGTCAGCAACGCCATTACCAACGCTACTGCCCAGTACACGCGCACCGTTGACCCTCCTGCGGAGGAAACCAACAACAGCGCCACTCTGCGGGACAAGCCCGATTTTTCCATACACCCCGCCATAATAAAGCCGATAACAATGAGCCACAAGGCAGTGTTAGAATAACCGCTGAAAGCGCCTGCCAAAGTAACTGCTTTCATCGCCGCCAATAGGAAAATGATAAGAAGTCCGCTAAATGCGTCATCAAGTGCCTGCGTCACCCAAATAATGATGGCAAAAACCGCCACGGCCAACGAGGCCCGCCCAGGTGCTGTCAGTCCAGCCAGTTCAGGCATGAACCAGTTAATCCAGACTAAACAGAAAAAAGCGGCCAAAATGGATAAACTGCGTTTTCCCATGTCTTCCCCTCCATGCGCCTTGCGCTGCATAATGTATTTATATAAATTTTATGCTATTTTTAGATTATTTCGTTTTTTATTCTACCAAAAACCCCTTTTCAGCGACCAAGCCGCCAAAAACGCTTCCTAAAAGCCAGCCGCAAATTAGCACACAAGAATACAATGAACAAAGAGCAACCAGAAAAAGTCAGCGAAGCTGCGAAAGACGAATTTTGAACAGGAGCCACAGGAGGGTACGCACGAAGGTTACGATATTCTAACGGAGTACAGGGAGTAGAAAGAGGGCACGAAAAAGAGTAGGACCGGAACACAAAAAAGCCAGGCAAAACTTGCAAGCAAGCTTTACCTGGCCTTCTATTTAATACTTCATTCCCAGAGAATTATCGAAGGAGCCGCATCTTTAATGAGCACTCCGCAAAAACGAGAAGGTTTAGCGGCAGACGCGAAAGAAAACACAGACATAGCGGTGCTCTGCCGAGTCTTTCTGACAAAGTCTGATACCAAACCGGCTGTTTTTGCGTGAGATGGGAATAAAGTAGCGGCTCCTATTAGGGTTTTACATTAATAGTCAGCGTCCGCGTAGCCGCTACTTTATCTGCAGCCTCCCAAGGACGGCGCAGCACAAAAGTCAACGTTTCCGTGCCTTCCACGCCACCGCGGGCCTGGTAGAACAAACGCTGCTGCAACGGCCCGCCTGCACGCTCCGTCAACGCCTGGGGACCGGAATCATGCGCCAAAATAGCATACTTCAAGTCCGCCGTGATCGGCGTACTCCACAAATATCCCGTACCGGCCGCCGCCAGCAAGTCCACCTGCACTGTCTGTCCCGCCCGCAGTTGCAACTGCAGACTTTCCGTACCACCGAGCTTACCATCCCACTGCACTTGAGCTACCACGGGAAGCTCCCTCCAAGCCATGCCTTCGGCCGCCGCCACAGCAGGCAGCGCCAAAAGAAGCGCGCAAAGAACAAATAACAATACTGACTTACGCATGGATACACCCTCCTCTTACTACTAACTTCAGTTCTCTTGTCTTGTTCGTTGCTCTTCTGCCAACTTCCTGCTCTTCAGCACGAAGAAACAGGAATCAGCTCCTGCGCGGCGAATGGAATTTAAGGTCTTATTTTTTAAATCTACTCAAATTAAGGAGATACTGCATGACCGCCGATAAAGAACAACAACTTGCCGCCGCGTTGCTACCCCTCTTGGGAGGCGCGGACAACTTGATTTCCATCGCGCACTGCATGACCCGCCTGCGCCTCACTGTCGCTGACGAAACAAAGGTAGACACAGAAAAAATCAAAAATCTTCCGGGCGTACTAGGCTTGCTGGGCGCAGATGGCCGTTGCCAGATCGTCCTGGGCCCTGGGGTCGTCAATAAAGTAACCGCTCACCTCCAACTGCTGCAACAACCAGCTACTTCTTCTAAGCAGTCAGAACCTCTTACTGAAGCACGCACACGCAAGGCGGCTCTCGATGAAAAAAACCGCACTCCTTTCAAGCTGTTACTCCGTCGTCTAGCCGGCATTTTTATACCTCTCATTCCCGCGATTGTCGCTTCCGGCATGGTCGCAGGCTTGACCAATCTCGCCATCCGTTTGGGTCTGCCGCCGGAACATGAGCTGGCGACTCTGCTTTCCGTCACCGGCTGGGGCCTTTTTGCCTATCTATCCATCTTCATCGGCTTCAACACCGCCAAGGAGTTCGGCGGCACACCCGCTCTCGGAGGCTTAGCCGGGGTTTTGCTCATTAACCCAGCCATCGCTTCTATCCAATTAGGAGGCGAGGCTTTAGTGCCTGGCCGCGGCGGCGTTATTGGCGTTCTTCTGGTAGCCTGCTTTATGGCCTGGTTGGAAAAGCGTCTGCGCCGCTACGTTCCCAACGCCTTGGACATCATTGTCACCCCTACGCTGACGCTGCTTGTGGGCGCTTTGGCTACTTACTATGTACTCCAACCAGTAGGCGGTTTTTTATCCGATACCATTGTTTTTGCTTTTAAAGTTTTGCTCCAGGACGGCGGCGGTTTTGCCGGTTTTGTGCTTGCCGGAGCCATTTTGCCCATCGTTATGACCGGCCTGCATCAAGGGCTTACGCCCATTCACATGGAGTTTCTCAACACGCTGCACGAAAATCCGCTACTGCCCATCCTCGCCATGGGCGGCGCCGGCCAAGTAGGCGCTTCCCTGGCAGTCTACCTAAAAACCAAAAACACTCGCCTGCGACACATCATTAAAAGCGCGTTGCCGGTCGGTCTCTTGGGCATTGGCGAGCCGCTGATTTTCGGCGTCACCCTGCCTTTAGG
The DNA here is from genome assembly GCF_963676855.1 of uncultured Anaeromusa sp. NCBI lineage: Bacteria > Bacillati > Bacillota > Negativicutes > Selenomonadales > Sporomusaceae > Anaeromusa > uncultured Anaeromusa sp. The sequence continues at coordinate 439,373 of NZ_OY781460.1, forward strand.
ACGACCTTTTTTCACGGCTTGCCTAGGCGCCGCTTGCGGCGGAGCTTATCAAGCAGCCATGCATACGGCTTCCATTTCCATGGGTGTATCCGGCCTGCCTTTGGCTTTTCTCATCCAGCCAGACAGTCTGGGACATTATTTGCTGGGTCTAGTTATTGCCTACATTTGCGGTTTTTTTGCTACTTGGCTCGCCGGCTTTGAAGACCCGTTGGAAACGTCTGAGGAGGTAGAAGCATGAAAAAATTACAAAAAGGCATTTCTCTTTTTGCCGGTATGGGCCATCCGCTCGCAGACAGCCTGCAGTATCTGGAAAATGCTAAAGCAGCCGGCTTCAGCGAACTTTTTACGTCCCTGCACATACCGGAAGCCAACAACGAAACGCTGCTTTCAGAGCTAGGCACCATTCTAGCTAAAGCCAACGAACTTGATTTTGCCGTTACCGCCGATATTTCGCCGCGCACCTTTCACTTTTTCGGTGGCTCGCTGCAAAACACCGCCGCCTTAGCTCATTTAGACTTAGCTTCCTTACGTTTGGACGACGGCTTCACCTGCGCCGACATTGTAGGCCTTACGCATGAACAGCAATGGTCTATTTGCCTTAATACCAGCACAACTACCGCAAAGGATTTACAGCAGCTTTTGGATAACGGCGTCTATGCTTCTCGCCTGCGCAGCTGCCACAACTACTATCCTCGTCCCGAAACCGGCCTGTCTTGGGATCTTTTCGCCCAGCGTTGTCGTCTCTTTGCAGCTCAGGGTATTGAAGTAGCGGCTTTTGTTCCCTCCTTGCACAATCCACGGGGACCTCTCTTTGCCGGCTTGCCCACTCTAGAATCCCACCGGTCCTTGGCGGCGCAGACCGCCGCCAAAGAATTGGCCGCCAGCGGTTTGGTTCAAGGTATTTTCTTCGGCGATCCCTTGGCGACCAAGGAAGAGTTGCTGGCAGTGGGACGTGTTGAAACGCAGCTTCTTTCACTGCGCCTTCATTTGCAACCGAATCTTTCACCCATAGAGCGCCGCCTGCTGAGCGCACCCCATACCAATCGCCAGGACCCTGGTGCCGCCTGCATCCGCTCGCAAGAAGCTCGCGGCCTTTGCACCGAAGAAGTGCCGCCGCTCCCGGCACAGCCGCGCCCCAAAGGCAGTGTTACCATCGACAATAGCAGTTATGGCCGTTATCAAGGAGAGCTGCAAATCGTACTGCAGGATTTGCCTGCCGACCCGCGGGTCAACGTAGTCGCCCATATTGAACCGACAGAACTTTTCCTGCTCGACTATCTTGAACCGGGAAGTTCCTTCGCGTTTGAAATATCTTCAGGAGGTACACCATGACCGTCGCCCTAGACACACTTGCTACAGAAGAGCAAAACCGCGCCACCGCCAACATCGATCAGCTAACGCCGTTAGACATCGTCCGCCGCATTCACCAGGAAGACACAGCGCTCACCGCCGCCATCGCTCCGGCCTTGGAAGCCATTTCCCAAGGCGCAAGGTGGATTGCCGAAGCGCTCGCCCAAGGAGGCCGCCTCTTTTACATCGGCGCCGGCACCAGCGGACGTCTGGGCATTCTCGACGCCAGCGAATGTCCTCCTACGTACGGCACCGAACCTGATCAAATTCAAGGCCTCATCGCCGGCGGCCCTGCGGCAGTATTCCGTTCGGTGGAAGCCGCCGAAGACCGCCCGGAGTTGGGCGAAGAAGACCTTAAAGCTAAAAACCTTACGGCTAAAGATATTGTCGTCGGCATTGCCGCCAGCGGCCGGACTCCCTATGTTCTGGGCGCACTTAGCTACGCCCGCGTTCTTGGCTGCCGCACCGTCGCGCTGGCCTGCTCGCCTCATTCGCCGATTGCCGAGTCGGCGGAACTTGCTATCACCATAGTCACGGGCCCCGAGGTCATCACTGGCTCGACGCGCATGAAAGCGGGCAGCGCTCAAAAGATGGTGCTTAACATGCTCTCCACTACGGCCATGATTCTCTTAGGCAAAGTGTACGGCAATCTCATGGTCGACGTAAAAGCCAGCAACGAAAAGCTGAGACAACGAGTGCTGCGCATTGTCCAAACCGCTACCGGCGAGGATGCTGAAGCCGTCGCTACGGCCGTCGCCGCTGCCGAGGGACACGCTAAAACCGCTATCGTCATGCTGCTAGGAAGTGTCGAAGCAAATAAAGCCCGCTTAGCCTTGGAACAAAGCGGCGGTTTCGTCGCCAAAGCACTGCAGGAATTAAGGGGAACAGAAATCTGATTTTTCTATCATTACAGAGGAAACACTTTGATTCATGTCGAAGTGTTTTCTTATTTTATAGTTTTTTATCGCAACGCGCTCTCTCTTCCTGTTCCATCCTATAGTTTCTATGATAGGCAAGGAGGTTGGCCGCCATGAATAAAGACACGCAATCCCTGTTGGAACTGCGCAAATTTGTCGCGCCGGAGTTTATTTTTGGTCTGGGCGCCCGAAAGCTTGTGGGACGTTACGCCAAAAACTGCGGCGCCCGCAAAGTTTTATTGGTGACCGACAAATTTCTTCGCGAACATACGCACTGGATTCAAGAAATGCGCCAGCTTTTGACTTCCGCCGGCTTAGAAAGCGTGCTATTTGATCAAATCACGCCCAATCCCCGTTCAGAAGAAGCGATGGAAGGCGCCAGACTTTTCCACCAGGAACACTGCAATGCCATCGTCGCCATCGGCGGCGGCAGCGTCATGGACTGCGCCAAAGGTATCGGCATTGTCAGCTCCAACGGCGGCCATGTGCTTGATTTTGAAGGCGTAGACCGCATTTTACGTCCCATGCCGCCTCTTTTATGCTTGCCCACCACCAGCGGCACAGCCTCGGAAGTTTCTCAATTCGCCATTATTATGGCCGAAAAACGTCGCACCAAAATCGCTATTGTCAGCAAGGCCGTCGTGCCCGACGCCGCCTTGATCGACCCGGAGCTCACCATCACTATGTCCCCGGAGCTAACAGCCTGCACCGGCTTGGATGCGCTGACCCATGCTATTGAAGCCTATGTTTCCAATGCCAGTTCCCCGGTAACCGATCTGCATGCCTTAGAAGCCATCCGCTTGATTGGTCTATCGCTGCCCACCGCCTGGGCGGAACCAAACCATCTTGTGGCGCGCAGTCAAATGCTTTTGGCCAGCCTGGAAGCCGGCCTAGCTTTTTCTAACGCTATTTTAGGCGCGGTTCACGCCATGGCTCATAGCCTGGGCGGTTTTTTAGACCTGCCACACGGCGAATGCAACGCCATTTTATTAGCGCCGGTCATTCGCAGCAATATGAAAGTCTGCCCGGAACGCTACCAACAGATTGCCCTAGCTTTGCAGCTGCCGGTAGCCGACCTATCTCCTCAAGAGAGCAGCCACCTTCTCTGCAGTTACATCGAAGACCTGCGCCGTCGTTTAGGCGTCAGCCGCACTTTGGGCGACTTGGGCGTACAAAAAGAGCATTTGCCACTTTTGGCCGAACATGCCAGCACCGACGCCTGCCTTGCTACCAACCCTCGTGATTTGACGGTGGAAGAATTGGAGGCCATCTATGAACAGGCGCTCTGAAGACCACAGCAAATTCACCCGCGAACTTTTGATCGGCTTAGGTGAAGACTCCCTGCGCAAAAACTATTACCCTGAACTACAGGCTCGCATGGCGGATCTGGAGCGCTTTCGTCTGCTCCTTGACCAAGCGCATGACGCCATTTTCCTTGTGGACCGCGCCAGCCATCTGATTCTTGACGCCAACGCCGCCGCCCGCAATTGCGCTGGCGCCCAAGAAGTCCTAGGCGCTCCCATCCAAAACTGGCTGCATTTAGAACTCCCAGAAGACATGACTCCAGACACGCCAGTGGAATTGGTCGCCAAAACCCAAGAATGCCTGCTGCAATGCTGCGGTAATAAAGAAGTGCCGGTAGAAATCACCCTTACCTGGGTGCAACTGCCCACCCAAGACGTGCTGGTCATCGTCGCCAGAGACATTACCCGGCACAAGCAGGACAAGCAGCATCTTTCTGACGTATATGAAGAACTACAGGCTAATTATGAAGAGTTGGAGTCTCTCTATGGCCAATTATCGCAAGCCGAAGACGAACTAAAGTCCAAGATTCGCGAGCTCGAAACAAGCCAAGCCTCGCTGCGCGAAAGCGAAGCTCGCTATCGCCTCGCCATGGCCGGTTCCAACGACGCCATCTGGGATTGGGACCTGGTACGCAAGCAAGTAGTTGTCTCGCCGCATTGGGCGGAACACATCGGCTTCCCTCCTATCGCCTATGAGGATAGCATCCAGCGCTGGCTGCAGCACATCCACCCGGACGATCTGGCCGGACGGCGTCAAGCCATGCGGCAACACCTACTCAAGCAAAGCCCCTACTTTTCCGTCGAATATCGTTTTCGTCTGCCTAATGGCCGTTATTGTTGGGTTCAAGAACGAGGCAAGGCGCTCTTTGACGCGCAAGATAAACCGCTGCGCATGTGCGGCTCCTACACCGACATTACGTCCCGCAAAAAGCAGGAAGAGCGCATCCGCCATATGGCCTACCATGATACGCTGACCAACCTGCCTAACCGCGCCAGCCTTCTGGAAAAGTTAACGGAACTGCTGCCGCAACAGAGTGGAGAAAAGCGGCACACTTTATTCCTTTTTGACCTGGATAACTTCAAGTTCATTAATAATTCCTGGGGCCATGCCTGCGGCGACGATGTACTGCTGGAAATAACGCACCGCCTGCAAAGTCTGCTGCCTGCCGAAACCATGGCCGCCCGTCTTGGCGGCGATGAATTTACCGTTTTGCTTGGCCCCTTAACAACCCGCGAATTGGATGAATGGGCGCAGCGCATTCTAGACCTTTGCAGCCGCCCGCTCATGGTGCGCGGCACCTCTCTGCCGTTGTCGGCCAGCCTAGGCATATGTCCCCTAAATAACGACCTGTCTGCGGACGATGTGCTGCGCAATGCCGACACCGCACTCAATCGCGCCAAAAGCGCCGGCAAAAAAACTTGGCGCCTTTACGAGCCTGCCATGCAAGAGGCCATGATCCGGCGCATTCAGTTAGAAAGCCAGTTGCATCAAGCTTTAGCTGCCAGACAGTTTCTCCTTTATTTCCAACCCCAGTTGGATCTGCCCAGCGGCCAAGTCACCGCCTTTGAAGCCCTCATCCGCTGGCAGCATCCGGAACGAGGTCTGGTCTCGCCGCTGGAGTTCATTCCCCTCGCAGAAGAAACGGGCTTGATTCTGCCGATCGGCGAATGGGTGCTGCGCAGCGCCTGCCGGTTCCTACGGCAGCGCTCGCCGCAAGAACCTCCCATCCGAGTCGCCGTCAATATTTCCGGCCGCCAGCTTATGCAGACCGATTTTACCCAGCGAGTCCGGCGCATTCTGACGGAAGAAAATATTCCTCCCGAATGGCTGGAACTGGAATTGACCGAATCCATTCTCATGGAGTCCTTTGATGAGCATGTCTTAAAACTGCAAGAGCTGCGCGAAATAGGCTTAAGCATTTCCTTGGACGATTTCGGCACTGGCTATTCGTCTTTGACCTATCTCAATCAACTGCCCATAGACCGCCTCAAACTAGACAAAACGTTTTTACAAAAATATCACACCGAGCAAAATCAAGCCATTGTCCGCGCCATGATTCGTTTGGCGCACGATATGAAACTCTCCGTCGTCGCGGAAGGCGTAGAAACTGAAGAACAGTTTCAGCGCCTCTACGCCATGGGCTGCGATTTGATTCAAGGCTATCTTCTCGCCAAACCGCTCCCGGCGGAAGAAGCTTTGGCTTTCTCCCCGCCTCCATCGCTGTTGAATGGTTAGCATCTTTCTATCATGGTGCAACGATGTCCATTGCTGCTTCTACGCTTCTACCGTATGATAAAGATACTCGCTGGTTTGCTGCGCCCCCTGTGCAGCACCCTCTCTAGCTGCAGTTCTCCGACTGCAGCCCCGGCAGCGAGTCTTGCTCCCCACCGCCAACACGCCGGTGGGTCTTTTTTTTACAGGAATTTCAGAGTTAAAGGCGAATACGTATTGAATCAAGAAGTAATCCAACATTGGCTAAAGAATAGAGGTATCACGCATGGAAAAACTTCGCCTGGCTCTGGTCGGTCCCGCCGATTCGGTCGCTTTAACCTATCCGGTCGCTTTAGAATGGAAAGACCAAATCGTATCCACTCCTTTTGTCTACCAAAATGCCGCCGAAGTGCCGGACATTGTCCGGCAGCACTTGGAAGAGTTTGACTTCTGGCTTTTCTCCGGCATTTCTCCTTATAAGCATGCGCAACGACTCGGCCTGAACATTCCCTGCTTTTATATTCCTCATATCGGTTCCAGCCTCTACCGGGCGCTGCTGCAGATCACTCATATGGCCCATCTAGAAGTAGACAGTATCAGCTTTGACACCTTCAACCGCCAAGAAATTGAAGAAACATTTCTAGATGCCAACATGCCTTTGCCCAAGCTGTTTCTGCACGAAACCGAAGATATCGTCACCGCCGCCGAACTGACAGACTATCACTACCAGCTTTGGCAAAGCGGCCAAAGTCATATTGCCGTCACTTGCTACCTGTCCACCTACGAAAAGCTCAAGGAGCTTGGCGTACCGGTCTTCCGCATCTGGCCCACACGCAGCAACATCCGCACCACAATTGAAGTAGCGCTCAATGCCGTACGAGCGGAACGCTTTAAAGGCGGCCAGTTGGCGATCCAGCAAATTACGCTTGATGACTATGATGACATAGTGCGCAACTCTTCTAGCTACGCCGCCAAAAAAATAGAACTGCGCCTTTACGAAATCTTGGTAGATTACGCCAAGCAGCTGCAAGGCTCTATCATCGTACGCGGCGATGGTCAATACACTCTCTACTCCACCAGGGGTATTTTGGAAAAGTGGACCGAAGAATTGACCGTCTTACCTTGTCTCGACGAAATCACTCGCCAAGTCAGCGCCAAAGTCAGCGGCGGCATAGGCTTTGGCTCCACAGCCTATATGGCGGAAGAGAACGCATTTCACGCTCTAGGTCTGGCCAAACGCGCCGGCAAAGGCCTGTGGATGGCCGTTACCGACAGCCGGGAAGCCGTAGGACCGCTCAGTTCGCCTACGCATTTAAAATATTCCCTGCGCGCCAGCGACTCGGTTTGCCAACATTTTGCCGAAAAGCTGAGTCTCAGCCGTACCACGGTCAACAAGCTGTTTGCCGCCTTAGACCAGTTGAAGCGCGATACCTTGGCCGCAGACGACCTAGCATTTCACCTAGGCATTACCACACGCAGCGCCCGCCGCTTACTGACAACCTTGGCTACTCAAGGATTAGCCGATGTCACCGGCGAAGAACTGCTCAGCAAAGGCCGTCCTCGCAAACTGTATTCTATCCACTGGCAACAGCTTCTGCAGCCGGTAATCGATGAAACATCGACCGGAGGTTGACACGATCCTATAGGAAGTATATACTGGGTATAATTTAAAGCAAATGAGCAAAGGAGCTCTTCACGCAAGTGAGGAGCTCTCTTTTTTTGCACTTTGTATTTTTTCTGTTTTTTCGTTATCTTTTGGATTTTATTTTAGGAAATGTCTTTAAAACGCCTTTAACTCTATGGTATGATACGCTTAAGAAAGCACAAAACGAACACTATTGTTCTGTAAGTGCACAATAACCGCGCGTTCTAACGTTTAGACACAGAGGTGCTTATTATGTTTGACAAATCGACCCTGGACCAACTGGAACTCCAACTTATTACCTGGCGCAGACAGCTGCACCGTATCCCTGAAGCCAGCTACCAAGAGAAAAAAACATCCCAAACAGTCGCCGCCGAACTGCAAAAGCTTGGACTTTCCGTACAAACTTTCAGTAACCATCATGGTGTATGCGCGGTGATTCACGGCAATCAACCCGGCCCTGTCATCGCTTTCCGCGCGGACATGGACGCTTTATCCATCCGCGAGGAAGCGGCTTCCGAATTCCGCTCTGAGCATGAAGGCGCCATGCATGCCTGCGGTCATGACGGCCACATGGCGATCTTGCTTGGCTTAGCCAGCTTACTCCACAACAATCGTCAGCATTTAGCCGGTACGGTCAAGCTTTTTTTCCAATCCGCCGAAGAAGCCGCCCCGGAAGGAGGCGCCCATTTCTTTCTGGAAGCAGGTCTTTTGGATGACGTTTCCTCCATTTTTGGCCTGCATTTGTGGCCAGACCTCCCCTGTGGCGAAATCGGTTTGCGCCAAGGCGCACTTATGGCCGCCTCCGACCGGCTCAGCATCACCATCCTCGGTGAAGGCGCCCATGCCGGTCAGCCACAGCACGGTATTGACGCCATTACCATTGCTGCCGACGTACTGCAGGGCATCAGCCATATTTTAAGCCGCCAACTAGATCCATTGGAAACGGCCACCATCAATATCGGCCAAATTCACGGCGGCGACCGCTATAATGTGATCGCTCGAGAAGTAGTTCTTGAGGGCACGGTCCGCACTCTTTCCGAAGGAGTTCGCAGTACGCTCCCAGGCAAACTGGATCGTATTCTCGCCGGCATGACCGCTTCCCAAGGCGGTTCTTACCGTCTCAATTACCAACATGGCTATCCGGTTCTTAACAACTGGCCCCAGCCCACCGTGCTGCTAACACAGGCCGCAACCAGCGTCCTCGGAGCCGATCAGGTGCATACTGATGTTAAGCCGGTCTTGGCGGCCGAAGACTTTTCCAAATACCTTGTGCAAGTTCCAGGCAGCTTCTTCTGGCTGGGCTGCGGTTTTAAAGACAAAGAAAACCACGGTCTGCACAGCCCTTATTTCGAAATCGACGAAGCAGCCTTACTTCACGGTGTAGCCATTCTGTACCAAACAGCTTTATTAGCGCTAAAACAACCAGAAACCGCTGCTAAAGAACCTGTTTTTTCTTGATTTTTTAGGAAATGTCCTTAAATAACTCATTGGGAGGTGACTTTTCCGCTTCATCTCATACGCTTGTCACGCACTACTATGTAATTTAAAGGAGGATTTGCTTATTATGAGTCATCCCTCGTATGCGTCTGACACGACCGACAACCGCGGCAGCTTTTTGCGCAGCCTGGAAGTCATCGGCAACCGATTGCCCAATCCGGCTATTTTGTTTCTTCTGCTTATTTTGGGCTTGGCCGCTTTATCCGCCGTGCTGGCCTCACAGAATGTCACAGCCATTCATCCGCTAACGCACAAAATTATTCCTATTAAAAGTCTTTTCAGCCAAGAGGGCCTGCATTGGTTTATGACCGACATGGTCAAAAACTACATTAATTTTCCGCCTCTCGGCATGATTCTGGTTTTGACACTAGGCATCGGTTTAGTCGAAAAAACCGGACTTATGGAAAGCCTGATCAAAACCGCAATCCACACCATTCCTAAACGCTATATTACCTTTACGATTATTATTATGAGCTTTATGAGCCATCTTGCCTCGGACGCCGCCATTGTCGTCGTCCCGCCGATTGCGGCGATGGTCTTTTATTCGATGGGACGGCACCCCTTTGTAGGTTTCGCTTGCTCTTTGGCGGCTATCTACTCCGGCTTCACCGCCAACATCTTAATCGTCACTACCGACGTGCTTCTCTCCGGCATTACGACGCAAGCAGCTAAAATCGTCGACCCCAACATGATCGTCACGCCGGTGGATAACTGGTATTTTATGTGCTTTGCCGTTTTCTATCTAGCTATTTTAACCACCATTGTCACGGAAAAATTTGTGGAACCCCGCATGGGAAAATACATTGGCGAACAAACAGTTGTCTTGGAAAAGCCCTCCGGCCTTCAGTTGTCCTCTTTAAAAGCAGCTGGTTGGAGCACGCTTGTTTTTGTCGCCATCTTGGTCGCTCTGGTAGCTCCTGAAGGCGCGCTTTTGCGAAACCCCGAAACCGGCGGCATTCCCGGCTCTCCCTTTATTAAAGGCATTGTGCCACTGCTTTTTCTCTTTTTTCTTACGGTCGGTTTAACGTATGGCATCAAAGCACGCACTATCAAAAGCGGCGATGATGCCGTCAAAATGATGACCGAATGCGTTCGAGGCCTGGCGGGCTTCTTGGTCATGGTTTTTGCCATCGCCCAGTTTATCGCCGCCTTCAGTTGGACCAATATTTCTACGCTTATTGCCACGTCCGGGGCTGATTTCTTGAAAAGCATTGGTATGACCGGTCTACCGGCACTTCTTTGCTTCATGCTTTTCGGTCAATTCATGGGCCTCTTCATCGCCAGCGGTTCCGCGATCTGGTCGCTGCTTTCGCCAGTATTCGTGCCTATGTTCATGCTGCTGGGCTATCACCCCGCATTTATCCAAGTGGCCTTCCGCGCTGGCGACGGCGCCTTCAATACCATCCAGGTAGTGAATCCGTTCTTGCCGCTCTTCCTGGAAACACTAAAGAAGTACAAAGAGGAATCCGGCATCGGCACCTATTTATCCTTAATGATGCCTTACGCCCTCTCCTTCTTCGCTATGTGGTACGCCTTGTTTATCTTCTGGTACCTCATGGGACTGCCTGTAGGCCCTGGTGTTCCCCAGCGTATCTGGTAAAAAGCAACTTGAAAATGGGCATCTCTTGGCGAGATGCCCATTTTCTTATATGGTTATTGCTAAACAACAGATCTTTTGTTACGATACCTATACCTTAACAATTGGAGTGATTAAAAGTGTCATTTTGTAAACAAATTCAAAGTAGTCTGACCGCCAAAGTTATTTTAGTCGTCATTTGCGGTCTGCTGCTTTCCCTTAGTATTCTTGGTCTCGCCAACTACTACAATGCCCGAAGCATTCTGATCAACGATGCGGAAGAACTGTTGGTCGATCAGTCTACAAGCTATGCCAAAGAAGTTGGCTTGTGGCTGAACGCCAGCGAGCAGGAGGTCTCCCTACTCGCCACCATGCCCAGCATTGTTAATGGCGAAACCGATGCTGCTCTGTCTTTCTTACGGGAAGAAGCCAAGCGCAATCCAAATTTTTTGCGTTTCTGGCTGGTCGATACCCAAGGAAGGGCTATTCATTCTACCGGCGACCGTACGAACATTGCCGACCGCGCTTATTTCAAGCAAGTCATGAGCACCGGCAAGTCCCTGATTACGGATCCTATCATTTCCAAAGTCGAAGGAAAAACCGTTATCTCCATCGTCGCGCCCATCAAGAAAAATGGTCAAATCACCGGCGTTATCGGCGGCACTCTGACCGTTGATACACTAATGAAACGCCTTGGAGAAATTCGTTTTGCCCAAAGCGGCTTTGCTTTTATGATCCAAAAAGACGGCCTTTTGATCAGCCATCCTGATAAAGAAAAAGTCATGAAGCAAAATCTGCTGAAAGACGAAACCATCCCTGCCTCTATAAAAGCGCTTGGTGAAAAAATGACCCGCGGCGAAGAAGGCTTAGGCCAATATAGTACTTCCAGCGGCGCTCATTACCTGGCTTATGCTCCTATAGCCGGCACGAACTGGAGTCTGGCTCTGGAAGTTCCGAAAGAAGAAGTAACTGCCAAACTATCAGCCTTTACCTTTATCTCCATCGGCCTTAGCCTAATCATTCTAGTGCTCACCTGCGCAGCGGGAGCCCTTGCCGCCAGACGGCTCATTCGCCCCATTACTCGCCTCAACGAGCAGGTAGAGCAGATGGCCCAAGGCGATTTGACGATCGCCGCCAAAAGCCAGGCTTCTGTGCGCTCTGATTCAGCCGATGAATTACAACTCTTAAGTGCCAATTTTGCTTCTATGGCAGAAAACATGCGTCACTTGGTACAACGAGTCGCTCAGTCTTCAGAACAGTTAGCCGCTTCCTCCCAGCAATTGACGGCCAGCACTGACCAGTCCGCACAAGCCGTCAACCAAGTAGCCGAGTCAATCAGCCTAGTCGCAGGCAGCGCCGACGCACAACAGCATAGCATGCAAGACGCTCTGCATACCGTAGAAGAAACGTCCCTGCACATCAACAATTTGGCAAAAAACAGCTCGCAAATTGTCGCTACGGTAACCAACACTTCTACAGCCGCCGCTAGCGGGGATGCCTCTATTGCTGCCGCCACAGAGCAAATGGCAGCTATTTCTCAATCTGTCAGCCGCTCAGCGCAAGTTGTAACTACCCTAGGGGCTCGTTCTCAAGAAATCGGTCAGATCATCGACACCATCTCCGGCATCGCCAGCCAGACCAATCTATTGGCTCTAAATGCCGCCATCGAAGCGGCTCGGGCGGGCGAACAAGGCCGCGGCTTCGCTGTTGTCGCCGAAGAAGTGCGCAAGCTGGCAGAACAATCCCAAGAAGCCGCCAAGAAAATTGCTCAGTTGATCGGCGAAATTCAAAGCGAAACTGCAACAGCCGTAGCCGCCATGGATGCAGGTACTAAAGAGGTAGAGCAAGGAAATCAGGTCGTTGCAACTGCTGGCGACGCTTTCCAGGAAATATCCTCCTTCATTGCCGTCATTTCCGAACAGGTTACCGCTATGTCCGAAGCCTTTAGCGCCATCACCAAAGGCAACGAGATTATGGTTTCTTCCATTCATACCATCGACGAACATAGCCGGCAAACCAGCGAACAAACGCAGACCGTCTCCGCTGCCACAGAAGAACAATCCGCCTCGATGGAAGAAATCGCCTCTTCCAGCCAAGCCTTGTCCTGCATGGCGGAAGAGCTACGGGAAACGGTGGCGAAGTTTAAAATTTAAAGAAGGGAAGTGCTTGTTTATTCACGGCTCACACCCAAACAGCTCTTTTTTTCTCATACATTGTCAGAAAGCCTCGGCAGAGCGCCGCTATGCCTACGTTTTCTTTCGCGTCTGATAAAAAAAGTTCTTGTTCGGGAGGAGCGTTCATTAAAACGCGCAGTTCCCTAAAAAAAGTTACCGAAAACCGAAGAGGAGACTAGCCACCCTGGCCAGTCTCCTCTTTATTTTTAAATTCGACCCTTTCGAACCCTCGCTCTACGCCTTTTACTCCTGTTAAAAGTTCGTAGCGAGAATTTGGAAATGCGCCTGAGGATGATCGCAAACCGGGCAAAGGGTAGGCGCTTTGGTGCCCACATGAATATGGCCGCAGTTAGCGCACTGCCAGCGCTGCTCCTCGGGACGCGTAAAAACGGTTTCGTCCTTCAGGTTCGCCAATAACTTACGGTAACGCTCTTCGTGTTCTTTTTCGATTTCCCCTACAGCCTCAAAAAGATAGGCGATTTTCTCAAAGCCTTCTTCTTTAGCGGTTTTAGCAAAGGAAGCGTACATATCAGTCCACTCGTAGTTCTCGCCCTCTGCAGCATCTAGCAGATTCGCGGCGGTTTTCGGCATGCCGTCATGAAGCAGCTTAAACCAAATTTTCGCATGCTCTTTCTCATTATTAGCAGTTTCTTCAAAAAGAGCGGCAATTTGATTCAACCCTTCTTTTTTAGCCGCCGCCGCATAGTAGGTATACTTGTTGCGAGCTTGGCTCTCGCCGGCAAATGCTGCCTGCAAATTTGCTTCTGTTTTCGTTCCTTTTAAATTGCTCATAATTTAAGCAACCTCCTGTTATTTATTATGTTTAGTAATTAGGATATCACTTTTCTTCAGAAAGAGTCAACGCTGAAACAGTGTTTTCCACAAACCATGCAAATTACAGTACGCATAAAGCGCAACCTCCCCGGCACCCTTCACATTGAAGATGGCTTCCGGGCTTTGTTCCGGCTCCAGTTCTACTCGTTGCACCTGCCCGTCAGCCACGGCCCAAATCCAGCGAATCCAATGTTCCGACATCATCGGGTGAGCTACTTCTCCCACCTTGACCGCCACTTGCCCTGTTGCCAGCCACTCGGCTATCGGCATATGCTTTTCTTGAGAAGCTTCTACCGTATTGGGTTCCAGCTTGATCATTTTCTTGCCACAACACTCCAACCCAGCAGCCACCTCTACACAAGTCGCCGCAAAGGCATCGCCCCGGCAGATCAATTCCGGATTTCCCGGATTCACAACCTCCACAATATATCCGCAATCCGGACATTGGTATAAAACTACCGACTCGCTCATGTTGATGCTCTCCTTGAAGAATAATAATTGTCTACAAGTATTTTATCAACATTATTGCCACCTGTCTACTCACTTATCAATATTTTTGAGCAAAAGCCCGTGATAACTTACAACCCAATATCACATCAGCACGGTCATGGGAGCCGGCATATGAATAAATTAGCAGTTCCCTACCACAAACCGATCATATGCTGGCAAAGAAGTGAAACTATCGCAACTGCCGCCCAACAAGCCAAGCCGAGCAGAATAGGAGCTAAGCCGTTTTTAAGCAGTTCTCCAAGGCGCGTATTAAGGCCAATCGCCGCCATGGCTACGGCAATACAGAATTTTCCCGCCTGGCCCAAAAAGTGAGCCGCTGTTTCTCCCAAAATACCGCTGGTGCTAATAACGGAGGCGGCCAGAAAACCCAAAACAAAAAGCGGAAAAATGCGACCTAAAGAAAAGCTTGCCCCTTCTTGCCTGGATTTTCGGGCCTGGTACAAGCCCAGCACTACGGTGATAGGAATAATCATCAGCGTTCGCGTCAGCTTGACTATCGTAGCATAGCTGCCCGCCGCATCGCTATAGGAATAGCCTGCCGCCACTACGGAGGAGGTATCGTTAATGGCGGTGCCGGCCCACATGCCAAAGCCTGCATCCCCCAAACCCAACAGATGTCCTAAAAAAGGAAATAAAAATACCGCGACGATATTAAAGAGAAAAATCGTCGAAATCGAATAGGTCACATCCTGGGTCTTCGCGCCAATCACCGGCGCCGTTGCGGCAATGGCCGAACCGCCGCAAATGGCAGTGCCTACGCCAATAAGAATGGTCGTATCTCCCGGCAGGCGTAGCCAGCGACCTACCAGCCAAGCCGTCAAAAAGGCCGCACTCAAGGTCGCCACAATAATCACCAGCGACTGCCCGCCCACCTGCAAGACATAGTGCAAATTCATTTCAAAACCCAACAAGACAATCGACAGCTGCAACACTTTCTTGCCGGTAAAACGCAGTCCCGGTTCCACACTCTCGGGACGCTTCCACTCTGCCAACAGGATGCCCAGCAAAATTGCAAAAACAGGACCGCCTACCAACGGAACCGCCTGTCCTAACAGCCACGCCGGCACTGCCAAGAGCAGCGCCAACATAATCCCCGGCATTTGTTTCATCATTCTTCGCTCCTTTCGTATCCAAATCCAGCATACCCCTTGTCGTTTTATATGTAAAATACTATAATTTTATATAATCAATAAGATTTTACCTATGGAGGTGTAGGATGACATTCCGGCATTTGACCATTTTCCTGCAGGTCTGCGACAGCGGCAGCATGACCGCCGCTGCCAAGGCTCTTTTTGTAGCACAGCCCTCAATTAGCCAGGCCATCGGTGAATTAGAAAGCCATTACCAAGTCAAGCTTTTTGAACGTTTAGGACGTCGCTTATATCTTACCGAACCAGGCAAGCGTCTACTTACTTATGCCAGACACATTGTCAATCTCAACCAGGAAGCCGCTGCCGCCATGCGCGAGGTCAGCGAGCATGGAATTTTGCGACTGGGCGCCAGTGTTACCGTTGGCACCTACTTGCTGGGGCCCTTATTGCACCGTCTGAGCGCCGTCAAGGCGGATATTGAAGTCACTTCTTACGTCAATAATACCAGCGTCATTGAAAACGACCTTTTAGAAGACCGTCTAGATCTAGGCGTGGTCGAAGGGAAAATACAGTCCCCCTGGCTAATAACGCAAAACTTCCAAGAAGATGAGATGGTGCTTGTCTGCTCACCGCAGCATCCTTGGGCGAACGAAAAAAGCATCCGCGCCGTCCAGCTCGAAGGAGCTTCCTTCATTGTCCGAGAAGCCGGCAGCGGTACCCGCGAACTGTTTGAAGCCGTCATGACCAGTGCCGGCCTAAACTGGAAACTGGCGGGTTGCTACAATAACGCCGAAACCATCAAGGCCACCGTGGCCGCCGGTCTGGGTCATACCGTCATCTCCCGCCTGGCCGTGGCCAAAGAAGCCGCCAGAGGCGAATTGGCCATCGTCCCCTTAGACGGCTTATCTTTTGTACGCACCTTCAAGATTGTGTATCACAAAAACAAGTACCTCTCTCCAGCCATGCAGTTCTTTATCGATTTGGTGCTGCGCACCCCGCAGGCGCAGCTTCTGCCGCCGCTGCCTCCGCAGGCAGTTGCCGCCTCCGCTTCCTCTGGCGCAAACAAAAACAACGCCCCGCCGACTAAAGACATTCCCATCTGGCTGTAAGTAAAAATTTACGAACCTTAACGCAGAGAATAACAAAGAGGCCGAACACAACTAAAAACCGGACAGCCTATAAGCCGCCCGGTTTTTTCACATTTTCATTTCTTCAAATCTTCCTCTGCACCCCTTCTGATACTCTTTTACTCTATGCTCATCTTTCAAAGTTTCATTTTATTTATCGCCGAAATATGCCGCGACAGGCCGAGTTCTTCCTTGGTCAGACCCAAGGCCAAGCCAATCAACTGCGACAAATGCAAAATAGGCAGCTCCGCATTGGTCCTAGCGGCTTCCCTTCCTTCCGGCTGGTACATATCCAGTTGCATCTGGCAGAGCGGACAGGGCGTCACGACCACCTCCGCACCGGCTTTGACCGCGCTGTCCACTGCCTGACCGGTCACTTTCATTACATCGGCCTCCGCCGTCCAGAAAGCATGGAAGCCGCAGCATTTAAGCTTCCATGCAAATTCAACCGGCTGAGCCCCCAGAGCAGTGATCACGTTTTCTAGCGACTGCGGATGGAAGCAGTCTTCATACCCCATGATTTCCGGCGGCCGCAGCAAATGGCAGCCATAATAAGGCGCCACCTTCCAACCGTTAAGAGGCTTGGCAACTTTTCCCGCCAGCAGCTGCGGCTGCGATGCCAGTTCCCACAGCAAATGAGTTACCCTGCCGGTGCCCTTGTATTCATAGCCTGCCGACGCCAGCAGCGCATTGACTTTCTTCTTCAACTCCGCATCAGAGTCTAGAGCCGCTTTAGCTCGACGCAGCTGCAGCGTACATGTATTGCATACCGTCAACAGCGGCAGGCCCATACTTTCGGCAATCGCCAGATTACGCGCGTTAACCGCCAGCGCCGTCAGTTCGTCCACATCCTGCAGATGCGACGCGCCACAGCAAGTCCAGCTGGGGATTTCCACCAACTCAATCCCTAAGACCTCCGTCACCTTTACGGTAGCTAAAAACGCTTCGCTCGCAGCGCCGCGGAGTACGCAGCCTGGAAAAAAGGCGTACTTCATGCTTTGTCCTCCTTCGCAGCCACCATAATGGTCCGCACCTTCTGAATCTCAGCGATGGCTTCGTGTTTTTCCAAAGGTGCCAGCTTGCCGGCCCTCATCAGGCGATAGGCTACCGGAATACGCAGAGCCGCCTGGATGCCTTCGCTTTTCGCAGCCAGCATCGCCTCATTGAGACGCCCCGTGTCCTTGATGTCGTCGTAAAAAGCCAGCGCATGAGAGGGACCTATGCCGCGATACAGTTTTTCCCGAAACGTAGCGATGCGCAGCTTTTCAATATCTTCCGCTGGCTTTAAACCTTTAGGACACTTGGTGGTACATTCCTGGCAGTTCATGCATTTCCAGAGGCCCCCGTCCTGCACCGCCGGAACTAAGTGAGCCGACGGATCGCTGTCCCGAGAGTCGGCGGCAAATTTCTGCGCCCGGGCGAAGACGAAGGGATCGAAAAAATCACTGCTGTCGGCAGTGCATTTATTGCATTCCGATACGCAAGAACCGCAAAGAATGCATTCGGAGTTCTTGCTGATCTTTTTAAAGGCCTCTGGCGTCTGCCGACAGCCTTCAGCCGCGCTGAATTCGTTTTTCGGCTGCAAAAAAGGTTTAACCTTCTTCAACCGCTCATATTTGGGCTGCCAGTCTACAGCCAAATCCCGCAACACTTTAAAGTTGCCCAGCGGCGCAAGCGTGAGCGTTTGCGTCTGATACCGCTTCACCAAGTCTTCCAGCAACGTTTCGCATGCCAACACGGCATTATCATTGACCCGAATAGCGCAAGCGCCGCAAATACTGGAACGACAGGAAGCCGTAAAAGTCAGTGTCGGGTCGACGGTTTCCTTGATTTTCAGCAGCGCCGCCAACACAGTCATGCCTTTTTCCAGCTCCACCACATAGTTTTGCGTCCAATTTTTGCCGTCCAGAAACCGCTCTATTTTTAATGTTATCGCCATCTTAATACGTCCTCTCCACCGGTTTGTAGTTGGTCACAACCACAGGACGGTATTCTGTCTTAAAGCCATCCCCGGCCCGGCTAATTAAGGTGTGCTGCAGGTAGTTCTTATCATCCCGCTTGGCAAAATCGGTGCGCGAGTGGCTGCCGCGGCTTTCTTTGCGCGCCAACGCCCCCAGCACAATGGCCTGGGCAACTTGCAGCAGATTGCCGATTTCCAGATAGTTCATATACGCCGTATTATAAACACGGCTGGAATCGCCGACAAAGGCGGATTTGTATTCTTCTTGCAAACCTTGAATATCCCGCAACGCTTGGTTAAGCCCCTGCTCGTTGCGGAAAATACCGGCATTGTTCCACATGGTCAGAGCCATGCGGTCCCGAATACTGGCAACCGAAGGGCCGCTGCTGCGTCCGGTAGCTGTGGCAAACTGCTCTTCCCACCGTTTTACACCGGCAGCTAGCGCCTCTTTGGAGTCTGCGTACACCGCTCCTTTGACATAGGCTGCCGCTCCGGCTCCGGCGGTTTTTCCAAAGACCAGCACTTCCGTCAAAGAGTTAGCCCCCAGACGGTTGGCGCCATGCACCGAAATGCAGGAACACTCCCCGGCGGCAAAAATTCCCGGTGTTTTGGTAGCGCAGGTCTTGTAATCCACTACGTCAATGCCACCCATGGAGTAATGGCAGGTGCCGCGAATCGGCACCGGTTTTTCAAAAACATCTACGCCTTCAAAATTCAGAGCCAGCTGGCGGACCTGAAACAAACGCTCTAGGATGCGCTCCTTGGGAATATGGCGGAAATCTAAGTACACAGCGGCATTGAGACCTTCCCCAATGCCCCGTCCTTCAAGAATTTCCTTTTCCACTGACTGGCAGACCAAATCCCGCGGCCCTAGTTCCATGGCCTTCGGTGCATATCTAGCCATAAAGCGCTCGCCGTTCTTATTTAGAAGATAGGCGCCTTCGCTGCGGCTGGATTCGGACATCAAAACGCCATTACTGGCCAAGCCGGTAGGATGGAACTGCACCATCTCCGGATCCTTGAAAGGAATACCGGCACGCAAGGCCGCCGCAATGCCGTCGCCGGTAGAGCTGTAGGGATTGGACGTTCGCACCCAGTACGCGCGCCCGTACCCCCCGGTAGCAATAATGATGCTTTTTGCTGCAATAGACAGCACCGTGCCGCTACGCATATCCAAAGCCACTATACCGCTGAGCTGATCTTGCGGCGCCACGATCTCCAAAAGCTGACATTCCGAAATGAAATCAATATTAGCTTTCAAGCATTGCTCAAACATGGTATGCTGTACCGCATGGCCGGAAATATCCGCCGAATAAGCCGCCCGCGCATAGGTGCTGCCGCCCATCTTCCGCTGATGAAAGCGCCCGTCCTCTTGGCGATTGAAGGCAATGCCTTGATAATCAAGTTCAAAAAGAATTTCCGGCGCTTGTTCCGTAAAGTACGCTACGGCATCCTGGTCGCAAAGATAGTCCGCTCCCTTTACGGTATCGAAGGCGTGCACTTCCGGCGAGTCTTTGGAATCCGTCGTCCGTGCCGCGCCGTTGATCCCCCCTTGGGCCATGGTTGTCGCCGAACGAGTAGGCGCCATCTTCGTCATGACCGCCACCTTCAACCCTGGCGTCTTTGAGGCTTCCAGGGCAGCCCGCATGCCCCCACCACCACTGCCGATAATTAATACGTCATAAAGCGCCTTCCCCTGACGCACGGCTGGGGGAATGTTTTCAGGCCATAAAAAACAGCCGCCGGTCATCATCGCTGCCCCAGCAGTTGCGCCGACCTTCAAAAAGGTCCGCCGATTCATTTTTTGCAAAATGCACCCTCCTTCTATATTTTCTACATACAGCTTTTAAGTTGTTGCTTTTTTCACATTTTTATTTTTCGCGACCTATGTCTTTTTTCCCTGCCGCCAAAATGCGCTTTCTAGCTCGGGAGTTTTCATAACGACCCAATTCTCAACGGATAATTGCGGCAACCAAAAAGCCTTTCTTGACTTCTCGATTTTCTCAACCTACAATTTAATTAACATAGAGTAAGAACAAGGAGGCTGCCGTCATGTCCAAGCCCCATAAGTCGTTGGACCTGCTCATCATTGGCGCCGGCATCGCCGGACTGACTGCCGGTCTATATGCAGCTCGCATGAAACTCAACACGTTGATACTGGAAGACGCCTTGGTAGGCGGGCAAATTCGCGACGCCTATATCGTGGAAAACTACCCTGGCCTTCCCAAAATCAAAGGCAGCGACTTGGTTAAAACCATGGAGCAGCAAGCGCTGCAAGCAGGCGCTGTTTTGGACGAATTCGACCAAGTCCTCAGCGCTAAGCTGACAGCCGCTGAAAAAGTCGTGGAAACACACAGCGCCGTATACCAGCCGCAAGCGGTTATTCTCGCCGGCGGCATGGAGCGCCGCCAGCTTCCCATTGCCGAAGAAAAGCGTTTTCGCAGCCACGGCATTCATTACTGCGAACTTTGTGACGGTCACCTGTATGAAGAAAAAAATGTCGCCGTCGTCGGTGGCGGCAACGCAGCAGCCGGGGCCCTAAAGGTTTTAAGCAAATACGCCAAAAAACTATACCTGATTCATCGTTCATCGCAAATGACAGCGGAACCTACGGAACAGCAAGCAGCGCTAGACTTGCCTAATGTAGAATTTCTTTTCCAGACCCAAATTATCTCTGCCGCTGGCGAGACTGCGCTGCAAAGCGTTGTCGTGGAAAATGTCCATACTAAGGAGCAGCGAACACTGGACTTGGACGGTATTTTCGTCAATATTGGCGTCATTCCCAGGACCAGCCTGTATAGCCAAGATATCACGCTGCATGCCAGCGGCCACATTATCGCAGGCGAAAGCTGCGAAACCAATGTTCCCGGCGTCTTCGCCGCTGGCGATATACGCACCAAACCCATCCGTCAGCTAACTACCGCTGCTGCCGATGGCACGGTGGCGGCTCTTTTAGCAGAGCGGTATCTGACCAAGCTGAAGAAACACTAAAAAAGGACATAAAGGAGGTCTTCTTCATGATCAAAGTATATTCTATTCCCGACTGTCCCTGGTGCCAAAAGGTCAAGAAATACCTAGAACTACGACAAGTTGAATTTCAAGAAGTCGACATTGAAAATGATCTGGCCGGACGCAATGAGCTGCTGGCACTGACTAAACAACTGAGCGTACCGGTTACCAGCATTGACGGCCGCCTGATTGTCGGCTTTGAGCGAGAAGAACTGGACGAAGCCTTGGCAGTGGCTGCAGAGTAGCAACACAGGCTATGCTCTGTATTCCGTCTTATTACATGGCCTAAAACGAAAAGCCTGTTTCCAGCTAAAGGAAACAGGCTTTTCTATGTAGAAACAGAGTACCAACTTTATATTTCACACAGAAAGAAGGAACCTGCATGCGATTATGTCCACGTATTCTATTTCCTTTCTTCTTTTGCCTGCTCGTCTTTAGCAGCGCCCAAGGAGCTCCCCTAAACTACGCTTCTTCCGGCAACTGGGCTTTTCAAGAAGACCCGGCAAAATCAGGGCACGCAGTAGATGTCTTTTTTGTCTGCCCCACCGCCTACATGGGCAGCGCCGAACAGCATAACATGCCTATAGACGACCCGCAGGCCCGCCAATTCTTTCTTGGTGCCACCCTTATGGAAAAAGGCATTTACGATCAAGAATGCAATTTTTACGCTCCCTACTACCGCCAAGCCTCTTTATCCATATACAAGCTGCCGCGCCAACAAAGTACGCCTTATTTCTCCCTCGCTTATGAAGATGTCAAGGCGGCCTTCTCCTACTACCTGCGCGAGCACAACCAAGGACGCCCTGTCATTCTTGCCGGCTTTAGCCAAGGAGGAGACATGGTGCTGCGCCTGATTAAAGACGTATACCGCGATCCGGCGTTACAGCAAAAATTGGTTGCCGCCTATGCTATCGGCTGGCCGGTCACTCCGACAGAATCCTTGCAGTATCCACAGTTAAAAATGGCGCAACATGCCGAAGATACAGGCGTTGTTATTTCTTTCAATACCGAAGCGCCGGAAGTAACCTCTTCCTTACTGGTGCCGGAAAAGACACTGAGCATCAACCCGTTGAACTGGAAAACCACCAGCGAACCTGCCGACAAATCGCTGAATCTCGGGGCAGTCTTTGTCAATTACCACGGCGAAATTACCAAGGAAGTTCCGCAACTTACCGGTGCCTACTTGGATCCGGCGCGGGGCGCTTTGAAGGTTACCGATATTAACAGCGCCGACTACCCTCCTATGCTGGATCTTTTCCAGCCAGGTGTCTACCATGTGTATGATTACCTCTTCTTTTATCGCAACCTGCAGCAAAATGTCGCTGACCGCATCAAAGCCTACGAAGCCAAGCAGAGCCTGAAACAAGCTTCCTAGAAAAATGGTACGGGATTGGAATTTTGAGCAGTGGTTCTCGTTTAGAAAGAGCAAAATTATTTGACAACTCCGCAATAGACTGCCTCTTCTCCCCACTCTCTTCAACGTATGATAGAGCATAAGGAAGGTGATTTTCATGCTCACGACACGCATTATCCGCGCTCCTCGTCCCAATACGGTAGCCATGCTGCTGCGCCGTACGGCGCCGGAGGCTAAAAAACAGCTCGAAGGCCTTCATTTCGACGCCATCGGCCTGATTCAAACCGACGTGCCCAGCCTCTTCTATTTCGCCGATATAGCCCAAAAAGCCAGCAATGTTGTGGCAGCGGAAATTGTCGGCAACTGCCCCCAGCACATCAATACTATGGCTTTCTTCGGCAATAACGAAGCGGTCAATGCCGCTATCGCCGCTATTCAACTGGCGGAAAAGCAGTAGAGATAGGCTCGCCGTTGTTGGATTGAACAAGAGTCGCGAGAAGGTACGCCGGAGGGTTATGTTTTTTGAGCAGGAGTAGAGGGAGAGAGAGTAAAGTGAAGGCTCGAATGAGGCTACGGCGGCCGTGATAAACCTAGGTTCTTCATCCGTAAAAGCTTATAAATTCTGGCATAGAGAAAAAACAGGCCTCTTCCGACAATGTTGGAAGAGGCCTGCGCTTATCTACGGGGTGATGATTTAAGGGGCGCTACTACGTTCGGGCGGTCATGGTGTTCCCGCTTGCCTCCGGCGCTGGCTTTGACGCTCTGCTCTTCCCTGGCTTCATCGCCAGGCTGATAGGCGGTCTCCGACAACGCCACTTTATAAGCGGAATGCTCATTCTTGGAAAACTCACGCTGCGCTTCGTAGGTCGGACACACAAGCCAGGCTGCTTTTTCCTCTACCTCCACTTTTGCAAACAACAGATTGAGGCCGCAAAAACCACATTTGCGATCGGTCAGCTCTTGCACGGTCGCTTCGCCTAAAGGTTTTGCTTTTTTTCCCGTTTTCATAACCAACCCTCCCTACTGATGATCTACCTATATGGCACCATATCCTCCAATAAATGTCAATTATTTTTTGACTATTCTTTCTTCTTTTGTTTTATTGTGCTTCTTGAATGCTGCTGGGCCCGCCAGCCGCAAAAAAGAGCCGCACCATTAGAAAGCGCTATCAGCAGCCCCATCGGCCAAAGAGCGTCTCCTCCCAAGCCGACTAAAGGCGACACAGCTGCACCAAAAACAAACATCACCAAACCCAGCAGCGCCGACGCACTGCCAGCCGCTTTGGCCTGATCTTGAATAGCTAGAGAAAAGCTGGTTGTCATGGTGGAACCCACACAAGCCACCATGAGCCACAACGCGCCCAAGACCGCCCAAAGAGGACCGCCAAAAGCAAGCGCAACCAATAACACCAAGCTGGCTGCCGCCGAAACGACCAGCGACAGACGCATTAAAAACATATCGGAATAGCTGCGGTTAAAGCGGCTAACCAACTGTGTCGTTAGCAAGGCTCCCAAGCTATTCACAGCAAAACAAAGGCCAAATTGCTGGGCTGACAAACCAAACCCGCCTTGCAATACAAAAGGGGAGCCGGAAATATACGCAAACAGCCCGCCTCCCACAAATCCCTGCACCAAAACATAGTAACGAAAAGAACGATTGCCTAGCAGCGAAACGAAGGAAGCCCAAATAGCCTGGCCATTGGCGGGAACACGGTTTTTCTCCGCTAGTGTTTCTTTTAGGCCTAACCAAGCCCCGGCCGTCAGCAGCACTCCCAGCATACCCAAAACGATAAAAATCCCTTGCCAGTTGGTTACTTGCAGCAAAAAACCGCCTAACGTCGGCGCCAGAGTCGGAGCAACGCTATGCACCAACATAAGGAGAGAGAAGAAGCGAGTAAGTTCCGCCCCTTCATACAAATCCCGCACCATCGCCCGGGAAATTACAATACCTCCCGCCCCAGCCAGACCTTGCAATAGACGCACACCCGCCAGTTCCCAAGCGGAGGTCGCAAAAGCGCACCAAAAGGACGCCAAGGAAAACACGCCCAATGACAGCCATAACGGCCGGTGGCGCCCCACAGCATCACTATACGGCCCCATCAAAAGCTGCCCCACGGCCAACCCTAAGAGTGACGCTGTCAGACTCAACTGAACTTGGGACGGCGTAGCGCCGCCAAGACTTTGCTGCATCAACGGCAGCGCCGGCAAATACAAATCCGTACAGAGCGGCCCCATGGCGGAAATCAGGCCCAGCAGGCACGCCAGCCAAAGGCGCTGCATCTTCCCGGGCTGCGCCATCGTTATTTCTTCTTGCTGTAGCCAGCTATTTGGTTTCATAAAGCGCTTCCTTTCTACTGTCATCTATACTATTGTAGCACTGCGGTGTTACAATTCCATTTCATTTTGACAAGTATTTCCCAATGAGCTTTGCCACTCTGCCAAACGTGCCGTTTTGTTTTTTTGTGTATGGCAAAGGAAAATAACTATTTCATGTGGAAAGTCTTATTTCATTGCAAATAACAAGGAGTGAACAGATCATGAAAAATTTTGAATACTACGCGCCCACACGGGTGATTTTCGGCAAAGGCACAGAAAATCAAGTCGGACAACTCATTAAAGAACAACAGGGACAAACCGTACTGGTTCATTTTGGCGGCGGCAGCGTACAACGCTCCGGCTTGCTGGACCGCGTCTACGCTTCGTTGGAAAAAGCTGGCCTAAAACACGTCAGTCTCGGCGGCGTCGTGCCGAATCCCCGTCTTTCAAAAGTGCGTGAAGGCATTGCATTATGCCGCAAAGAAAAAGTAGACTTTTTATTAGCAGTTGGCGGCGGCAGTGTTATCGATTCTGCCAAAGCCATCGGTTATGGCTTAGCCTATGACGGCGATGTATGGGATTTTTACTGCGGCAAAGCCCAGCCGCAAGCCTGCTTTCCTGTGGGAACCATTTTGACCATCGCCGCTGCTGGCAGCGAAATGAGCAACTCCTCGGTCATTACCAATGAAGATGGCTGGCTCAAACGCGGCTGTACCAACGACCACAGCCGCTGTAAATTTGCTATTATGAATCCTGAACTGACCAGCACGCTGCCTCCCTATCAAACAGCCAGCGGCTGCGCCGATATTCTCATGCACTCAATGGAACGGTACTTCAGTCCCTACGACAGCATGGAATTGACCGACAGCATCAGTGAAGCTCTTATGCGTACTGTCATCCGTAATGCCCGCATCCTGGTTAAAGACCCGGCAAGCTACAACGCTCGGGCTGAAATCATGTGGGCCAGCAGCCTTTCCCACAACGATCTTACCGGCCATCGTACCTTGGGGGACTGGGCCTGCCATCAACTGGAGCACGAATTGAGCGGCATTTTTGACGTAGCTCATGGCGCCGGCTTGGCCGCCATCTGGGGCAGTTGGGCTCGGTATGTTCAAAAAACCAATCCGGCCCGGTTTGCCCAATTCGCCGTCAATGTTCTAGGTATAGCCAATAACTTCGCTTCACCCGACAATACCGCTCTCGCAGGCATCAAGTCCATGGAAAACTTCTACACTTCCATCGGCATGCCTACCTCTTTAAAAGAGTTAGGCCTCGAAGTCAGCGATGCGCAGATTGATGAGCTGGCTTATAAGTGCAGCTTTGAAGGACAGCGGACTGTCGGTGCTTTCCAGGTCCTCAAGCAAGAAGACATGAAAAACATCTTCCTCCTGGCTCGCGGTTAAAAGAAAAAAGAACGGAACGCAGAGTAATCAGAGAAAAGCCAGAGACTAAACGGCGGCTCCCACAGGGAGCCGCCGTTTTCTGCCTAACTCAAAGCAAATCTTACATTTGCGATCCTATGGCCTTTTCCAAACGCGCGCGGTTGATCTGCAAGTCGTAAGCCGCTTGAATATAGTTCGTCTGCGCTTGCTGCAGCGCCACTTCTGCATCCATAACGTCCAGATTGGTCCCCACGCCAGCGGCATAGCTATCCCGGCTGATATTAAAATTGGTCTGCGCTTCTTCCACTGCGGTACGGGTAGCTTCGATACGCTTCAGAGCTTCTTGCACCCGCAAATGAGCATCACTAATTTCTAAAGAGATAGCATCTTTTGTTTGGCGCTCTTCTTCCCGCGCCGCCGCTTCGCCGGCTTTAGCCTGTTTGAGCTTAGCCTGGGTAGCCCCAGAATCGAAAAGGTTCAACTGTACCAGAAGCATAGCCGTCCAGTCGCGATTCCTGCCGCCAAAAGCTTCGTTATCATCCCAAGCCGTACTGCCAGTCAGGGCTAAACTCGGCTGCTGACCACTTTTAGCTTCTTTTGTCTTTTCCTTCGCCAAGGTAACCCCGGCCTGACTTTGGGCCATTTCCGGCCGCTTCACCACGCCCTGTTCCACATAAGCCGCCATGGTTTCCTGCGGCAGTTCTTTTGCTGCAGGCTCTTGCAGCTTTAACTTCCCATGCAAAGGCAAGCCGATGCGTTTATTTAGGGTGTATTGGGATAGCTGATAGGTATTTTCCGCCTGGACGCGACTGTTTTCAGCATTAGCCAGACGCACCTTGGTCTGCAGCACATCCCGCCAGGCAACAACGCCTTCGTCATACATTTGACGCACTTGCTTCAAGTGCAGGGCAAAGTCGTTTTCCGTCCGATGCGCTACGTCAAGTAGCTTCTCGCTTCGCAACACCTCATAATATTCTACTGTCGTATCCAGCGTCAGCTGCTGCTGGGTTGCTTGCAGCTCCAAATCGGATACTTGCTTACCCAATTTAGCCTGCGCTACGACGCTCTCCAGCTTGCCGCCGGTGTAAAGGGGCACGCTGGCGCTGATTTTGTTACTGAAATAATTATAAGGAGAAACGGCAGCCATCGTCGACATCCAGGAAAGCGGCGCGTTAGAGCGCATTTCCGTATGGGTATAATCAACGCTGACCCCTTTGGCAGCCTGCGCCTCCCCAACAACCCCTGCTGCTTTTTCTTGATTCGCCGCAGCAATGCGCAAAACCGGATTATGCGCCATCGCCAGAGAAATACTTTCTTCCAGCGTTAACGCAGTAGGTTCTGCCGCTGCGGTACCGCTCCACAGCGCCAACGCCGCCCCCCAAAGGACGGCTCTTCTTGCCCACGCAGGCGTTTTTATTTTCACCTTGGTTCCCCCTATTATCGTAGCTTCTTTAGCTGCTTTTATTTGACCACCAGCACCGGGCACTTGGCCTGATGCACCACATAACCGCTGACACTGCCCAGAATCAAGCCGGAAATAGCTCCCAGTCCTCGGCTGCCAATGACAATCATATCGACCTTGTGCTGCTCGGCAAATTCTTTAATAACAAGTGTCGGAGCGCCGGTCTCCACATAGGTTTTAACATTCATCTCCTCCGGCACGCTCGCTACGGCGGCGTCAACAATCGTCTTAGCAAAAGCTTCCGGCTTATCTACGGTGTAAAAGGGAATCTTGTGCCCAGAAATCTGCGGCGCCAGCGGCAATTGCTGCGACAAAGGCATTACGTACAAAATATATAGCTCCGCTTCGGTCGTTTTCGCCAAAGCAGCAGCATGAGCCAACGCGGCAAAAGAGTTTTGGGAGCCATCAATCGGTGCCAGGATTTTTTTATACTTTATTTCCATCGCTTCTCGCTTCCCTTCAGTTTGTTTTTTCCGGTGGCTGCCCCGCCACCGGCGGTTCCGCGCGATACAAGGTTGCATACATGACCGGCAACACCAGCAGCGTCAATATCGTAGCGCCCGCCAACCCAGCGGCAATGGCTACCGCCATGGGACCCCAAAACATATTGGGAATCAGCGGAATCATGCCCAAAATTGCCGCCGCTGCTGTCAGAAGAATCGGGCGAAACCGAACTACCGTAGCGTTAATGATAGCATCCCAAAGGGAATCTCCCGCCGCCAGCTGCTGGTCGATCTGGTCCATGAGAATAATGGTATTGCGCATAATAATGCCCGCCAGCGCCAAAATGCCCAGCTGCACCACAAAACCCATAGGGCTGCCAGTTAAAAACAAGCCCAAGGCTACGCCAATTAGACCTAATGGCGCCGTCAGCAGCGTCAAAATCATTTTGGGAATATTTTGCAGCTGAATCATCAAGAGAATCATGATGACAATGATCATGGCTGGTACGGTTTCCATGATATAACGCGCCGCCTTAAGACTGTCTTCTTTCGAGCCGTCATATTCAATTTTGTATCCTAGCGGTAACGACGCACGCAAATCAGCCATTTGATTAAACACTTCTTCGGCTACGCTGTCGCCGGTAGCGCCAGGCAAAATTTCCGCCTGCACCGCAATCATAGGCTTCAGGTTACGCCGATAAATCAAGCCTTCTTCCGCGTCAGAAGAGATTTTAGCAATTTGGTCCAGAGGAATATAACGGC
This sequence comes from uncultured Anaeromusa sp., assembly GCF_963676855.1. Taxonomy (NCBI): domain Bacteria; kingdom Bacillati; phylum Bacillota; class Negativicutes; order Selenomonadales; family Sporomusaceae; genus Anaeromusa; species uncultured Anaeromusa sp. The sequence goes on from NZ_OY781460.1 coordinate 468,297, forward strand.
CATTCCCCACATGAATGTTCAAATTTTTCATGCGTGACAGGTCATTACGATCTGCGGCGTCAAAGCGGAAAAGCATGCTGATGGTGCGGTCCGTTTCCCGGTATTCCGACAACGGCGCGCCGGAAAGCTGCGTCTGCAAAGCCGTCGCCAAAGCCTGCGAAGAAACGCCGAGACTTCTTGCTTTGTCCTGGTCCACTTCCAAATGCATAACCTTGCTTTTTTCATTCCAGTTCAAGTTGACGTTTTTCACCTTCGGATGCTGCGCCATAATGGGCTCCATCTGCTGAGCGATGTCCCGCACCTTGTTAGGATCTTCTCCGGTCACCCGGAGCATGATGGGATAATCTGCCGCAGGACCATTACTGATGACCTTAATATGCTGCTGCACTTCCGGAAAATCATGCGTAAGCTGCTTATTCAGCTTTTCTCGCAGCTCATTGCGCGCCTTATAGTCTTTGGCGACAATAATGAACTCCGCAAAATTAGTCTTATTAAAGGTCGGCTCAAAGCTAAGGACAAAACGGGGCGCCCCTTCACCCACATGGTACGTATAGTACGAAACAAGAGGATGATCCTCCAATTGCTGCGCAAACTGCTTCGCCACTTCTTCGGTTTTATCCATGCTGGCGCCTTCTTGCAGCTTCAACTGCACAATAAGCTCTGGACGCGTCGATGAGGGGAAAAATTCGTGATTCACCAACCCCAGCAAGACAATCGCGCCAAAAAAGCAGCCCGCCGTAGCGGCCAACACCGTCCGCCGGTGGCATAAGCACCAGTTGAGGAGCCTCTTAAACCAAGCGTAAAAAGGCGTATTATGGACGCTGGCGGCTTCGCCCTCGGTTTCTCCTTCCTTGGGCTTTACGCGAATAAACAAGTAGCCCAAAAGCGGTGTCGCCGTACCGGCCACAATCCAAGAGGAAACCAAAGCAATGACCACCACATAAAAGAGGGTTACGCAATACTCCGAACCATTGCCTGTGGCAAAGCCCACAGGAATAAAGCTGGCGCAGGTCACAAGTTCGCCGGTTAGGCGCGGATAGGCTGTCGATGTATAGGCAAAGCAGGCGGCGTTAAAGCGGCTCCAGCCCTCCTCCATCTTGACTACCATCGTTTCAATGGTGATGATGGCGTCGTCCACCAAGAGGCCCAGGGCAATAATCAACGCTCCTAAGGAGATGCGCTGCAAATCAATGCCCAACAGCTTCATACAGGTGAAAACAATAGCGATAACCAGGGGAATGCAAACCGCGACGATAATGCCGGAGCGCGAGCCTAAGCTGACAAATCCGACGATAAGCACAATAAAGATGGCTTCCATTAATGATTTGGTAAAATCACTAATCGAGTTGGCCACCACCTGTGGCTGATTTACCGTCTGGTGGAGCTCCATGCCGCCTGGCAGCGCTTTTTGAATCTGCTTAATGGCAGTCTCCAGAGACTCTCCAAGGGTAAGGATGTTGCCCCCGGATTCCATGGCCAAAGAAATGCCGATGGCCGGCTGACCGTTATAAAAGAATTTAGGATCGCTGGGGTCGGCGTAGGCGCGGGTCACTTTGGCAATATCACCCAAGCGAAAGGTCCGGCCATTCGCTTGAATGGGCAGGCTGCGAATCTCCTCCACCTTTTCAAACATACCGGTGACACGCAGGTACACATTATCCGCCTTGGTTTCCAACATCCCCGCCGGCGCCATGGCATTTTGGCTCTGAATGGCGGAGGTAACAAGCGCGGGATCAATCCCGAGCTGCGCCATTTTGGCATTCTCAATCTCAATAAAAATCTTTTCTTGCTGCACACCCAAAAGATTTACTTTCTTGACGCTAGGAACGCCCAAAAGCAACCGGCGCACTTTTTCCGCTTTTTCCCGAAGTTCTTCATAGGTATAGCCGTCGCCAGTAAGAGCGTAAACAACCCCGTATACTTCGTCAAAGCGATCATTAAAGCCAGGCGGCATCGCGCCGGACGGCAGAGTGCCTGCAATATCGTCCACCATATGCCTGGCTTCAACCCAGCGGTTGCGGATTTCCGCCTTAGGCACTGTTTCTTTTATATTTACATAGATAACACTGTAGCCGGGCATAGAGTAGCTTTTCAAATAATCCAGCCCAGGCAGATCCTGCAGCTTGCGTTCGATTTTATCGGTAACCTGCTCTTCCACCTGCAGGGCTGTCGCCCCCGGCCAAGCTACGGTCACCACCATCTGCTTGATCGTAAAATCCGGGTCTTCCATACGGCCCAAATTCTTATACGAAACAATGCCCGCCAAAAAGAATAAGACAATGAAAAAATATAAAAAATGCTTATGCTTTAAGGTCCACTCCGTAAGGTTGAACTGGTTCATAGAGTGCCACCGCCTAGGCTGATACGCTGACCTTCGCGGAACTTATGCACCCCGGCCGCCACAATGCGTTCTCCCGGCTGCAGTCCTTCCACAACCTGCACTGAATCGCTGCCATATTGCCCCAGTTTTACCATACGCAACGATAAAGTTCCATCTGCTTGCACCACCCAAAGGCCCGGCTGGCTGCCATTTTGGTAAATAGCGGCAAGAGGCACCGTCAACACCTGCTGGCTGTTGCCCTGACCGACCGTTACCGACGCCGTCATGCCCAGCTTGACCTCCGGCGGCGTTTGGTTCAAGGCGACGCGAACTTTAAAGGTCCGTGTCACCGGATCCGCCATCGGCGCCACTTCGCGCACAGTCCCTTCGATCACCCGGTTAGCAAGAGCCCAAAAAGTAACCTGCAGCGTTCCTGCCTGGCTTAGTTCTTCCAGACGATTTTCAGGCACGCTGATTTCGATTTCTCGTTCTCCACTTTGAATCACCGTAGCAATCGGCTGTCCGGCGCTGACCACTTGACCAATTTCCGCCGTCAGCTCTGAAACAACACCGGCATGGTCCGCCCGCAGTAGCGTGTATTCCATTTGATTGCTTCCCTGCGCCTGCTGGGCCTCGGCCTGCTGCACCGCAGCCAGCGCTGCGTCATAGGCCGTCACATACTGATCATATACCATTTGGCTCACCGCACCGCTTTGACACAGGCGCTGATAGCGTTCCATATTTTTCTCCGCCAAGCGCAGCTGTGATTGAGCAGACGCCACTTGTGCGTTCATACTGCTTACCGTCTGCTGCACATCTTTGGGATCGATCTGCAAGAGCACATCCCCCGCCTGCACAGCACTGCCTAACTGCACGTTGCGCTTCACGATTTTACCATTCACCTGAAAAGCCAGCTTGCTTTCATAGCGCCCTCTCACTTCGCCAGCATACGCATAACTTTGAGCTTCTTTTTTTGCGCCCACGACCATGGTTCTGGCTGTTGCCAACTCTTCTGCTACGACTTGCGGCTGATTGTTTAAATTCCAAACCACTCCTCCTGCTGCGGCTAAGCCGAGCAACACGGCGGCTACCCCGCAATACAACCTTTTCTTCGGCATCTGGGACCAGTATTTTTGCATAGGTCTCTCTCCTTTTATCATAGGTATCTATATTTATTTTGAATGCGTTCAATGAATAGGCAAATAAAAACCCGCACCCTAAGCGGAAGATACTGATTTTGCAAAAGAAGTTGAGTATCCACAAAAGCAGCTCTTTATTTGAATACATTCAATTAAATGGCAAAAAATACGCAGAAAGTTTTCTTCCTGCGAAAAGTCACCTCGCCATTACAGACTCAACGTAAGACGCATCGTCTTCGGCTTCAACCCCAAAAGCGTTTCCAGCAGTTGCTCTGCCAAGCGCAGACGCACCACCACTTGCTGGCGAGAAAGTTTAGCCTGCATGGCCTCAATCATCACTTCGCCGAATTTCAGAATAAAGTTCAAAACCGCTTCCGTGTCCGCCACTTGGAAAGAACCGTCTTGAACTCCCTCCTCAATGATCTCCTTCAGACATTCGCTGATAGACTCTTCTATCTGCCGATTGACCCGGTCCCGAATATGGGCGTTGCGCTCGTCAAACAAAGCTCGCAATAACACAGCATCCGGGGAACACGCGCTGGAAAACAGCGCCGACTGCATTAGCTCTATTTTTCGCGTCGGCGTTCCGTTCGCAAAACCGGGCTGCCGCCGCACTTCCGCCATGACGGCCATTGCCTGACGGTGAACAAGCACCCCCAACAGCTCCTCTTTGGATTTAAAGTAATAATAGAGCATGCCTTGGGCGACGTTCATAGCCTGAGCAATATCGCTGATCGTAGTACGCTGAAATCCTTTCTGTTCAAACAATTTTTCCGCGGCATCTAAGATTTCACGGCGGCGCACTTCCGGATCTTGCGCAATTCTGGCCATAAAGCACCCCCTTATAATTTGAATATATTCAAATTATAAGGGGGTGCTAAAAAAAAGTCAAACAGTGTTTCTTAAATTTTGAATTTCTGCACCGCCACCTGCAAGCCTTCCGCCATATTGGCCAAATGCCTGCTGGCGGACGCAATCTCTTCCATCGAGGCGGACTGTTCTTCCGTCGCCGCCGAAATGGTTTCCGTTTGCTCCGCTGCTTGACGGCTCTCTTTGCTGATGCTCTGCGCTGCTCCAACCACCTGTTGCGTACCGCTTGTCAGTTCTTCGGTCGCCGCGGAAATTTCGTGCACTTCTGCAGAAATTTCCCGTACCATCCGCAGAATATCAGCGAAACTTTGTCCTGCGGAGTTAACTACCTTAGCACCTGTTTCCACTTCTCGCCGACCTTCATTCATAAACAAGACCGCTTGATTAGTCCGCCCTTGCACTTCTCCTATGAGCTCCGTGATCTGTTTGGCCGCGTCTTGAGACTGTTCCGCCAATTTGCGCACCTCATCGGCGACCACGGCAAAGCCTCGACCGGCCTCACCGGCTCTAGCCGCTTCAATGGCTGCATTGAGCGCCAACAGATTGGTCTGCGCCGCAATCGTAGAAATAACCTCTACAATCTGCCCGATTTGCTTGGATCGCTCTTCTAAGGAAGCGATTACCTGTGCCGTCGCTTCTGTCTTTGTTTCAATAATGCCCATTTGGGCGACAGCCTGCCCTACAGACTGCTCGCCTTCCGCCGCAGCAGTCGCCGTTTTTTGCGCCGACGCGGACACGACCATCGTATTTTGCGCCATTTGGTCAATGCCTTTTGACATTTGCTCTACCATATCTCTTGTCTGTTCCGCCGCCCGCAGCTGTTCATCCGATCCTTTAGCCACTTCCGTAATGGACTGCGCCACTTGGTTCGACGCCTGCGCCGACTGATCTGCGCTGGCTGTCAACTCCTCAGAAGAAGCGGCTAATTGCTCTGCGGTGTTAAGCAAATTGCGAATCAACGCCCCGATGCTGCGATTCATTTTATCCACAGAAGTCGCCAACACTCCGAATTCACTTCTGTCAGCCATACTGGAGGCCGGAACTTCTTGTGAAAAATCGCCTTCCGCCACATGATCCAAAAACACCACTGTCGCCGACAACCGGTTGGTAATCCGCTTGGTAATCGTCCAACCTAACGCTAAGCCCAATAAAATCGCTACTGTTAGGATCATCGTGAAGGTCAACGACGCTTGGGAAAAATCTTTTTTCCCAAGCTCATTCATGGCTGCCGCTTCTTTTTTGACATCCTCGCTTAACTGCACCAACACCTGGTTAAAGGCAAGAGCCAATGGCTCAGCTTGGCTCTTAAAAAGCCGATACGCTTCTTCATTTTTATTCTGTCCCGCCAATGTCAGCACTTGCTTGTGAACCTGTCGGTAGGCTTGCAGTTTAGCGCGAAGACCCTCTACCTCCGCTTTTTGCTGGCTTGTCAACGGCATTTTTTCAAAGTCCGCCACGTTCTTATCAAATGCCGCTTCCCTCTCTCGTACCATTGTCAGCAATTTTTGATTTTCACTATCATTAGTAGTTATCATAAGCTCAAAGGTACTCATCTCAATACGCCGCATATGAATGCGATTCTCCAAAATCAACTCCACTGCATGCATCTTCTCGCGGTACATCGCATCCATAGTATCACTTGTTTTCTTGAGATAAAAATACCCCGTGCTTCCAACGCCCACTAAGGCAACTACAAAAACGAGGATTAACAACACCAATCGTTGCGCTACTTTCAAGTTATTCAACCACCCCATGTTCATACCTCGCTTTCTATGCTTTTGGCAGCATTTGTTTTTATTTTCTGATAATTCTTCTTTCCTTGCAAAAAACCTTCCTAAATAACGTTCCGACAAAAAAATACATTTTCTCTTATTTTATAATATTCTTTCAGCACATAAAAAAATCTGCCCCTTCCCCAAAAGCTGCAGATTTTTATTGCGTCGAAACGCTACTCTCTTTATTCCGCTTCTTCTCCTAACCAAAGGCATTCCCGGATTCTTCTTTTTGCGCGATAAAGTTACAAATCTCTACTGCCATTTGAGAAGGAACCAAGGTCAAAAAATAAGAGCGAACTTTCTCCGTTTCAAACTGTCGCCATTTCTCCCGCAGCGAATCATCACAATCCAGAGCGTCGTAAAAACGAGCTAAAAAGCCGCCACCTTCCAATAATTGCAACAATTCTTGCTGTTGCACTCCCTGGCAGCAAGAATGAGCAAATTCTCCATACCACGGAGTCACCTGCTGCGACGCAAGCGGAGATAACGGAACAAACCGCTCCGGCTCTTGTTCCACTAAAGACCAGCTTTCTTCACAAAGCCCCCTTGTCGCTGTTTGTGGTTTTCCTTTAGCACCCAATACCAGCACTCTACCGGAAGCCAAGTCCAAATACTGACAATAATCGGTATTAGCCGGCGCCAATAACGCGACAATTATATCATCTAAAAAGACAGAAACGCTTCCCCTTGTCATACGTAGGACCTCTTTTCCTTTTCTTAATAGTTGCCTGTGAACACATCCTGCGCCCAATTCAACGCTTCTCGGTATCCCAAGCGAACCTGACCTTCCGATAACTGTATCTTCTGAGCGTAAGCAGCGGCACCTTGCCAATGCCCTTGCTCATATTTTTGCATCAAATTGTACAATAAGCTTAATACGCCCTCCGCTTCTTCATTAAAGGCTCTTTTTATTTCTTCCTTGACCGGCATTTCCGACAATACTTCTGCCAAAGGTCGATTCAACAACGCATCTAAGTGGGAAAACAAGCCTAATAAAAATGCATCTGCCGTACACACTCTTCCGGCACATTGCAGGGCCAGTTGCTCTGCAAAGCGAGCTCGTACCAGCGAGGACAAAATTAATTCTCCTGGTTTGTCCATGCCAATATCTTTCAGCGCTACAAGGGCTCCCCATTTGCTCAACTCTTTGCGGCCCAGCAATACCATCGCCTGACGCAAAGAGCGAATCGGTTGACGAAAACCAAATAACGCCGAATTGATAAACTTCAGCAAATTGTACGACAAAGATACATCTTTGCGCAAAACCGCTTCAATTTGGCCAAATTCTAAGTCCGACCTGCTAAATTCTTGAAGAAGTTTAAAATGATTCGTTTTATACGCCGGCAAAGCATTACCGGAAATCAACGCAGGTTTAGAAAAATAATAACCTTGAACATATGTATAGCCAGCAGTCTTAGCTTCTTGAAATTCTTCCTCTGTTTCTACTTTTTCCGCCAAAAGTCGAAGGTCATACGGTGCTAAAAAATCCTGCCACTGCTGGCGCTCTGCCGAAGAAGTAGCACGAAAATCGATTTTTACGATATCCGCCAGTTCTACCAATGGCAACCGTTCTTTTTTATACACAAAATCATCCAACACCAGCATATAGCCGGCACTTTTTAGTTCGCGGCAACGCCGCAGTACCTCTTCATCTGGTTTTACATCCTCCAAAATTTCCACCGCAACTTGCTCACGCGGCAACATAGCAGGCAGCTTCGTCAACAAATTGTTAGCCGTAAAATTAATAAATGCGAGCTTCCCCCGTGTTAAGGAATCGATTCCGAAAAGCAAAAAGCTGTTCGTTACCACATCCAAGGTAGCTTGATCCGGATCTGTGCCGTCGTAGACATTGGCTAGCGTGCGGCGAAATAATAATTCATAGCCATATACCTGCCGCTGCATGTCAAAGATGGGCTGCCTCGCAATATGAATTTGTTCTTGTTCTTCATCTTGACAATTCATGCTGCACCTGCCTACTTTTTTAGAGGAGTCGGACGAACACGAAACGTATTCATGTCCACATATTTAGCCGATTTTTTAAACCGACTCCGCGCCGACAAGGTGTTAGAAACAAAACAGCCTGCCGCTCCGCACCCCGCCATCATGGCAGCGACAAGCCCCAAAAGAAGCAAAATGCTTTCCTCTGGCATACTCCAACCTCCTTTACCTTGCTCTTTGCAAAAAAAATACACCAGCCAGGATCTGGCTAGTGTCGAATTATGAAACAACACACAAACCGGCAACCTGGCGATCATAGACATCTGTCCGTAGATCCATGGCTTTGCGTCCTTGCCTTTCAGCAAGTTTGCCTTTTTACAATTTTATGGTGCATGCTTGTATCAAACAAAGTCTTTAAGAATTCACAAAATTAGTTTATCCTTTTCTTAAGACTTCCGTCAAGGCTCCTCACTTTAAAAATTTCTAAAACCTCCCATTTTCTTACTTTTAAGTCTCTTTTTGAGTCTTTGGTCCTGCTTTTTTACGCCTCTTTGTTCATAGACGTTTCCACAATTATGAAAAATACTCTTTCTGTAAAACAGAAAGAGTATTTTTTATAAACAAGCTTTCTAATTAGTTCAATGCTCCCGAGTCAAAAACAATTCCTTGCTGCACTCCATACAACATTAACACCGTCAGCAGCACCACAAGAAATGCATACGCCCCCAACAATACGGCTTTATCTCCAAACGCGCTTGCCTTCAATTCACTGGATGACAGAGAAACACTATTTTCATCATGACAATATGCTGACATACTTTAATCCCCTTCTCAACCGAAAAACCACTTCTTGCTTCACAGCTTGCACTGAAACAATATGTCCTTTAAACTGGTGGTTTTCTCATTATTTTTCCTTCATTATACTCTCCACTAACATGGTTGTAAATGAGAATAATTATTGTTGGAATAGTAGATGCAGTGCCATTTTTTAGAAAGCTCTGCACAATGTTTGCTGCAACCGGTAATTAATTCTTATAAATTTTAAGAATAATAACGATATACTACATAGAACTTTTTTGAGGAGGCGTCTTTCATGGCGATTGCGGCCCTTACCAATACTACTTCTCCGTCCGGACAACACGGAAATCCCCAACTGCAGGCTTTAGAACGCCAAAAACAACAGCTTATGGACCAACGACAAAAAACTCAAGTCAGCGATGATGATCCTTTAAGCAAGCAGGAAAAAATCAAAACACTGACCGAGCAAATCAGCCAGCTCGATACGCAAATACAGCAGCTTACTGCAGAAGATCGACAAAAACAAACGGAACCTACTCAAAAGGAAGCTCCAACTCTCAGAAAAAAAGAAGTACTCGTTCACGAAGGAGTTGCTGTATCCGACAGTTTAACCCAATTAATGACCCTGCAGAACAGCATGACCGACCTGCATCAATTACAAAGCCGCCTATCTGGCGAGATTGCGGTCTCCAGCAGCGAGATTGCCACCAGTCTTCGAACGGGAGGCAGCATCAAATATCAGTCCGAAGCTATGACGAAAGCTGCCGGCGGTTTAGGCCGGGTTGAAGCCAAGCTCGGCAAGCTGTCCCAGGATATCAGCAAAAATATCACTGCCGACTCTGCCGCTTCACGCAAGCCGGACGATGCCACGACTCCTACGGACGCACAAGATCACTCGGGTGCTGACTCTTCTGCAGATGATGCAGATAAAGACGCTGCAAAAAAAAGACACCCTATTGACCTTCTCGTATAAGCGATGAGAGTAACTCCTTAAAATGCCTATTTCCAGTTATAAGACCAGCATACTCTGACAGAAAACAGTCTCTGCCAGAATATGCTGGTTTTTCGTCCTTACGCCTTATTCTTGATCCACCAATCAATAATCAACAAACCGACACTGGCAGCCGCACCGCATAAAACAAGCCCGCCAGTCGCGCCAGCCAACTCCATCAATACGCCGGTCAATAAATTTCCCACAGGCGTAATCCCTAAAAAAACAAAAGAATAAATACTCATAACGCGCCCGCGAAAAGTATCCTCTGTATGCAGTTGCACTAAAGACAAGGTTGTAGTGATAAATAGAATGCAGCAAAAGCCCAATAAAGAAAATAAAATCGCTGCCGCCGTCACGTGATGCAAAAAAGTGCTCACCACCAGCAACGCCGAAGCCGCCAAACCGCTGCCACGCAATAGCTGCAAAGAAGGACTTCCTTGCGCCCGGGATGCCGCTAAGACAGCCGCCACTAACGAACCGGCGCCAAGAGCCGACAAAAGAAGCCCATACACGTCTAGGCCTTCCCCGAGAATTTCCGCCGCATACAAAGGCGCCATCATGCTGAAGTTCATAACAAATACCGAAACGATCAGCATGGAAAGCATGCCTTGCACAAGAATCGGGTTCTTTCTTGCATAACCTAAGCCCGCCTTGATTTCTTGCAGCACCTTTGCCGTATGGTCCTTCACTACCGCTGGCCGCGTTCGGATCAAGGCCAGCCCCCAAAGTACAGGAATAAAACTAATTCCATTCAAAAAAAACAGCAAGCCCGCGCCATATTCGACCATCAAGGCTGCCGCCAAAGCTGGCCCCACCATGCGGGCTACATTTACAATCGCCGAATTCAAGCCCACGGCGCTACGAATGTACTCCCGCCCAACCAGTTCCGGCATCATCGCTTGACGCGTCGGCTGTTCCAGCGTATTAGCCAGCCCCAATAAAAAAGCTAACATCAGAATGTTTTCGTAGGTCGCCTGTTCCGTCCAGAGAAGAAGCGCCATGAAAAAAGCCTGCAGCATCAAACTAATTTGCGTAAATAACAATAACCGCTTTTTCGGATACCGATCAATAAGAACGCCTGCCGGCAACGACAGACACATAATGGGGCCATACTGAGCTACGCCCAGTAACCCCAATAGCAACGCTGATTTGGTCAACGAATACACCAGCCATTGCTGCGCCGTCGCCTGCATCCACGTCCCCAGCAGGGAAATGCACTGACCAAGCCAGAAGTAGCGAAAATCGCGCTGCGTCAGCGCCGGATAAGTCGTCTTTATCGTTTCCAGCATCGTTTTGCGTCCCCACTAAAAAGAATCACTCATGTTCCTATCTATCTATCTTTCTTTATTTCGCTTTCAAGCCCCCTTAGTCCTTGCCAAAATAATTCTTATCTCTTTGGGCTGCCTTCAGCAACCGCTTTCACCTTTGCCTCGCCAATGCGAATAAAGCGTGTCGAGATAAAGTTCAGCAAGGCAATGGCGGCGCCGCCCAAGAATACATATTTATAGCCATCCGGGCCGCTGTTGTACCAGACAAAACCACCCAAAATAGGCAGCACCATCGTTACCAAATGATCGATGCTGGTACCCAAGGAAAGGCTGGGAGAAATATCTTCCGGCACCAAGGCGATTTTACGCATATACGTAGCTCGCGCCATGCTGACTGCATTCAGCGCCTGGTCAACGATATAGCAAAAGCAGATCAACAACAGCGCCCACGAATAGGGCAGCAAATCCGCCGCAAAAGCATAGCCCAAACAAACCAAAAAGAAGCAGATGGCTTCACCGCGCAACACCCGTTTCTCTCCATATCGGTCAATCACAGAGCCAATCCAAGGCTTCACAAAAATGCCAGCAATAGATACGATGAAGAACAGCATCGTCATGGTCGCTACAGGCTGACGGAAAATATCTACCAATACCCACGGGCCGAAGGTAATAAAAATCTGCTTGCGTGCGCCAAAGAGCACGCTCAGCCAGTAATACAGCTTATACTCTTTACGAAAAACGAAACGAGGCGTTTTTCGAGTTCCTTCTAAGGGCTTCATGAAAAACAACGGCACCGCCGCCAGGACGAAAGCTACCGCTCCAATCGTAAAGGCAGTCGCGTAAGAAATATGCCAAAAAGTAAAAAGCACCCAGAGCACCGCACTGCTGAGAACCAGCATAAACGTGTTGACGGCATTCATCCGTCCCAAGCTCCGCCCCAGGTCGCTTGCCGAAGCAAAGCTCATGCCGATGCTGTTGGACAAAGGCATATAGATATGGGTACCGACATTATAGACAAAAATACTGACTACCACCAGGGCATACTCCGGTGGAATCATCCCTAAAGCCAGCATGCCTGCAGCCGAAAACAAATTGCCCAGCAGCATGGTCCTGGTATCCCCCAAAAATGCCAGCGCCCCAATAATGCCCACCATAAATAAACCAGGCAGTTCCCGAGGAAACTCCAGCGCCGAACGCTCCAGGATCGTCATACCTAAACCATCCCGCAAATAGTTAGTCAAGACCGAGCCATCCACGCTCTGGGCCACGCCGACTAAGGCCGTGGACAGCAAAAATAGTAAATAGTTACGATCCATATTACGAAGATATTCCATATCCTTACACCTCTACAAAATTTTTAGCATAAATTTAATCCATTCGTTGTAGAATATAGTACTATCATATAGATAATAATCAGGAATGTCATGAAGGATATTCGTTATTTTTAGCATAATATGAATACAAACTACTTCAAGGGGGAGTCTACTATGCCTAGCACCGGCGAATACTGGCCCGGCGCCGCCCGTCCTGGCGACATCACCTATAATACGCACTGGACTGCTTCGTTATACCGTGATTTTCCTGTAAAAATCGCCCGTAGCAAACGGGCTTTGGCCGGACCACTCTTTGAAAAGCACTGGCACGAAGCCTTGCAAATCCTGCATTGTGAACAGGGCGAAGCTCTTATTCACTGCAATGGCCGTTTAAATCGCCTTGGACCTGGCGATACGTTGATCATTAACAGCCAGGAGCTTCATTACGGCGTTACTGAAAGCGACCAGTTGATCTACGTCATTCTAAAAATCGATCTGCCCTTTCTGGCCAGCAGCCAACAGGACTTATGCCAAATCAACTACCTAACGCCGCTGGCTCAAGGGATTCTCCTATTTCAAAACAAACTGCCGCCGGATCCGGCTTTGAGTCAACGCATCCAGACGATTATCAAAGAATACCAGCAATTGCAGCCCGGTTGGGAACTAGCCATCAAAGCCCAGCTCTACTTGCTGCTTGTCCATTTGCTGCGCCACTATCGACAAGATGCTTTGCCAGCGGCGGAACTCCAGCGCCAGCAGCAGTCCTTAGCTCAACTGCGCACAGCGCTAGAGTACGTCGACACCCATTACCAGGAAACGATTCGTTTAAGCCAGCTAGCTGCATTGGCCAATCTCAGTGAACAGCATTTCTGCCGTCTTTTCAAAACGCTCACTGGCAAGCGCCCTATGGACTACATCAACTATCTCCGTACGGCCAAGGCCGTTACGCTCTTGACGGAAGGTCGCCTGAGCATTACTGAAATAGCCGCCGCCGTCGGCTTTGACGACAGCAATTATTTCAGCCGCGTCTTCAAAAAATACCAGAACCGGGCTCCTTCTGCGCTGCGAAAAAAACAGACCGGACATGACGTTCTGCCGTCGCATCCGGTCGAGTAATACAAAAATCCACAGCGGCGACAGCAACTGCGACCGCCAAAAACTACTGTGTTTGAATGAGATACACTCCTAGAATTAAAAGGCCCACGCCAAGCAGACGAAGCAGGCTTATTTCATGCGTCCCAGCAGCAAGCACCCCAAAATGGTCGAAAAGCAGTGCTAAAATAATTTGCCCTGCCACAACCAAACTGAACATATTGGCAAACCCAATTTGCGGCACACAAAAAATAGCCGAAAAAATATAAAAAGCTCCTAAAAGCCCGCCCAGCCACATCCATAGCGGCGTCTGTTGAAATGCACTCATTGCAGGTATCGTTTGCATCCCATTGGCTGCTGCAAAAAGATAAGTCACAACTAAGCCTGCCGTTCCCGCCAAAAAACTAATCAACGCAGTCAATAAGGGGCTGCCCATTTGCCCTAACAGCTTTCCATTAATCCCTACCTGTATCGTTAAGGCCGCCCCGGAAATAAAAGCCAAGATCGAATAAAGCACGTGGCTCCTCCCTTCCTATATTCCAGCCTCCCCACTCGGGGTCAAGCCGCCAGCTCTTCTTCCTCACGACCAGCCTTAGCTCCATGCAGCAGACGATAGAGAATACCGCAAGCCAATACCAGCGCCGCCATGACGGCGTACAGACCCCGAAAGCCCAACGAAGGCACTAGCATGCCCAGCAAAAACGGTCCGATGCCAATGCCGCCGTCTAAAAGAATGTAAAAGGTCGACGTAGCCAGACCCATGCGATGTTTCGGAGATACCTTGACGGCCAAAGCCTGCGCGCAGGAGAAAAACGTACCAAACCCTAGGCCAATGCAAGCTCCACCCAAAAGCAGTATCCCTTCCGCCTGCACCTGGCTAAGTAAAAGCATGCCCAGCGCAAAAAAAGCAAACGACGGATACATCACCATGTTTTCACCTTTTTGGTCAAAAAGACGTCCTGTCAGCGGACGTGAAATAAAAACAACTGCCGCATAGACAATGAAAAAAAAGCTGCCTGCCCCTAAAAGGCCGATTTCCTTCGTATAGGAAGTCAAAAAACCAAGAACGCTGGAATAACAAAAGCCCATAAGCAAGCTGAGAAAAGCAATCGGCAGCGCTTTAGACTCAAAAAAGCTGTCAGGCCGCCAGCTTGCCGCTTGCCGCCGCTGTTCTTCCGTCAGTTGCAAGGGAGGCACCCTCAAAAAAATAACGCCGCCCAAACAACATAAAGCCAGCACTGTGCAAAGAAGAAAGATCATGTCCATCGTACTATACCGACAGAGAACCATCCCTAAAAACGGCCCAAGCGCCGAAGCAATTGTACCGCTCATTGCATAGTAGCTCATGCCTTCGCCACGTCGCTCTTGCGGAATCAAATGCGCCGCAATGGTACCTGTAGCGGTGGAGCAAATTCCAAAAGCCAGACCGTTGAAAAACCGCACCGCATAGAGCGCCTGCAAATTCCCGACGGTAAAATAAAGCGCGGTTGTCACAAGCAGCAGTCCTAAGCCCATGTACAGCATGCGCCTGCAGCCAAGCCCTTCAATTGAGCGGCCGGCAAAGAGCCTCGCCACCAGTGCTCCCAGAATAAACAGGCCCGATGCCAATCCCGCCTGGCTGGGCGTCGCCCCAAAAGCCTCGCTGGCAAAGACGGTAATCGTCAGAATCAATAAATAGTAAGTCATGTAAAGAAAGAGGTTCGCCAATGAGTCAATCAGAAAGTCTCTCGTCCATAATGTAGATTGTTGCTGCATTGTTTGTATCACCTATGCTTGTAAATTTTTTCGTATCGTTTTCATAGCGGCAAACAACGTTGCTACTTCCGCCTCCGGAAGGCCAGCCAACGTCTCTTGCTCCAACTCATCAATCAAAATACGCCCGGCGGCGTAGATCTCTTCGCCTTTGGCTGTTAGATGAATCAATTTTTCCCGCCGATCTCGGCTGGGAAGCTGTTCCACTAGCTGCTCCGCTTCTAAGGTCTGCACAGAGCGCGTAATCACCGGCTTTTTCACGCCGTAGTGGGCGGCAATTTCCGCTAAAACAGCAGCACCGTGATTTTTTACATAGTACAAGACCGTCCATTGTGAATATGATAAGCCAAACTGCCCTAACCGTTCGTTTAACTTACCGACAATCCTGCGCTGCAACGGTAAACACTGCCTAAAAAATCCCAGCATAGCTCTTCCCCCTTACTTTGGGCGGTCATGTAGTTACCCTTGCTAATCGTTAACAAAGGTAACTATATCTCTTTTCCTGTCGCGTGTCAAGAAACTACCGTATTTGATGCAAAAACAGCCTCTTCATAACCTTGCACGCCTTAGCTGTTTGTTTCTCCATTGTGGAACTTCAATAAAATATGATTGCCTGGAGTGGACAGAAAATGTTACAATAACGTAAGAAACTTGCAAGAGCAACTAAAAATTCAAAGTACGCAAAGGAGGTCTGACAGTGGGAATTCAAAACGAAAAGAATTTACGCTGGTACAACTTGGCCGTTATGGCCTTCATCATGGTCTGGGGCTTTGGCAATGTAGTCAACAACTATGCCAACCAGGGCCTGACCGTCATCGTTTCCTGGATTTTAATCAATGCTCTTTACTTTATCCCCTATGCCTTGATGGTAGGCGAACTAGGCTCAACCTTTAAGGAAGGAAAAGCAGGCGTCAGCACCTGGATGCGCGCCACTACCGGGCCGCTTCTGGCGTACCTGGCCGGCTGGACCTACTGGGTAGTCCACGTACCCTACCTGGCGCAAAAGCCGCAAATGATCCTAGTCGCTATGGGTTGGGGCGTCTTTCAAGACGGTAAATTCGTCAAAATGTTCAGCCCCATGGTGCTGCAACTCATGACCTTGGCCTTATTTCTCTTTTTTCTCTGGGTGGCCTCCCGCGGCATCACATCCCTCAAGCGCATCGGCATGGTCGCCGGCACCTCCATGCTGGTCATGTCTTTCCTCTACATTCTGCTCATGCTGGCCGCGCCAGCTATTCGCGGCGTCGCTTCCGCTACAGCGGATCTAAGCCTGCATACCTTCATTCCCAACTTTGACTTTACGTACTTCACGACAATTTCCATGTTAGTCTTCGCTGTAGGCGGCTCGGAAAAAATAGCCCCGTACGTAAATAACACCCACAATGCTTCCAAAGAATTCCCGCGCGGCATGATCATCCTCGCCGTTTTGGTCGTTCTTTCCGCTCTGCTGGGATCTTTGGCCATGGGGCTAATGTTCGATTCCAATAATATCCCAAAAGACCTGAAAATGAACGGTCAATACTACGCCTTCCAGCTATTGGGGCAATATTACGGCGTAGGCAATCTATTCCTCATGCTCTATGCATTCGCTCAATTTGCCGGACAAATTTCGGCGCTGGTTTTCTCCATTGACGCACCGCTCAAGGTCATGCTGGCCGAAGGCGATTCCAAGTACATCCCCAATATCTTGACCAAAACGAATGAGCATGGCGCTCCTATCAACGGCTACAAGCTCACCGCCGTTTTAGTCGGCATCCTCATTATCATCCCGGCTTTGGGAATCGGCAATATGAACGACCTCTACAACTGGCTGCTAGATCTTAACTCCATCGTTATGCCGCTACGCTACTTGTGGGTATTCGCGGCCTACATCGCCCTACGCCGTCTGGCT
The DNA here is from genome assembly GCF_963676855.1 of uncultured Anaeromusa sp. Lineage (NCBI taxonomy): Bacteria > Bacillati > Bacillota > Negativicutes > Selenomonadales > Sporomusaceae > Anaeromusa > uncultured Anaeromusa sp. The sequence continues at coordinate 485,447 of NZ_OY781460.1, forward strand.
GGATCGTTCACCTCCGACTACAAATTCGTTAAAAATCCTACCTTGGGTATGGGCATCGGCGCCTGGTGCTTCCTCTTTACGGCGTTTGCCTGCATTATGGGCATGTTCCCCAAAGGCGTAGCCTCCTACACCTCGCAGTGGTACTTCCAAATCTCCCTCAATATCTTGACGCCCTTTGTCCTCCTGGCGTTGGGTTTGATTCTACCTTCCTTCGCGAAACGCTTGAACAAGTAAGAAGTTTTAAAAACGGAACACAAAGTAACAAAAGGTCCGCAGAGGAGCACAAATAGTTTAATGAGACAAGCTCCCACAACTTCAAAAACTCCGCAACAGGCGCCTGCCTGCTGCGGAGTTTTTCTTATTGGATACAATCCCCCTGGCCTACGGGCCATCCCCTTTTACTTAAGCTTGCCTCCCGCCAACGAGAGATGCCGCCACAGCGGCGGAGGGATCAAAACTCGGTTTCTTCACTCCACTACAGTCAACTCTTTCGGATAGGCATTAAGCACCTCGCAGCCGTCGTCCGTGACCAGCACCAAGTCTTCAATGCGTACGCCCAGCTGTCCAGGTAGATAAATACCCGGTTCAATGGAAAAAATCATGCCCGGCTGTACCGACTCCGTATTGACGGCGGACACATCGCCAAAGTCATGCGTTTCCAGCCCAATCGAATGGCCTGTGCGATGGGTAAAATTAGCTCCGTATCCGGCAGCCTCGATAACCTGCCGCGCCGCCGCATCGATATCACAAAACCGCACGCCTGGCTTCACCGCGGCAATAGCACGCTGATTCGCTTCCAGCACTGTTTCATATACTTTGCGCCCTAACGGCGTCACCTGGCGGTAAAAAACCGTCCGAGTCATATCAGCGCAGTAAGAATCCTTTTTGCAGCCCACGTCAAGCAGCACGCAGTCTCCGGCCCGCACCGTCCCAGTGCCGATTTTGTGGTGCGGATCCGCGGCATGTGCGCCATAAGCAACAATCGGCGTAAAAGAAAAACCTTGAGCACCCAATCCTTCATAGATATCCAAAAGCTGCCTGGCCATGGCTTTTTCGGACAGCTCCTGCGGTATCAATTCGAGCAAATGCTTCATAGCTCTATCGTTAACGCGAGACGCCGCACGCATCAAAGCGATCTCTTCTTTGTCCTTGCACATGCGCAGACGATCCAGCACCGCCGAGCCGTTGACAAAACGGCTACCACCGCCCAACTCCATCAAGCGCAGCAAAAACCGCGCCGGCCAATTCTTATCTATACCCATAAGCCGATCCTTACGAACCCGTTCTGCCACTATGTCCACAGCGTCTTGGGTATCATCAAAACGCACGACCTCCACGCCCAATTCCTCCTGCAAAGGAAACAACTCATTAAGAAAGAGCAGCGGCTCCTGCTCCAAGCTTACATATAAGGCCAACATCCGTTCTCCTGGCGAAAACCACTGTCCGGTTAGATAGTAAAGAGACGCCGGGTCCGATACCAGCATCTGCGGCATTTCCGCTGTCTTCATGCCTCGCAGTAACCGCTGCAGACGATCTTTTTTTAGCACGCCAAACACTTCCCTTGCCTGTTTATTCTTTTTGTTTTATTTCTACATGACCAAGAAAATCACCTGGAAAGAGTCTGTATTTTTTCACGTCTCAGCGGCATATAATAATACATACAGTACTCACGACTCTTGACGGCAGGATCCGCCCTCTGGAACTTGCCGCTGACCTTATTTAACGCTATATGACACAATGTGCCTTGCCAATAAACAAGGCTTCCAGTAAAGTAAAGATAATCTGTTGCCACCTATGACGCGCGAAAGGAGATTTTCTCTTTGCTTACTTCTAAGTATTATATTTTTAGCACCATTGTCGAACTCGGTAGTCTCAGCAAGGCTGCCGACAAACTAAGCATGGCCCAATCTGGCGTCAGTTACGCGATCTCAACGCTCGAAAGCGAACTAGGTTTTGCTCTTTTCAAACGAGAACGTTCCGGCATGCGCTTAACACCTAACGGCGAACGCATCCTTGTACACGTGAAACAAATTTTACATCACGAAGAGCAATTGTACCAAGAATCCTTAGCTATTAAAGGCATTGAAACCGGTCTAGTACGCATCGGTACTTTATCAAGCGTTTCCATGCAATGGCTTCCCGGCATCCTTGCTTCGTTTCACAAAGACTATCCCCAGATTGAAGTCAAAACCTATCTGGGCTGCTACGACGAAATGAACGATTGGATTTCTAATAAAACGATCGACTTTGGCTTTGTTTCCTTTCCCATCTCCAAAGCTTTTGAAGTTCGCCCCTTGTATAAAGATCGGCTCCAGGTGATTCTGCCGCCGCAGCATTCGCTTCGCCAACAAAAATCCATTACCTTCTCGCAAATTCGCAACGAACAATTCATCATGCCGCAATGGGGAGCCGATGACAACATACGTCGTATGCTTCTTGAGAACGGCGTACAATTACAAGTCCAATACGAACTTATGGAAGAACGCACCATCCTAGCCATGGTCCAGCTCGGACTTGGCATCAGCATCCTGCCCGAACTCATTTTAGAACATGTGCCACCAGACGTGCACCTAATCCCGCTAGAGCCAGAGGAGCACCGCATCATCGGCTTAGCAGCCCTTTCCTTTAAGCAACTGCCTCCAGCTGCCAAAAAATTTGTGCAATGCGCCCATGCATGGCTCGCTGCGAAAGATTTTTTAACCTTTACCGATACAGATGAATAAAACAACTCTATCAAAAGGCTCTGTTTAACAAAACCGCTTTTATAGCCTTCGAAGAACTTGCATGGTTGTTTCAAATACTCATAATTCACTGGACCTCCTCCGCTATGCTAAGATAAGTCCATAGTAAGCATTTCATGTACTTTAAGGAGGAGCCGCTATGAACAACGCCTATTTTGAAGTCAAACATCCTGTCAATGAGCCTATTAAAGGCTATATGCCGGACGCCCCGGAAACACTAGCCTTAAAAGAAGAATTACAGCGCCAACTGGAGGCGTTCGTGGAAGTCCCGCTCATCATCGCCGGACAAGAAGTCCGTACAACGCACAAAGAAAAAATCATCTGTCCTCACGATCATCAGCACGTTTTAGGCGAATACTATATCGCAGGCGAATCGGAACTCAACTTGGCCATCGCCGCCGCCGAAGCCGCTCGGCGCGAATGGGAGCATATGCCTTGGGAACACCGCGCCAGCATCTTTCTGAAAGCGGCGGACCTGCTCACAGGCAAATATCGCGCCAAGTTAGCCGCTTCCTGCATGCTCGGTCAAAGCAAAAACCCCTTCCAAGCGGAAATCGATATTATCTGCGAGCTCGCTGATTTCTTGCGTTTCAATCCCTACTACCTCCAAGAAATCTACAAACAGCAGCCGCTTAGCACCGACGGTGTCTGGAACCGCGTAGAATATCGCGCCTTAGACGGCTTTGTCGCGGCCATTACGCCCTTTAACTTCACTTCCATCGGCGGCAACTTATGTACCGCTCCGGCCATGGCTGGCAACACCGTGCTGTGGAAACCGTCTTCCACAGCTGTTCTTTCCAACTACTACTTCATGCAAATTCTTATGGAAGCCGGTTTACCTGCTGGCGTAATCAACTTTCTGCCTTGCCGCGGCGCTGATTTCGGCAAAATCGTTATCAATCATCCCAAAATGGCAGGGTTCCATTTCACAGGTTCTACCAATGTCTTCAATAGTATTTGGAGCCAAGTCGGCCAAAACATCGCCAACTATGTTACCTATCCGCGACTGGTAGGCGAAACCGGCGGCAAAGATTTCATCTTCGCCCACAAATCGGCTGATGTAGAGGCTTTGACAAGCGCACTTGTTCTGGGATCCTTTGAATATCAAGGCCAAAAGTGCTCCGCCGCTTCTCGCGCTTATATCCCCGCAAGCCTGTGGACCGAAGTAAAACCCCGCTTGGAAAAAGCAGTAGCAGCGGTCACTATGGGAGATGTTTGGGACTTCAGAAACTTGATGAACGCCGTTATTGACCGTAATTCTTTCAACAACATCAAAAACTACGTGGACTATGCCAAGGCCTCCCCAGATGCAGAAGTTATCCTCGGCGGCGGCTGCGACGACAGCGTTGGTTTCTTCGTAGAGCCTACGGTCATCTTGGCCAAAACACCTACCTTTAAAACCATGGTAGAGGAAATTTTTGGACCTGTCCTAACTATCTATGTATACCCTGACGCTGAGCTGGAAGAAACCCTGCAAGCTTGCGACACCGCTACTGTATATGGCTTGACCGGCGCTGTCTTCGCCCAAGACCGCAGTGCCATCATCAAAATTGCTGAAGCGTTGGATCATGCAGCGGGCAACTTCTACATCAACGACAAGCCCACAGGCGCTGTTGTCGGCCAACAGCCTTTTGGCGGCAGCCGCGCTTCCGGCACCAACGACAAAGCCGGCAGCGCCGTCAACCTGCACCGCTGGATCAGCCAGCGCGCCATTAAAGAAGTGCTTGCGCCCCGCACCACGACGACCTACCCTTACATGACTGAAAAATAAACACACAAGCCCCTTCAAGTATGCATAAAGAAAAGTCGGCTGCTTATCTGACAAGCAGTCGACTTTTCTCGTATAGCACTTCCCACAAACAAATAAATTTCTTACGATTTGTTTCTAAACAATTCTTGTTCCCAGCAAATCGCGGAAATGTAGGTCGGCGCCAGTTGATCATACGGAAGTTTCAATTCATCACTATATTGCTGTACTTCCCACCATTGACCTCGTTCATAAGCAATAACTACATTCAACACCGTATTTAAGGTATTTTTTCCTCCCAACAGCGCCTGTTTCACTTCTTCGGCAACGGGCAAGTATTCTAAAATATCCGCCAGCGACTTGCCTATAAATACATCCAGCAACGAAAACAAGCCTACAAAAAAGAATTGCTCCACTGCCATCCTGCATTGGGGCAAGCAAGCCGCAATCAATTCACAATGCCTTCCTCTTAACACGGACACATGCAACACTTCAGAAGGTTGATCCTGTCCCAAATTACGCAAGGTCACCAAGGCCAGCCATTTTGCCAATTCACGCTGTCCAAGCAGAACTGCGGCATGACGAATCGATTGAATCGGCGAGCGAAAGCTAAAAAATGCCGAATTAACATACTTTAAAAGCAAAAACGTTAATGACATATCACGTTTAACAATTTCTTCAAACCTTTTCAAATCAACATTCTCGGCATAAAGTTCTTTCAACAGCCGCAAATGCTGAATGCTCGCCAACGGCATTTCTTTTTGCGATAAAATAATTGGTTTTTGAAAAAAATAACCTTGAAAATAAGCATATCCTTGTTTGCGCGCCTGCATAAATTCTTCTTTAGTCTCTATCTTTTCCGCCAAATATTCCGGCTGGTAAACACCCTGGCGCAGCAAATAATTTCTAGCATCATGACTTTCAGGGTTTTTAAAGTCAATTTTTATAATATCGGCGATTCTAGCCAGAGGCAGCCATGCCGGAGAGGGTAAAAAATCATCTAAAACAACCCAGTATCCTTCTTGTTTAAGCTTTAAACAAGCCTGCAGCACTGTCTCGTTGGGTGTAACCGTCTCTAAAATTTCTACTGCCAGGATATGGGAAGGCAATAATTGCGGAACTTCTTGCAGCAATAAGGCTTCATTAAAATTCACAAAAGCCCGTTTCCCTTCGGCAATGGTATCAATGCCCATTTGCAAAAAAACATTGGTGAGTACGTCGGTAGTGGCTTGGTTATCATCAATCGGTTCGGCACGATTGAGCATGCCATTGCGATAAAGCAGTTCATACGCCACTACCTCAATTTTACTGTCGAAAATAGGTTGTCTGGCAACAAAAACCTCCATGACATCCCCATCCTTTATCTTTTATCTTTTATCTTTTATAGCGGTGAAAGACTGTTGAACTGCGGCGGAACAATTTGCACCGGCTTAAGTGGGGAACTCGCCGCCAAAACGACGCGTTCATTATCCAACGACTGAAGATATAGCAAGCGTTTTGCATCTTGCCCCCAGGCAACAAGCCGGCAAAAGCCACCATCGCTTAATTCAAGCCACTCGCCAAGTAAGTTAGCCCGCATTACCGCCAAAAATGCTTGACCGTAGTCGGCATCTAACCACCCAGCCGCCATATCACTCCTAATTTCTGTTAAAGCTGCAAACGGATTATATTGAACTCCATAATTTTTTTGCGAGGTCATGGCGTCATATACATCTGCGATTGCAATGATCCGTGCAAAGACATGTGTCTTTTCGCTATGCGTATGCAGCGGATAGCCGCTTCCATCCAGACGTTCATGGTGCTGAAGAACGCCCATCAATATAGGCAGATCAAACGCATGCTGCCGTTGTAAAAAACGAAAACCCAATAAGGCATGGAGACGAACTTTTTCTTTTTTCGCTTAGCGGTTCTTTTTTTCCTAAAACATCCAAAGAAATCCGAAGTCTACCCACATCGTGCAACAATGCCGACAATGTCAGTTCTTTTAGGCGCTCATCCGAAAACTGGCATTGCCTAGCTATCAGAATGGAAAGCAAAGTCACATGCAGCGAATGATGAAAAATATAGGGCCCTTGGCGAGGGTGACAGAAAATATAGCGCAATAAAGACGGAGAAGAATCAGAAAAAGCCAGTATTTCCTCCACTAATTCTTCTAAAATATCGTGCTCAATATCTCCATGAAGCCTGGCCAAGGAGTACAGTTTTTTCATTTTGGCCAACAAGGCAAGATACAAACCGCGCCCACTCACTTGGCTTTTTTCATTCCAAAACGCTTCCCATAAGTCAAGCGACTCTTTAGCAACCACCACTTCCTCCGTCTTGGGGTTTTCAGTTATGCTTATTGGCTTTTCCTCTTCACTCTCTTTTTTCGTTTCTATTTCCTGCGTCTGATTCCAAATTTCAACTTCGGAAATCAGCATGCGTTGCAATAGCAAAATATGCTTTTTCGATAAGCAAACATTAACGCCTAGTAACATCTTTCCATTAAAATCATATATGGGCGATGCCAACTTCATTCCTACTTGCAAGTCATCTACACTGCAAGAAGTTCTCTGAAATGATGCCATTATGCAGTCCCCTTAAAAAGTTCCTTCTTTTTATAAATTTTGCAACCTAGCCGCTACTTCGTTGTAAAGTTCTTGCATCCCGATCCCCAGCAGCGAGGCAGCACCAACTACAGCAAGAAAAAGCAGCAACAGAATTAAGGAATATTCTACACTTGTCTGTCCCTTGTTATCTAAAAAAGAGCTAAACAAATCCATATTCTTCCGCCGCCCTTTCTTTTGCCAATTTGCAAAACTTTTTCTACTTTACCCGCTCCTAGTATACTTTCCTATATATTAACAGATTATTCCATCAATATATAGGCATTCCATTTACCCAAATAAGAAAAGCAGCCTCTCCTGAACTGCCCCCCATGTTAGATTTTTTAGGTCTAACTTTTGAGAGCCAGTTCATTCTGAGGCTGCTTTTACTATTTGTTCCCTAATCTTTTAAGTGATATGGAACCGTACTGACGATCACATTAGTTTTCCAAATCAGCGCGTTGCGCAGAAACAAGCCAGTCTGTCCATGCAAAAAGCGATGCCACGGCCTGCTGGTTTCAAACTCTGGAATGATAACCGTAATATAGTCGTCAGGACCTTTTTCGCGTTCCTTCTTTTCAATAAACTGGATCAGTGGCCGCATGAGCAACCGGAAGGGAGAACGGATGATTTTTAGCTCCACTCCAGGATCCCACAGCTGCCATTTTTCGCGCAGCTTCTTTTCCGCTTCTGCGTTATCGGCAATATTGACGGCAATAATATTATCACCAATCGTTTTAGCATATTTGATGGTGTTGTAAACCACCCGCGTCGGCGTAGCCACAGGCACAATGATAATGTGCTTACCCCTAGGAAAAACCGCAGCGCCTTTGTTGTAGCTCTCCTCTGGCAGGTGAAGCTGGTCCGCCACTACATTATAGTGCGCCCTCACAGCTTTGAAGATATAAATCATGATCGGAATAAAAACTAAGACGATCCAGGCCCCGTAGAGAAACTTCGTCGCCGTAATGACTGCTACTATAACACCGGTAACAGTCGCTCCCAAACCGTTAAGAAACGCTCGAAATTGCCAACCCGCGCCACGTTCACGGTTCCAGTGCACCACCATGCTGCTTTGGGCCACTGTAAAGGAAATGAATACGCCGATGGCATAAAGAGAAATCAAATGCTCCGTATTTCCCTGAAAAGCCACGATCAAAAGTCCGGCCGCTACGGTCAGTAAAATAATGCCGTTAGAAAAGGTCAGCCTCTCACCACGCGCAGCCAGATAGCGAGGCATATAGCCGTCCTTGGCCACAATAGACATGAGCACCGGCAAGCCATTATAAGCCGTATTAGCGGCCAAATACAATACCAGCATCGTTGTAATCTGAATATAGAAATACATAGGCGAGCGCTCAAAAATCTGCTCCGCCAGCTGTGACATGGCCGTTACTTCCGGTATCGGCATAACATGGTAGTGCATAATCAAATAGGAAATGCCGATAAACATAAACCCAAGAATGCCCGCCATCCAATAGGTTGTCACGGCGGCGTTACGCGCTTCCGGCGAACGGAACATCGGCACGCTGTCGGCAATAGCCTCTACGCCGGTCATCGAGCTACAGCCATTGGCAAAAGCCCGCAATACTAAAAACAGCATAGCCCAGTCTAGCTGCTGCTTCGCCATCGAAGCCGCAGGCAATACATAGGGCGCATCAAAAAGCGACTTCCAGACACCAACGCCAATCAAAACCACTATTCCCAGCAAAAAAGCATAGGTCGGGATCACGAAGGCATTGGAAGACTCGCGCACGCCCCGCAGATTCACTATCATCAAGATACCGAAAAGCACCGCTAAATCTAGGGATACTTCATTCCCAGACAATTCGGGGAACGCCGAGATAATCGCCGCCGTCCCCGCCGACACGCTCACTGCAGCGGTAAGCACGTAATCGGCAAACACCGACCCGGCCGCTACCAGCGCCGGCATCTCACCAAGATTTTTCTTGGCTACCGCATAGGCGCCGCCGCCGCCCGGATTGGCTTTAGCCACCTGGACATAGGACAAAACAACAATCGCCAGGAGCAGCAAAATTGACAATGCCACCGGCGACATGTAGCCGTAGGCAACAATGCCAGGCGCGGCTACTAACGTAATCATAATCTGTTCTGGACCATACGCTACCGAAGACAGTGCGTCCGAGGAAAAAATAGATAACGCCTTCCATTTCGGCAATTTTTCATGCGCAAGCTCTCGATTGTGCAAAGGTCTGCCAATCAAAGCCCGTCTCACCCAGCGCATCATGAAGTACCACCTCGTACTTTCAAGCATTCATTTGCTAAATTAAGCTAAGTCATACCGACTCAATATAGCAAAAGAAGGCAGCCACGTCAATAAATCTATTTTTTACCTTCCACCTTTAGATTACCTTAAATTCCAATAAATTGCATTTGTTTTTATATGCACGTTTACTACTTTGTTGCATCAGCAAATAATAGTCTTTCCAATATCTCCGCCGAGCCTTGTACGTACTGCGCGCAATGCTCATGCCCAATGCCGCTTTTTTTGCGGCCTTCGCGCCCGTTTTCCGTACTCAAATCAAAGCCCAACAACCGCGTACAGTGCAGCGAACCATAACGCGTCTCAAAGTCTTTGGCAAAAGTTTGCACCAAAGCGTACGTTTCTTCCTTCGGCAAGCCTTTGGCCCCGATCGCCATAAAAGCGCCAGTCGCTGCACCGCAAGCCTCGGACAAATTTCCCATGCCGCCGCCAAAGGCGCTGGAAATGCGTAAAGCCGCCTCCTCCGGAATGCCCAGCGCAGGTCCGTACACGCAGAACACCGCCTGGGAACAAGATTTCCCGTTCATAAAGGCCTCTACAGCCTGTTGTACTCGCTTTTCATTACTCATAAAGCTCACGCTCTCTTTCATCATTCATAGTGCTATCGATAAGATTTCATGGTTTGTCTTCTAGTTCCTGCTTGCTTGTCTTTTTATTTTCACCAATTTTAAGAATTAAACCAACTGCCGTGCGCTCCATAAGCCGCACGGCAGTACTAAAAAGATGGTAGAGGACTTCAATCAGCAAGCATTCTTTCCTTAATCTAGCAGCTCCGCCGCTTCTGTCTCCTTGCCGCAGTGCGGACAGCAAACGGATTCTTTTTTCAAGCTAAACATCTGACGATAATGCTCAAATTTTTCACCGCAATGACGACATTGCCGCCAGCAGCGTTCTCTAAGCGTTTCTTCCCCCGCCGCCCGGGCAATCACATGACTTGACACCATCGTTTTCACTCTCCTTTAGCAGCTTCATCCTGCGCGATTTGTACAAACCGGCGCGCTTCCCTGCCAAAAAGGCCAAAGGCACTAGTCAAAAGCAACTGGGCTCCTTGCTGCACCTGCCGTTCCAGCGTTTCACCGGCGCGCACCACCGTCCCTACCGGTTTGCCAAAAGTTCTTCCCGCCGCCAACAATTTTTCATAGCCTTCTTGCACCAACGGATGCTGTCCTTGTCCTGGAACGCCCACCGCTTGCGAATAATCCATCGCGCCAAAAATCACGCCGTCCAGGCCCTCTACCTGCAAAATATCCGGCAACGCTTCCATAGCCGCTGTATTTTCAATAATCGCCAGTACCACTGTTTCCCGATTAGCCTCCTGCGCATAGTCCGCCAATGGCCGCTCCATTCCGTAACCAGAGGCGCGCACGCCGTTCAAGCCCCGCTTACCCTGCGGATGGTACTTCACCGCCGCCACCGCCGCTTTGGCTTCTTGCGCACTAGAAATGCCCGGCAAGATTACGCCCATAGCTCCCACATCCAGATACCGCAGCAGCGTGCTCTCCTGCAAATCCGGCACCCGCACCAGCGGCGTAACGCCCCGAACCTCTGCCGCCCGCACGAGGCCTTCGCAGTCCTCCGGCGATAATGGCCCGTGCTCAGCGTCTAAAAAGACAAAATCAAAACCGGCCAAGCCGCAGATTTCCACCAACGACGGCAGATACCCCTGCAGCATGCAGCCAGTAACCAACTCTCCTTTTTGCAGTTTTTCCTTCATGGTGTTGTGTCTCATCTTTAATTCCTCCAAACCAGCGAATAACGGGGAACGAAAATTTGAACAAGAGTAAAGGGAGTAAATGGAGGGTACGACCGAGGGCTCTGAAATAGAGCGAAAATTAACAAAATACTCTTTAGGTAGCTGCAAACGCTATGGATACGCTGCCAAAGAAAGGATTTTTTTCAGCGGGCGCGAAAAAAACCGCAGCCATAGTGGAGCTATGGCGAGAATTTTTGACAAAGCCCGGTGGAAAAACAACTCCTTTGGCAGTTTTAGACATACGTCTGCAGCTACCTGTCGGAGGTCAGCAGCTTAACCCCCAGCAGCACATAGATGCCGCCGCAGATCTTAGTAAGGCGTTTGGCCGTTGTTTCGCTCTGCCGCAGGCAGGCTGTTACGCGAGCCGAACAGAACACCAAAAACAAACACCAAAACGTACCAGTTGTTAAAAAAGTAAAGCCCAGCAGCATAAAGGGCAAAATGCCATATTGATTTTGCGGATCAATAAACTGCGGTAAAAAAGAAATAAAAAACAGCGCCACTTTGGGGTTCAAGACATTGGTCAAAAGCCCTTGTAAATAGATATCTTTTCTAGAGACTGCGCCGGTTTGCACGGTCGCCAGCATGCTTTCTTTGCTGCGCAAAAGCTGCAGTCCTAAATACCCAAGATACAGGGCGCCAGCTATTTTGACCGCCATGAACGCTTCTGCTGACTGCGCCAAAAGCACCGACAAACCCAATGCCGCCAACAACGTATGTACCGCACAGCCGGAACTGCTGCCCAACACGGAATACAACCCGGCCCGACGCCCCTGCGACACGCTGCGTCCCAAAATATAGAGCGTATCTGGACCTGGCGTAATGTTGAGAACAATACCGGCCAGCAAAAACATTTCATAGTGACTAATGCCAAACATACAACCAACTTCCTTTCAAATACAAAACATAAGAAAAAACGAGAACACATAAAAAGAAGCATTGAATGCCTCAATGCTTCTTTGGTTTCTACATCGCATGTTAAATTCCCTTTGCCTCCAACACTTGGCGTTCTTTAAAAATCCGTTTTGCCACCGTCACGGCATTGAGCACTCTAGGAAAACCGGTATAAGGAATGCACTGCAAAAACGTTTCAACAATTTTCTGCGGCGTCACACCTACATTCAACGCGCCATGCAGGTGCACCTCCATTTGCGTCTCGCAGCCCCCCAGGGTCAATAAACTGGCCAGTGTAATCATTTCCCGTTCTTGCAAATCAAGCCCTTCGCGGCAGTACACATCACCAAAAGCAAACTCCACAATATACCGTCCTAAGTCCGGTGCAATGTCCTTAAGCCCGTCCACTACCATTTCACCGGCATGGCCGTCCACCTCCGCCAGTCTTTCCCAGCCTTTTGTCCAACGTTCATTTTGCATTGTTTTAGCCTCCTTCACTTGCTATACTAAGAGCATAGTACTTAAAGTAAGCTTGAAGTCAAGGAGTTTTTTATGGATTATGCAATTGGACAATTTTCTAAGCTAACGGGCCTTACCAGCCCTACGCTACGCTACTACGAGCAAGAAGGTCTTTTGTCCGTGCAGCGGGACACCGCTGGACGCCGCGTGTACACGGAACAGGATGTCGAATGGCTGCACTTCATTAAGCGCTTAAAAGAAACAGGCATGTCCATCCGTGAAATTTGCCGCTATGCACAGCTGCGCTACCAGGGAGACAACACGATGCAGGAACGTTTAGCAATGCTGGAAGAGCATCACCAAAAAGTCTTAGAAGAACAGCAAAAGTTAGCAGAAAACTTGCGTAAACTTGAAGAAAAGCTCGCTTTTTATCGTCAGGCGCTGCAACACGAAACACAAAGCAACGGAAAAAGAAAATAGAAGGCAACAACATAGGGCAAGCTACAAATACAATAGAAACTAAAGGAGTCTACGTTATGAAGAATGAAGAAACCATCTCTCGCGAGGAAGCCGCCCGGCAAGTCCGGCAAATGGGCAAAATGACCGCTTCGTTGTACTACCATCTTTGCCGTCAAATCATTGATGCCGTCGGTCCCGAAGAAGCCAAAGGAATTATCGCCAAGGCCATTACGGCTTTAGGAGAAGAACGGGGACAATCGCAAAAAGAAGCCGTCCTCGCCGCCGGACACGAGCACCTGCCGCAAAACTACGTCAAGGTTTCGGACCTTCCTTCCCTAGGCTGGGATATGGAGCCAGTAGAACATCCGGAAAACGACACGCACATCCTCATTACCTATTGTCCATTCGCCGAAGTTTGGAAGGAAAAAGACTTCGCTGAGTTTGGCCGCTTGTACTGCCATATTGATCAAGCAAAATACCAGGGCTTTCACCCAAACAGCAACCTAGTCACGCTACAGAACACCCTGGAAGGCGCGCCGTATTGCGAAATGGTCTGCCGCAATAAGAAAAACGACTAACCCTATAGCCCCAGTTCCGACCGCACCTTCGCAAGACGCTCCCGCTGCTCCGGCCTGGTCAGTTCTTGCCTGTATTGAAAGCACTCCAGCGCGTTGGCGCCTTTAACGCAAAAAATTTATAAATTACCTTGGAGGGATGGACATGGAGTATACAACACTTCCAGGAACCAGTCTAAAACTTTCCCAGCTGTGCCTAGGAACCATGATGTTCGGCGGGCAAACCAGCGAAGCCGACAGCCTGCAAATCATGGACTACGCCTACGACCAGGGCATCAACTTCTTTGATACTGCCAATACCTACGTCCAAGGAGAAAGCGAACGCATTGTCGGCAAAGGCCTCAAGGGACGGCGTCATGACATTTTGCTGGCCACTAAGGTGCGCGGCCAAATGGGCAGCGGACGAAATGACGTCGGCCTGAATCGACGCAATATCCTTGCCGCCTTAGAAGCCAGCCTGCAGCGGCTGGACACGGACTACCTTGATCTTTATTATCTCCACGCCCCTGATTACGACACCAGCTTGGAAGAAACGGCAGAAACCATGTCCGGACTTGTCAGAAGCGGCAAAATACGCTATTGGGGAGTCAGCAACTTCGCAGCCTGGCAAGTCGCCGACATACTAGCTATTTGCGACAAGCGTAACTATACTCCGCCTTGTCTGACTCAAAACGTATACAACGCCCTTACCCGAGGTATTGAGGCGGAGTTCTTACCGTTTTTGAAAGCCCACCCCCTCGGCCTCGTTATTTACAATCCGATTGCCGGCGGTCTTCTCTCAGGCAAACACGTCTTCGGACAACCTAGCGGCAATACGCGTTTTGCCAACAACCAGGAATACTATAAGCGCTATTGGTCCCAGGAAAATTTTGCAGCTGTAGAAAAGCTCCATACCATTGCCGACGCTCAAAAATTAAGCCTGCTGCAACTGGCTATGAAGTGGTGCGCTGCGCAGCCCCAGGTAACATCCATCATCACTGGCGTCAGCCGTTTGGAGCAGTTGAAACAAAACATCGCCTCCGTAGAAGGCGAACCGCTATCCGCTGAAACCTTGGCCCAATGTGATGAAATCTGGCTTTCCCTTGCCGGTACGCGCTTTGCCTACAACCGTTAGAAAAAGCAACCCAAGAAACGACACGGCAAAAAAAAGAGCCCCTATACAAGGACCCCTTGGCAAGATGATCGCTATAAAACCATTTACATTTTGGCGGCGCTGCAGTCGTCCCGCCACAGACAATCCGTCTGTCCGCAAGCCGAGGCCCCTTCGTTGAAACAAGGCCGGTTACCTTCTTCGCACTGAATAGCACGAATCAAATCTGCCTTTTTTCGCCTCCCCGGCTTAAGCCCCCTGCTTCTCGCCATTTCCTGCACTTGCACCATTTTCACCGAAACTCCTCCTTTAAACAAAGAGAACCCCTTGCCAACAGTACACTTTCTAAGATCATTTTTTATTTCTTCGACACAACTGTTGCTTTTCCTTTTTTGAGAAAAGCCAAAGCTAGGAACGTAACAAGAGTCGCGAAGAGACTCGGAGGGTGCGGCCGAGGGCTACGACAGCACATTTGTATTTGAATGTTTTGTATAGACCTAACAGAGAAAAATCCCCTGCCAGCGCATACGCGCCGACAGGGGATTTTTTTAGAGCTTAGCCTGCTGTTTCTTCCGATTGTAGCACCTCTTCTTGGCGCTGGGTTTCCGTCATCATGAAAGCCACTACAATGAGTATGGCTTCAAAAGCCACAACAACAATATCCAGCGCCATCAAATAACCGTACGCCTTCGTGAGATAACCCATGAGCGGGCCGGAAAAGAACGAAAGAAAATAACTGGATGCACCAATAATGCCTGTAGCCAAACCGATCTGGTGCGGCTTAACGCCGTCCTGCCCTACCGTATAGCCCAGCACGTAAATAGCATGCAAGCCAATACCCATCAAACCGCCAACAATATAGAGAACGATCTCCGAGCTTTGAGGAATCACATGGAAAATCAGCACAGCGCAAAGCGTATTCAGAACCGCCAAAAACAAGATGGTTGGCTTACGACCAAAATGGTCGGCAAAATACCCCAGCACCACCGAGCTAAGTCCGCCAATACCGTAAATAATGCCAAAGAATTGACCAGCATCCGCTGCCGTATAGCCTTTATACGTCATAAAGAGATAAGGTCCCATGGAGGCAAAGCCCCAGTAGGGCACAATGTTGAGAATCTGAATCAAAACGCCTAGCCACACCACACGACTGCGCCCCACCGTCCGCAGCGCTTCCAGCAGATGCGTCTGCTTAATATCCTTGGACTGATCCGTATAACGCGCTTTAAAGCCCCAGATCAATAGCAACGCAAAAGCAAGGGTCGTAATGCCCATAGTCAAAAGACCGGACTGCCAGCTGCCGGTAACACCCAGGCTCCAGCCGTAATAGGAAGGCCCCACATAGGCGCCGACCGAATAGAAGGTCATCATTAGACCATTCAGCATAGCCCGTGCTGCAGGAAAAATAGAGCCTGCCACTGAGTACATAACAATGTTCCAGATTCCTTCAGTCGCGCCGAAAAGAAACCGCCAGCTCGCCGCTTCGGCAAAGCTGCTTGCCGTCGTCACCAGCATCGTTGTAATGGAAATGCCCAGCATGCCCATGATCAACATTCGTTTGCGCCCAAAGCGGTCGGCAATATAACCGGCGGGAATGTCAATCAACGCCTGCCCTAACGTAAAAATCGTTCCCAAGGTGCCAATCTGCACGGCCGTCAACGCCAACTGTCCTGCCACCGCCTTTAAGCCGACACCAAAAGCTAGGCGATTGGCCGAATAAAAGGCATAGCCCAACGCCAGCAAAAACAGCTGCAGCCAAACGACCTTGGGCACTTTGCTTAATTTTTCTTTCACGATTTTACCCTCCTGTTATTTTTCATATGACCAGATCCGCCAAGTGTGCTTCCACCAGACGGCCCATTTCTTCTGTCGACACTTTGGTCGTTCCGGGACGATAAATATCTTGAGTGCGGTACCCGGCCGCCAGCACGGCTTCTACGGACCACGCTACGGCTTTGGCCAGTTCCGGCTGCGCCAACGAGTATTCCAGCAACATGGACGTCGACAAAATGGTGCCTAGGGGATTGGCGATACCCTGTCCGGCAATTTCCGGCGCTGAACCATGAATGGGCTCGTACAAGCTGGTTTCGCGCCCTACACTCGCCGAGGGCAGCATGCCGATGGAACCGGCCAGCACCGCAGCGGCATCGCTCAAAATATCGCCAAACAAGTTGTTTGTCACCACCACATCAAATTGCCGGGGCGCCAAAATCAACTGCATGGCAAAGTTGTCCACATAATAGTGGTTTAAGGAAATCTCCCCATGACCCTTCGCCGCCTCCGTCACGGTTGCCCGCCACAGACGGGAGGAAGCCAACACATTGGCCTTGTCCACCGAAGTCACTTTCCGCCGCCGCCCTTGCGCAGCCTGGAAGGCCACAGCGGCAATGCGCTCAATCTCCGGTTTTGAATACATCTCGACATCCCAGGCTTTATCTCCTTCAGTTCCCTTTTCGCCAAAATAAATGCCTCCGTTGAGTTCACGCACAATCAAAATATCGGTATCGGTCACAACCTCTTCTTTTACCGGCGAATAAGAAGCCAGGCTGGGCAGCACCCGCACCGGACGCAGATTAGCATAGAGGCCTAGTTCCTGACGCAAGCCCAGTATGGCGCGCTCCGGACGCAATTCCGCGGACACGCCGTCCCACTTAGGGCCGCCAACGGCGCCCAACAATACCGCTTCCGCGCTTCTGGCCGCTTGTACAGTTTCTTGCGGTAGTGGTTCACCCCTATGATCCAGCGCTGCGCCGCCGGCATAACACTCCTGCAACGTCAGCTTCAAGCTGCCTTTACGAGCTGCCGCCTGCAGCACCCGCACCGCAGCATCCACGATTTCCTGGCCAATTCCATCTCCTGGTATGACAACAATTTTATGTTCCATTAGACTTCCTCCCTCACATAGTTAGCCAGCCCCCCGGCGCTGACAATCTTTTGAATAAACGGCGGCAACGGCGGCGCCATATACCGCTCGCCGCGAGTCAGATTTTCAATGACCCCGGCTTCCAGGTTAAGCCGCAATTGATCGCCCTCCTGGATGGTTCGGGCTTGCTCGCCAATTTCCAACAGCGGCAGGCCGATATTGATAGCATTGCGGTAAAATATCCGGGCAAAGCTTTCGGCAATCACGCAGGCAATGCCGTTTTCTTTAATAGAAACCGGCGCATGCTCTCGCGAAGAGCCGCAGCCAAAATTCCGTCCGGCTACCACAATGTCTCCCTTGGCAGTTTTGTTTTGAAAATCCGGGTCCAAATCTTCCATACAGTGCGCCGCCATAACGCTAGGCTCGGTAATATTCAAAAAGCGCGCCGGATAGATAAAATCCGTATCAATATTGTCGCCATAACGCCAGGCGTTTCCTTTTAAAATCATGCTTCTACCTCCTCAGGAGCCGCGATTCGTCCCATAATGGCGCTGGCCGCCGCCACCGCCGGACTAGCTAAATACACCTCACTATCGATGTGACCCATGCGACCGCGGAAATTGCGATTGGTCGTCGTCACCGCTCGCTCCCCTGCCGCCATAATGCCCATATAGCCGCCCAAGCAAGGACCGCAAGTCGGAGTGCTTACCGCCGCACCAGCCGCAATAAATTGTTGGATATATCCTTTTTCTATGGCTGCCAAATAGACTTCCTGGCTGCCGGGAATAATAATGGCTTTGACTTTGGGATGTACCTTTCTTCCTGCAAAGAACTGCGCTGCTACGGCCAAATCCTCCAGGCGGCCATTGGTGCAAGAACCGATTACCACTTGATCAATCGCCGTAGGCGGCAGTTCGCTTACAGACTTAACGTTTTCCGGCAGATGCGGCAAGGCCACAACTGGCTGCAGCCGCCCTAAATCCAAGACAATTTCTCGTTCATACTGGGCGTCAGCATCGGCTGTAAACACTTCATACTTGGAAACTCGCCCCTCTAAGTATCCTTTCGTTGCCGCATCCACCGGAAAGATGCCGTTTTTAGCACCTCCTTCAAT
The DNA here is from genome assembly GCF_963676855.1 of uncultured Anaeromusa sp. Classification (NCBI taxonomy): domain Bacteria; kingdom Bacillati; phylum Bacillota; class Negativicutes; order Selenomonadales; family Sporomusaceae; genus Anaeromusa; species uncultured Anaeromusa sp. The sequence goes on from NZ_OY781460.1 coordinate 504,011, forward strand.
AGCCATGTTCGCCATCGTAAAACGATCCGCCATAGAAAGAGCGGCTACGCCTTCGTCAGTAAACTCTAGTGCTTGATAGCGAGCGCCGTCGACGCCAATCTGTCCTATCAACGTCAGCATGACGTCTTTGCCGCTCACCCAACGCCCGGGCTTTCCCTTTAGACGAACGCGAATGGAAGAAGGAACCTTAAACCAAGTTTTTCCCGTCGCCCAGGCTGCAGCCAAATCAGTATGGCCTACACCAGTAGAGAATGCTCCCACTGCGCCATAGGTGCAGGTATGCGAATCCGCCCCGATGATGACTTGCCCGGGAGCCACCAACCCCTGCTCCGGCAACAGCACATGTTCAATCCCCATGCGTCCCACCTCAAAGTAGTGGGTAATGTCTTGTTCATACGCAAATTCCCGCATCGTTTTAGCGTTCATCGCCGACTGTACGTCTTTGTTCGGTACAAAATGATCTGGTACCAACGCCACTTTTTCTTTGTCAAAAAGCGGTTTGCCCATGCGCTTAAATTCTCCGATCGCCGGAGGCGCTGTAATGTCATTGGCCAGCGTAAAATCAACGCGGCACTCAATCAACTCGCCGGGAACCACCTTGTCTTTCCCGGCGCGGCTGGCCAATATCTTTTCCGTCATTGTCATGCCCATTTACCATTTCCTCCTCTTTCTTTGCAAACTAAAAGCGCCCCTAACAATGCCGTAGCATCGTTAGGGGCGCTTGACCGCGGTACCACCCTACTTGGTTCTTGTTCACCGAAATAAGTTTCGGCTTCCGGTTAACGCCCGGCTACGCTGACGCCTACAGGCCCTTGCCTCTTCAGCATCAAAGCTCCCGGGCGAGCGGCAAAAGCTGTCTGCACCGACTCGCACCTTCCGTCGGCTCTCTGCTGCAGATTCCCTTTTACGTTCCCGTTCATTACCATCACTATCTCTTTAACATATTTTATTCCCTAAAACAAAAAGCCCCTAACGATGCTATAGCATCGTTAGGGGCGCTTACGCGCGGTACCACCCTACTTGGTCCTCATTACATCGGAACAAGTTCCGACTCCCGGTTAACGCCCGGCTACGCCTATGCCTACTTCAACAATCCTTCAGCACAAAAGCTCCTGGGCGAGAAACAAACAGCTCCTGCACCGGCTCACACCACCCGCCGGCTCTCTGTTGCAAATATCTGTTCAAACTCCCAATCATTGCCTATCACTTGTTTCCTTTTACCTTAACAAAACAATGCTTTTTTGTAAATACTCTTTTTGCATTTTTTCATAAATTTCATCATCCTTTAACTACACACTATTTAAATCAGATGCAGTAAATCTTGCTTACTTAAAACAATCTCAATAGTTCGTCTAGGCGTTCTATTTACAATTGTGAAAAAATATGCTTTTATATAGTTAGTTTTAACTCTCAATGCACTGCTCACTCAGAAAGGATCGATGTAAAATGAAACTAGGTTCACCACGTTTATGGCTAGCTCTCTGCCTCAGCTTGCTGCTGATTTCCGGAATCGCCAGCGCAGCTCCTCAAGAAACACCGCCCAGTCCAAACACTTTGTCTCTTTGCGCTACAGACGCCGCTAGTTCACAGAAAAGCAAATTAAACGATCTCGTACATTTCAAGACCACCGAGCAAAAAACGCTTTCCGACGGTCTTGTTATTCCGGCTCAAACCATCTTGACCGGAACCATAACCCGTGTAGAAAAATCGGGAGGCTGGGGCTGCCCTGGGAAAATGGATATCACTTTTACGGAAATTCCCGGACAAACTGGTCAGAAGCTCCCCTTTCAAGGCGTTCTGAATGTTAAAGGAAACGAGCCCAATACCTTGGTTAAAGTATCTCTTTTGGGCGGATTCAGCAAAGGAAAGCCAGCACTTATCAAAGCTGGGGACAACTTTATTTTGACCTTGACCGCCGTTCCGCCTCAGGCACAGCAGACTGATGCTACAAATACACCGCCTGCTGTTGTAGAACCGCTTGCGGAGAAACAAGTTTGATATACTCGTAAAGATTCCGCAAATGTTCTTTCACTAGAGCCTCCGTAATTCCCGCAGGAGCATACACGGTGAAAACAGCGTTCTTCGTTTCCGGGACAAGGCGAGTTCTATTGTCCGGTCCATAGATAATACTTGAAAGAACGCCAGCCTCGTCCCGCAAAAACATATCTTGCTCTTTTAAAGTCTGTTCTTTGCCATTAATCAGCCTATAGGTTTCTTGGCCGCCTGCCGCATCCAGCGTCAGCCCGCCTTGTACCTGCTCCAAATCATGGCCTGCCGTAAGCAGGCCATTTTTTAATTCCGCCATAAACATGGCTTCCACCAAGGGAGTCACAGACGGGATGCTTTTCCCTTTAAAGATTACCGACTCCAATTGCTGCCGCACATGATAGGTTTTTTTAAATCGCTTATAGTATTGGCTGTATGCCGCCAACACTGCCAAAGCATCTAATTCTTCTTTGGAGTCAAAGGCCGCCCGTAAATACTCTTCCACTTGCCGCCGCTGTTGTTCCAGCGCCTCGGACCGCCCCGCAAACTGCACATTTCCCACAACCATTAGTCCCATGGAAGCGCCCTCATACTGGCGACGCCAATTTTCCGTCAATACCAACATACGCTTTCATCTCCCCTCGTATTTTATTTTAACGCGTAGAGGAGATTTTTCTTGCACGTTCTTGCTATATTGTTTCGGACTGACACCAGTAATCTGTTTGAACTGCCTGGAAAAATGACATTGATCGGCAAAGCCGGTTTCCTGCGCTACATAAGCTAACGGCAGACCTTGTCTCAAAAGCGTCTTAGCTTGACGTACCCGCACTTGCTTAAGATATGCATGGGGAGGCACTCCCACGGCAAATCGGAACTGGCGCAGCATATGAAATGAACTCAGACCGCAAAGACGGGACAACTCTTCTAAGGAAACATTGCGCGCATACATTTCGTCAAGATAGTCCTTCACCATGGTAACCGCTTTCGCATCAGATGCCCAGTTTCGTTGGCTCTGTTTTTCTCCATAGCGAGCGACGAACATCGTCAGCAGTGATAACAAGCGACTTTGCTGTTCCAAAAGCGGCAGTTCATCCGTTTCTAGCTGTTGATGTAGCCTGGCGATAGCTCGGGCGAGCGTAACATCGTCCAGCACGCCGGCGGCGAAAAACGGAAGCCTCTTTTCTTTACCGGACAGTTCGAACACCGCACGCTCCATTACGGCATTATCCAAGTAAAACATACGGTACGTCCAGCCATCCGCGCCAGCGGCTTCGCCGTCATGAGCCTCCCCGGGAATGACTAAGTTAACGCAGCCAGGAAAGGCGGTCAAACGTTCGCCACGATACGAAAATCGCAGCGCCCCCTGCTCCACCACACCCAACGCAAAGCCATCGTGAAAATGACGGGAGAAAGACTGTTTAACATAGGAAGCGTGCAACAGCTCCACCTGCGGCAGCTCTCGGGATCGCCAAAATTTTACGCGTTCCTTGCTCGATTCCGCCACGGCAATTCCTCCCTTTCCCCCGCATCTGCTTCCTGCTTTACTTCTTTTCCTCTGCCAGTTGTGTCAACAAACCGTACCACAGCTTAAACCGAATTGCTAACGAAGACAGCTCCAAATATTCTTCTTCACTATGAGCGCGTCCGCCCACCGGTCCCAAACCGTCCAGCGTTGGCACGCCCAAATGCGCGGCAAAATTCCCATCCGACCCGCCTCCTGTGGCTGCCCAGGTTACAGGCATGTCCACTGCCATTCCTATTTGTTTCAATTTTTCACCTAAAGCCAGCGTCTGCGCCGAAGGCAGCATGGGCGGCCGCCGCAATCCGCCAGTCACCTTCACCGCTACGCCAGCGGTAAACGGCTTTGCCTCTCTTTCGCGCAAAAATTGTTCAAGCAACGCTGCTTCGCCGCTGTCCAAAATGCGCACATCCACCTGCGCTCGCGCCTGCGCCGCCACTACATTCGGCGCGCTGCCGCCAGACACGACGCCCACATTTACCGTTGTTCCCGCTTCGTAGTTTGTTTTACCTTGCAACGCCAAGATCCAATGCGCCAGCTCTTCCACCGCGCTGCGTCCTTTTTCATGATCCGCCCCTGCATGAGCGGCCAAGCCGCTAATCTCTAACTCATAGCGAGCAATACCCTTGCGCTGGTTCACCATATCTCCGTTCGGCCGCCCCGGCTCCGCCACTAAAACGCAGGCGCTTTTTGCGGCCAGTTGTTCCAGCCATGGCCGTGAATGCACCGAACTAATTTCCTCGTCCGCATTAAACGCAACGCGTACCGCAAGGGTCTCCAAAATTCCGTCTTGCTGCAACAACTGCAGCACATGATACACCAAAGTCAAGCCGCCCTTGCAGTCGACCACGCCAGGCCCGTACGCCCGACCATCACGCACGACAAAAGGCCGCTCGGCAACCGTGCCAGCGGCAAAAACCGTATCCATATGGCCCAAAATTAAAACGTCACAAGGTGCGTCGCCGCAATTACTCATTTCTAAGCTCGGTCCTATCTCCGCATGAAACCGATGCGTTTGAACCGACCATCCCAACTGTTTAAAACGCTCTGTAAAAATTTCGGCTATCGCTGCAACCCCTGCTGCATCCTTCGAACCGCTGTCAATGTTGACTAACTGCTCCAAGTCCTGCAGGTATTTCTGCACGTTCAACATTCCATCCACGTTCTACGCCCCCAATAGTGCTGTTTGTTTTTATTCTATCACAGACACTGGCGCTCGCAGACTAAAAAAGAGCAACAGAATCATTCTTATACTTGGACTGCTCCCCAAAGTGTAGACAAGAAAATAAAAGCCTATCGTAGAATTACTTCTTTTTACATGGCCTTACTCCGTATTTCATAAGGAGTAAGGCCATTTTTTAAATTGATTCGTTCATAGTTATAGAATGATACATATTCAGCAACAATCTCCGATAAAAATTCCCGATTGGGAAAGGTCATGCGATTTAAACATTCCGCTTTCAATGTACCGAAGAAGTTCTCCATGGATGAATTATCGTAAGGGCAACCTCTATTAGACATTGATGGTTGAAAGTGGTATTCTTTGCTTAGGTTGTAATATGCGCTTGAGGTATACTGCGACCCTTGGTCACTGTGGAGTGCTAGTCCATCAGTGGCCTTTTCATTTTTTAATGCATCCTGAATTGTATCGGTTACTAGAGAAACAGTCATATCATTTCCTATGCGATAGTTCAGCACCATTTTTCCACATAAATCGATAACTGCACACATATAAGCCACTCCCTGCGCTGTAGGGATATAGGTGATATCCGTCGCCCAGAAACAGTTTGGTTTTTCTTGATAAAACTGCCGTTGCAACAGATTTTCGTAGCGATGAATTGCCTGTTTGTAATAAGTATAAGGACGTGCACGGCGAATCTGCGCTAAAACATCCAGCTTCCGCATAATACGCAAGACCGGTTTAGCGTTCAAAATTCGCCCGGTTTGTTGCTGAATCCAGAGCCGAACCCGGCGATATCCATAAGTAAAGTTGCATTGCTGCTGACAAGCCATAACCTGCTTTTTGAGCCAAGCATCTTGATCTGGATCGTAAATCCGTTTTCGCCAAGCATAATAACCGCTACGTGTTATTTCTAAGATGCGACAAAGCGACTGAACCGGATACTTGTTTCTCAATCGCTCGACCACACGGTATTTTGCTCTCACATCCTTCCAACTTCTAATAGAAAATTTCGCAAAACTTCTATTTGCATACGAAGCTCAATCAGCTCATTGTTGCGAAACACCTCAGCATCTTGGGAGTCTTTGACAGGTCGTCCTTTTTTACGTACAACATATCCTTTTGCAATAAGGTTCCTTTTCCGTTTATGTCGATAAAGAAGATTTTTTATTTGTGTGAAGGTTAGGGGGTATGTTTCTGAGATTTGGCGGTATGTTTCGCCCTCAGATCTGCGGCGAAATACCTCGGCTGCTATAGTTTCTACTTTGGTATATTTTCTAGACATAGCAAGACCTCCTGTTGTAATTTTCATTCTACAACAGGAGGTCTTTTATTTCACTGTCCTGATTTTGGGATGCAGTCCAACTTTCCCCTAGGGAACAGCTATTTTAATGAGCGCTCCGCCAAGACGCAATTTTTTTTGTCAGACAAGAAAGAAAGCCGTTTCGGCGCGAGATGCGAATAAAATAACAGTTTTCTAACCTCCGCAGGCTAATTGCACTTCACCGCGCAAGGCTGGCAGCAAATCCGCTTTCATATTGCTTTTTTGCGCCGTTGCCAGAGCCATCGCCTCCTGCACGCCTTCCAGCGAAGCATTGCCTGCCCGTTCGCCAATGCCGCCCACCGTAACGCTCACCCACTCAATACCTGCTTCAATGGCCGCCAGCGTATTAGCCACAGCCAAACCGAAATCGTTATGCCCATGAAATTCAATCGGCAAGGGACAATATTCGCCAAGAGTCTTCATTTTTTCATACACTCCAAAAGGCTCCAAGCATCCTACTGTATCGGCATAGCGAATACGCTCCGCTCCCAGCCCCGCTGCTAAGCGCGCCACCTCTAAAAAGAAGTGCGGGTCCGCCCGAGAAGCGTCCTCCGCCCCCACCGTCACCCGGCAGCCCCAAGATTTGGCGTAAGGAATACTTTGCGCCAACTGCCCTAGCAGCCAAGAACGACTACGGCGCAGCTTTTTCACCAAATGGTGATCGGAAACGGGAACGGAAATATGCACCCACTCAAAACCACACAAGACAGACGCGTCTATATCCTCTTTCCTGGCGCGGTTCCAAGCCACTACCGGACAAGAAAGGCGCTGCTGCACAATACAGCGCAGTGCTTCTTGCTCAGCAGCACCCATAATAGGGGTACCGGCTTCAATCGCTGCCACGCCAGCGCCAGCCAGCAAATGTGCAATACGCAGCTTATCAGCCGCGCTAAAAGCAAGGCCAGCCTGCTGCTCCCCGTCTCGTAGCGTCGTATCGACAAAATGTACGCTCATGCTGTTTCCTCCCGCCATAAGGCCAGCAGTTCTTCATCGGAAACGGCCCGTTTGCGAGCTACCGCCAAAGCGCGTATTTTAATCAACAAGGCTTCCGCCCGGCTGGGAAAAGGCAGCCCTAGCTCCTTGAATTTCACGCGCAATGAAGTAGTCCCGGAATGCTTGCCCAGCACAATTTTCCGTTCTAAGCCTACCAATTCTGGTGGAAACGCCTCGTAAAGCGCGGCGTCTTTGGCAACACCCGCCACATGCAGCCCGGATTCATGAGCAAAAATATTTTCCCCAATAACTGCTTTGTTGCCCGCTGTTGTTTCTCCCAAAAGTTGCAACAGCCAGCGACTGCGCTGCGCCATATTAATAGGAACCGACAAAGGTACTTCACCAAGCTGCCGCAAAAGCAGCAAGACTTCTTCCCAAGGCGCGCTGTTATTTTTACCACCTACAGATACAGCTAAGCGGCGAACGCCGGCCCGCCAAGCCGCCCAAGCGTTTGCTGTCGCCAACTGCTTTTCATTGGAACTGTGAAATTCCAACTCTAGTTGCGGCCATTGCTGCTGCAAAAAATCCAAATGCTCCTGCAGGCGCAAAGGCTGCAAGATACCGGAAGCATCTTTAAAAGCAAGACCTTCTAAGCCCGCGGCGCAGAGCATAGGCAATACGGCTTGCCACAGCAGGCCCGACGCCAGTGAAGCATCTTCCACCAACAACGTCGCCTGCAGCTTTTGCGTTTTTGCTTCCCGCAACACTTCTACGGTATGCGCTGGCAACCCTTGCTGTAAAGAACATGAAAACAAGACTTGCTGAAACCCTAGTTGTGCTGCCTCTGCCGCAGCGCCTTGCGTCAGGGGCAGCACTGCGCGGAATAATTCCGGCTGCGTTCGCAGCGGCAGGACCTTGCCTAGCACTACTGGCACATCTAGCAGCGAAAGCTGAAAATGCTTCATTTCTTTTAAGATGGCCCGTGCCGCCGCAGGCCCTAATGCTACTGCTTCACGCAACGTTTGGTCTATAAACAGCACATCCTGCGCCATGCCCTCACCTTCCTGCTCTTGCTGATTTCATCTGGCTTATTTGCCTTGTAAAAGCACTTTCCATTCTCCAGAAGACAGCTTCTCTTTAACTCCTGCAAAGGAGCCACCGCTTTGCCATTCACACTCCAACCACGGCGGAACATGTGTACAAAGAATTTCTAGAGAAGCAAATTTTTGCCCTTGCAACCACGGCTGCAAGGCCTGTTTGGAAGTAATGCCGCCACTAGCTCGTTGTACCTCCCTAATGGAAATACGGTAGCGGCCCTCTCCCAAATCTTCCGGCATTGGCAGTGCTAACGTCTCAGCAGTCGCTTTAGTCGCTGCCTGTGCTTCTTCGCCGCTCAGCACTTCGTCCAGCCAGGCCGCTGGAGCACCCTGCATCTCCCAAAGAGAACAGCCTGCTTTCTCCAGTTCATAGTAAGGAACGCCTGTAATGGTTGAAGCCACTACAATTCGACAGCCCGCCAAAAACTCCACCATCGCCGCCAACTGCTTACGCAATCCCGCTAGACCGCCACCCGCCGCCATCAAAAGCGGCATGGAGCGATCTTCCTGCCAACGGCCTTCTTGGCGGCGATAAACCCGTAGCAAGCCGCCTTGATCCACGGGGGCCGTTTGTCCGTCAACTGCTGTCAGCACTGCGATTTCCTTCGCCATCTTCCACACCTTCTTTCCAAGAAGCTAGTACGTTGCTACTTTCTTAAAGCGCCAGCCGCTCCACAACGCGCCCTGCCGCCAAATGCTCTTCCACGATTTCCGTCACATCGTCTTCGCTTACTTTGCCATACCAGACATTGTCCGGATAGACCACTACAATCGGCCCCTCTTCGCAAAGGCCAAAACAGCCTGTATTCGAAACCAAGATACCTTCCAAATCCTCTTCTTCAATGGCCTCCATAAAGGCGTTTACTAAATCCACCGCGCCCTTTGTATGGCAAAATCCTTTTTGCTGCCCCGTCATACGCGAGCTGGTACAAATAAATACATGCTTTTTCGGTTTTTCCATTGCCAGACCCCTTTCTCTTTTGCGTAGTTCTATAGAATGAGAACGGAACATAGAGTATCCCAGCGGAAAACAGGATGCAAACAGGAGTCGCGGTGACGGTACGTGAAGTACCTAATGCCGGATGCGCCATGGAAGGCATAGCATCCGGTCTCCTCTAATAACAGCCATGGAGACATGGCAATATGAGGGTACGCAGGAGAGTCACGGCAGCAATGATTGTAGTTGAGACTTTTATTGGAGCAAGACGGTCCGCAGGACGCAAATGCTGACTAAGGGGGATAACAGTTTCGCTTGTTTGAGCGCAGCGAGTTAAGAAACTGCCTCCTTGGTCAGCATTTGCGAGGCGCGCGCAAATCTTGTCTCAAAGGCAATCATGCTGTCCATTCTATTCAGCAACCTCCACATCCAAAAAATCACATCGCTCGTTTCTGCCGCAAGCATTCCGCTGCAAACAATAACCCTTCGTCAACACTGTTGCACGATTCGACACTGACAATGCCCGCCTGCTGCAACCGCGCTTTGGCCCCCTGGCCAATCCGCATGGTCAGCACCGCATCACAGTCAGAAAGCAATTGCACCAAGCTTCCCTTGTGCATATCCTCTTCTTCACAAACATCCTTCCCCCGGCAATAGCGCAAGCTAGGTCGCGTTTCCAAAAACTTCATCTGTTTGCCCCGCACCTGGTAGATATGAAACTGCTCAGCATGGCCATAATGCAAATCCACCAATTTTTGATATTTAGAAGTAACGGCAATACGGTATACGCCAGCAGCGGCAATCGGCTGCTGCGGTTGCTCATGCAAGCGGTAACGCGATGATTCGTCTTGTGTTAAAAGCCCGATAGCGTCGGCTCGACACTGCTGACAATGACGCATCTGTCGTAAATCGATTTGGCAACGCTCACGCAGCGCGTCTAAATCGCGCCGATTGGTTTGCGGCAGGTCTTCAAAGGCGCTCCCCGGAGCCGGAATCAAAGGCATAATGTTGCTCACAAACGCGCCTAACTCTCTGGCTTTTTTCACTACCTCCGGAATATGCGCTTCATTTACGCCAGGAACCATGACGGTATTAATTTTTACCAAGGCTCCTGCCGCCGTCAAACGGGCAATGCCGACTTGCTGATTTTCCATAAGGCGTTTAGCCGCCTCTTCACCGCGAAGCACTTTGTTTTCATATAGCACATGGCGGTACAGTTTAGCCCCCACTGCCGGATCCAGCGCATTCATGGTCACCGTAATGTGACGCACGCCCAGTTCCAGCAGCTCGTCCGCGTAGGCTGGCAACATCAAACCGTTAGTGGACACGCAAAAAACCACGTTTTCATCCACTGCTCGAATAGCACGCAGCGACTTAGATACAGCCGGCCAATTGGCTAACGCGTCTCCAGGGCCAGCAATACCGACAACGCTCAAGTTCGGCATTTCTCGTTTCACCCAAAGGAACTTTTCTAACGCTTCTTCCGGCGACAATACCTCGCTAGTCACGCCAGGACGGCTTTCATTGACGCAGTCGAACTTCCGGTTGCAGTAATTGCAGCTGATATTGCAGGCAGGCGCTACCGGCAGGTGCATGCGCGCATATTGGTGATGCGCTTCAAAGGAATAGCAGGGATGTTTCGCGGTGCTGGCAGCCAGCTCCGAAGACATGCCCTCGTACATACAGGAATCGGATTGACAGCTCATGAAGCCCACCTCCTTTTCAATTACGCCCGTCGTCAGCGTATCGTTTTTCTTCCGGTCGCCAAAAGGCGTTTGCCATAGCCTGCCGGTAATGCTTGTGCTTATGGTCTAAAAGAGAGTTTGTCAACCGATCTAGCAAGAGTGAGGCGCCTTCATATCCTACAGACAATTGTCTAGCGCCGCCTACACGGTCCAAAATAGGAAACCCTAAGCGTATTAACGGAATGCCGCAGCGTTCTTCTAGATACCGTCCTTCAGAAGAACCGATAACCAGATTGACCTGCCTCTCTTCTACTGCTTGCCGAATGGAAACAAAATCAGCTCCCGCTAAAAGCAGCGGTATTTCTCGAAACTCCGCCAGCTTTTTTTCAAGCAGCGGTACAAGGCGGCTGCCTCGGCTGCCTGTAGCTGCAATCACCGGCAAAAGACCGTTTTCCAAGCACAAGGCGGTCACCGCGTAGACCATGTCCGGCTCGCCATAAATAGCGCAACGCCCGGCAAAATTGTATTTGTGACTGTCTACCATGGCGTCTTGCAGACGACCACGCTGCTGCTCCAACTCTTGCGGTATCTTTTTGCCGCTGACTTCCTGCAGCGTCGCCAAGAATAAATCAGTATTTTCTAGGCCAATCGGCAAAGGCAAGGTATAGCAAGGAACGCCAAAATGCTCTTCTAAATACATGCCTGCCGAAAAAGCGTTTTTTACGGTACAGCCCAACTGCAGCGTCGCTTTCGCTCCGCCCATCCCCCGGATACCCTTGAGAGAGGTCCCGCCCGGCCCTAGCTTGCGGTACTCCTTCAAATACGGCTTGTCCAGTGTCTCGGAGATATCCGGCAAAAACGTATAGGAAACATCCATAGACTCTAACAGACCTTTGATCCAACGAATGTCCGCCGGGCTGAGAAGCGCGCTGATAATATTGATGCCTTCGTGCCGCACTTCGTCTGTCGCCAACGTCTCTACCACCGCTCGTAAGGTCCGATGATATCCTTCACCGAAACTATCTCCGTAACCAGGCGTAGATGCCGCTACCAACGCCACCCCCGCTTGCGAGTGACTTTGCATATATTCTTCAGCGATGCGCTTTACATCTTCGCCAATGGTTTCTGCCAAGCAGGTGGTAACGATGCCGACTACCTCGGGATGATAGATGGCGCAAATATTATCGATAGCCTGCTTGAGCTGGCCTTCGCCACCATACACAGTGCCTTTTTCGTTCAAAGAGGACGATCCTACGTCAATGGGTTCATTATAGTGTTCGGCGATATGACGCCGCATATACGTACTGCAGCCTTGGGAGCCATGCACAATCACCATTGCTTTTTCAATGCCCTTCAAGGCTAAAATGCCGCCCATAGGCATGCACATGTTGCAGGGATTTTCATTGACATTGCGGCTGCGCATCACCATGCTACACACCGCCTTTCTTCAGCCACGGCGCCTCGCCCAAGTGCCGCCAAACCGGCGAGCAGATGGAAGAGTACACTTCTTTGGCAAAATTCAGCGCCCCCACATAGCCACTGAGAGGATGCTTGCGATCATGATTATGATCCAAAAACGCCCGCCCCAGCTTGTAGGCCAACGGACGCTCTTTTACGCCCCCAACGAGAAGATCGGCTCCTTGTTCAAGTAAAAACCGCTCCAACTCCGCCGGATTGGCGTCATCTAAGATGACCGCGCCTTCTTGGACTAAGTCATTCATCAGCGCGTATTCCTCTTTGCGTCCAGTCTGGCTTCCCACCATAACCACTTCCATGCCGACTTCTCGAAACTGCCGAATCAGCGAGACGGCCTTAAAGCCACCGCCCACATATACCGCCGCTTTTTTTCCCTCCAGATACTGTCGATATGCTTCCACTTGCGGCGCGTAGGCAGCTTCTTCCGTTTGAATGACAGCTTCCGCATTGGCTGCAATTTGCGCGTCTCCCAGCTCTTGCGCGATGGCCCGCAGTGAAGACGCTGTATCCTCCATACCCAGAAAGGAAACTTGTAACGACGGAATCCCATACACTTCTTGCATATTTCCCGCCAGATACTGCATAGAACCGGCGCACTGAATAATGTTCAACTCCGCTTCCGGCGCCCGCTTTAAATCTGCATAGGTTGCGTCGCCGGTAAAAACCACATTAAGCTCTACACCCAACCGGCGGAGATAGTCGCGAATAATCCAAGCCTCTCCGGCCAAATTGAAATCTCCTAAATAGTTAATCACCGGTTTGCCACTTTTTTTACGACGTTCCTGGCAACGGAGCGCCGCCTCCGCCGGAGGCATAGCAATCAGGCGTAGTAACGCATCACAAGCCGCTCGGTAGCCGGCAGCCTTATTGCCGATAAACCCACTAGACTCCACCGGCAGTACTTCAATACCATGCCGCTCTGAAGCCGCCTTGCATACCGCCTTCAAGTCATCGCCAATAACGCCGACAATACAGGTAGAGTACACGAAGGCCAAGGGCGGCCGGTATTTAGTAATCAGCTCATCCAAACAAAGAGCCAGCTTCTTTTCACCGCCAAAAATAATATCTTCTTCTTGCATATCTGTCGAAAAGCTATTGCGAAACAACTCTTCGCCGCTGCTTAGACTGCCTCGAATATCCCAAGTATAACTGGCGCAGCCGATAGGGCCGTGCACCAAATGCAACGCGTCGGTAATCGGGTTGAGCACGACCCGCGCGCCGCAGTAGACGCAAGCCCGTTGACTGACGCAGCCGGCAATGCTGTCAGCGTCGCACTGCAACGTTTTTTTCTGGCCTTTTGTTACAATAAACGCGTCTCTAGCCGCTAGACTTCTCGCCTCTTCCATGGCACACACCTCCCTACTACACGGCCCACAGACTTACGAACAGCTCACGATAAAACAGTTCTTTTTCCGCCATACTTTGGCAGAAAGCCTCGGCAGAGCGCCGCTATGCCTACGTTTTCTTTCGCGTACGGCAGGAAAATCTCTTGTTTTCTCGGAGCGTTCGTTTCATCCGTGGTGCCTTTTCTTTTTATTACGTTTTGGTACTTGGAGGACGGGAATTCACTATTTTTTCTAGTTCTTTTGTTAAATGACTAGCCCTGACGGTGTGCTCATGCAATTATTGTTTCCCTTTTGGTCCCACAGATTTATTATCCGACTTACATAACCAATTCGAAATCTTCGTCTTTGGCATCCCGGTCAGCGCGATCCAAGAGAGCGCCGCTGATCATTTCGATAAGACGCATGGCGCCTCGATAGCCTACGACCGGGAAGTAAGAATGCACGCTGCGGTCCAGAATGGGGAACCCGAGCCGCACAAAAGGAATATCTTCCGCTTTGGCGATATACTTGCCGTAGGTATTGCCGATAAGCAAATCCACTGGCTCATTTTTGATCCACTGATGCAATGCAAACAAATCTCCCGCTGCTTTGACGTTGCCTTTGAGTCCCGCGCCGTCAAGAAGCGTCTTAATGTCTGCTTCGAAGCTTCCCAGCCCCGCTCCCAAAGCGCCGCCGGGAGTACCTGTAAGGACATGCACCGGTTTCATCCCCAAGCTAAGAGCAAACTCAGTCATCGCCACCACTACATCTGGATCGCCGAAAATCGCCACTTTTTTGCCGTGAAAATGGAAATGCGTATCCGTCATAATGTCTACCAATTGACCGCGTTCTTCTTCCAGTTCGTACGGAATTTCCTTGGCAAACGCGCCCCTCAACGCCATCAAAAAAGCGTCTGTCGCTTTTATACCGATAGGCGTTTTTAAATCCACCTTGGGCACTTTGCATTTTTTCTCCAACAGCTCCGCCGCGTCCATGGAGGCAAAATGACCCAGCGAAAGAGTGATTCTGGAATTGCCGGCGTCTTTGACGTCGTCCAGCAGCGCGCCTCCTTTGGGATACATAGCGAAGCTTCCTGTCATCGGCGAATCCACTACGCCCGAAGTATCCGGGAACATGTGGAACGGCACATCCATCAAGTTGGTCAAGCGTTTGATTTCTCGCATATCTCCTGGATTAACGAAGCCAGGCAAAAGATTGACCTGCTCTTTTTTAAACGTTCCTGTGGCTTCGCAAAAATACTTAACCATGGCTTTTGTCATGTTGGAAAAGCCCGTAATATGAGAGCCCTGATAACTGGGAGTATTAGCGTGAAACACCACTTTGCCTTCCGGTATCTCCGATTGATAAATAATCGTCGGGATATCATCGCCAATCGTCTCCGACAGACAAGTAGTATGAATGGCGATAATTTCCGGATCATAGACCTCAAAGATATTGCGGATTGATGTTTTTAAATTGGCACCGCCACCGAATACGGAAGCGCCTTCCGTAAAGCTGCTAGTCGTCGCCATAATGGGATCGCGAAAATGTCGGGTTAAATGCATGCGGTGAAAGGAGCAGCATCCTTGCGAACCGTGACTATGGGGCATGCAGCTGTGCAACCCGAGGGCCGCATACATGGCGCCAATAGGCTGGCACGTTTTAGCAGGATTGATCATACCGCCGCTTTTACGTTCGACAATGGTTTTCGGCGTGTGATTGAGCATCAGCGCGCACCCCCTTCATTCATACTGCCATCAAGAAGCGGCTGGTCTTTCCACGGCGGTGTGATGTAGTTCCACGTCGGCGAAGCAAAGGCCATACTGACATCACGAGCAAAATTCACGGCCCCGTTAAAGCCGGCATAAGGTCCGCTGTAGTCGTACGAGTGAAGCTGTTTAGCTGGAATCCCCATTTTCTGAACTACATACTTATCCTTGATACCGGAAGCAAAAATATCCGGTTTAAGCAAGCGAATAAACTCTTCTGTCTCATAGTGGTTGATGTCATCGACAATAATACTGCCGTCCTTCATCTCCACATTCATGCCGTTATATTCTCCCAGCGGAATACTTCCTTTTAACATTTCCATTTTTTCCGGGGATATCTTCAATCGATACCGCCGTTCGTCTTGCTCCACGTGCAACTCAGGAATGTTTTTACTGTCTGCATCGGTTTTAATCGTGGGAATGACGACGCGACCTTCATAGTCGTCACGATGCGCAAATTCATAACCGGCCAGCACTGTATCAATCCCCAGTTCGCCAAATAGCCCCTGATAATGATGCCCCCTGGAACCGCCTACAAAGCAGAACGCTGTTTTCCCTTCGCAGATCTTGCGGTACTGCTCCATCTGCGGCTGTACCCGCACCAGTTCTTTAGCGATAAAATCTTCGGTACGCTGGGTCAGGCCCGGGTCGTCAAAATACTTGGCCATGTTGCGCAGCGTCTCAACGGTGCTATTAACACCGATGAAATTGACTTTTAACCATGGCGTGCCATACTTAATTTCCAGCATTTCTGCAATATAGTTAATGGAACGATGACACTGCACCAGATTCAATTCCGACACATGAGCGTTGCGCAGTGACTCCCAGGAGCCGTCACCAGTCATAACCGTGACGATATGATAACCAATTTCTTTGAGCATGCGCTCGACTTCCCAGCCGTCGCCGCCAATGTTGTACTCGCCGAGAATATTGATGGGAAATTTACCCGGCGCCTCCTCTAGATCGCTGTTGCCGATGACTTTGTCCATCAGATTGTTATTGGCGATATGATGTCCCGCCGACTGGCTGACTCCTTTATAGCCTTCACAGTTGAACGCCAACACCTGAATGCCGTATTTTTCCTGAGCGGTCCTGGCGACGGCGTTAATATCGTCACCAATAAGACCTACCGGACAAGTCGCGGAAATACTGATGGCCTTCGGGTGAAAAATCTCCACCACTTCGTCAATCATAGCCGTCAGTTTTTTCTCGCCGCCAAAAACAATATCACTTTCCTGCATATCAGTCGAAAAGCAGTAGTTGATGAAATTGTCGCCGCCTTCTTCGGTGCGGGCCTTGTTGCGCCGCGCACCCCAGGCATAGTAACTGCAACCGATAGGGCCATGCACAATATGCACCATATCCTTTAGCGGCCCTACTACCACGCCTTTGCAGCCCGCATACGCGCAGCCGCGGTTGGTCATAATTCCTGGAACCGTTCTGGTATTAGCCTCAATTTCTTGCTGTTCCAGAACGCCATCTTTAATCAAAATGTGTTTCTTGCGATTTTTTTGGACCTTGCTCGGATAGCGGTCCAAGATGTCCTGAAGTTCTTTTTCGGTCATCGCCATGATGGCGTCCCTCCTTGTCTCTTAAATCGCTGCATCGCCTTTTTCCGCCGTACGCACTCGGTACGCATCCAGCAGTGGCAGAATGAATATTTTGCCGTCTCCAACTTGGTTGTTGGTCTGGTTTGCAGCAATAATCGATTTCACGATTTTATCCACATCAGTGTCATGAGCAATAACATTGAACATGCGCCGCGGAAACAGGCGAGTGCCGTCCAAAAAACCATCAATCAATACTTCCGCTTCACGCATGTCTTCTTCTTCTGCCAGCCGCATCAAGTCCGCTTTACGAGCGGCAATCATCGCCGGATCATCCACTAGCTTGCCCCGCCCCAGTACCTTAGTGGCCGTAAAACCGGCGGCTCCGCTTTCTACCAACGCTTTCTTCGTAGCATTGGTCTTATTCATACGCACAATAGCAATAATCTCTTTCATAGACAGCGCTACTCCTTTCTACAGCCCAGTGGCTGCGGAGGATACCGTATACGCCTCTTCAATCGGCGTGATAAAAATCTTGCCATCCCCAAAAGCGCCGGAATCGCTTGTTTTAGCAGTACGCATGATGACGCTGACCACATCCTCCTTGTCCTCGTCCCGCACCGCCATCAAAATCATCACTTTGGGAATTTCATCGTAAACAATGCTGCCAATTTTGATGCCTTTTTGCTTGCCGCGACCCATAACATCAATGACAGTTGCCGCGTGAAAGCCGGCCGTAGACAACTCATATAACACTTCATCCCGCTTTTCCGGACGAACAATCGCTCTTACCAACAACATAGACTTCACTCCTTTTTGTTAGCGTTTTGCTTAGCCCAAAATTCCATAAGACATCATCAATTCTTCTAAACGATCTTGCGTCATCGGCTTGGGAATGACAAAATTCTTGTTCTGGTTAATTGCCATCGCCAATTTACGATACTCATCCGACTGGTCTTCTTTCGGGTCAAAATCAATAACCGTCTTTTTATTAATTTCCGCTCGCTGCACTACATTATTCCGAGGTACAAAATGGATCAGCTGCGAGCCTAGTTCTGATGCAAAGGCTTGCAATAAATCCAATTCAAAATCTACTTGCCGACTGTTGCAGATAATGCCACCCAAGCGAACCTTACCCGTAGTAGCGTACTTTTGAATCCCCTTAGAAATATTATTAGCCGCATACAGAGCCATGAGTTCTCCAGAAGCTACAATGTATATTTCTTCCGCTTTTCCTTCGCGAATCGGCATAGCAAACCCGCCGCAAACAACGTCGCCCAAAACATCATAAAAAACATAATCCAAATCATCAGTATACGCACCCAGCGATTCCAGCAAATTAATAGAGGTAATGATACCGCGACCCGCGCAGCCTACGCCAGGCTCAGGACCGCCTGATTCTACGCATTTCGTTCCTTTAAAGCCAGGTTTCAGGATATCGTCCAGCTCGATATCGTCACCTTCATCGCGAAGCGTATCCAATACCGTTTTTTGGCAAAGACCATTCAAAAGGAGCCTCGTCGAATCTGCTTTCGGGTCACAGCCAACTACCATTACTTTCTTGCCGGCTTCCGCTAGGGCCGCCACCGTATTTTGGGTTGTCGTCGATTTACCGATGCCGCCTTTGCCGTAAATTGCTACCTGTCTCATAAATTCCATCCTCCCATCTCTTTTTCCGAATGTGCTGTTTCTTGAAAATCTTCTGGCGGGAGGCTATAATGAAATGGGTATGTCAAAGAAGCCCCCCTCGGGATTCACGACAAGCCCCCGCCGGAAGAGTAGTGCCATACTCTTTCGGCTTTTTTCATTTGCGCCTTCCTCTTTGCCTGCAGCAGCCTCACCTCCTTTTCCATACACCTTTGCATCTGCTTCTTCAAGCTGCTCATTAAATTTCGCTTCCTAATTATGCGCAAAACGCGGCTAAACAGAATTTTTCCTGCTCATCCGCGTCAGCGCTGGAAACGCAAAAACCGGCCAAACCAAATGGTTCAGCCGGCTTCTACGCCGTAACTCTTTTATTTGTGCCGAGTATATCACGAAAAAAAATAAGTGTCAACAGCAAAGATACACTTAACAAAAAGTTTGTATATTCCGTACGTTGTCGCTTGAATTTGTATTTTCTATAGTATTCTTTAATCAAACCTTAACCTGGAGTTAATGCAATTTCGTCATTCCCGTGCTATGGTTACTGTGAGACTACGAACTGTGACTTACCTCTTGCCTTGCTAAGGCCCGCAAAAAAAGGAGGAGATAGGTGTGAACTACGGAAGTTTGTCCTTATCATCACCGGAAAACTGGCTGCTAACGATAGCCGGAAGCGTGCAGCACTGGTTTGACCGCCCAGCCTTGACACATTGTTTTATCAATCGTCAAGCAGCACGCATTTTGCTGACCGACGGCTGTACCTGGGAAGGGTCCTGGCTTCGCCGACACCTCTCCTTGTTCAATCGTGGCGCGGTATGGGCTGATGCTGACTGGAAAAACATACATCATTATTTACAGCCTCTGAATAACAGAGGTCTTTGGCGTTTTCACTCCGCATTGGAGGAATTTCAGACTTACTTTGAAAAAGCCGTAAGCGCCGCCAAGACAGCTGACGAAAAACGGGCAGCTTTTTTCTTGGGTGCCGCCGCACATTTACTGCAAGATCTTTGCGTGCCTCATCATGCCCAAGCACAGCTTTTCGACGGACATAAAGAATATGAAACATGGGCCGCCAGCCACCGCCACCAATATAAGGCGCAGGCAGGCGGTCTTTATTATACCCGGCAAGACCCCTTAGCTTGGCTACTGCAAAACGCTGAGCAGGCTACCGCCTTATACCCGCGCACCGCCCAAGGAGCTAGCGAAACGGATTATCACCAAGCCACACAGCTTCTGCTGCCTCTAGCACAGCGCAGCACTGCGGGCCTTTTAGAACGCTTCTCCAGCCGCTTGGCCTTGCGATCTGCTTTTGCCGGTTGGCGCCAACAAGACGAAGCGGCAAATAGTTAAGGAACCGCTAATGCATTCATAGCTTCTTACAATTCTCTTTAGAAAATGCTTATAACAAAAAGTAAGAGAGGTGCTAAAAACTATGGCGATTTGGCAAGTAGAACTGGACAGACGGGATTCGGAACGATACCGCAAACAGCTTTTACATCGCGGCTTCATCTCTGCAAGCTATTTTTCCACTAACGGTTTTGACGTGCAAAAAATGCGCAAACTAGCCACAGAAGGAAAATTGGACGCTGTACGCTGCATCATCGGCAGCTCCGTTCGCTGGTACTACGCTGAAGAACAGGCGGAGCGCGCCCATTTGGCGGGCAATATTTGCTGAAAATTGAACAAGAGTCGCAACACTAGCCATCCTCTCTTTGTCGCACCCTCCGGTCACTCCGGTTCTCTTGTTCGTCCTTTAATCGGCGTCCCCCACACTCAAATTTGCTGGCGCTGCCGCGCTGTATCCTGTATAGTAGAAGCAAGTTAAGGAGAGGAGCTTCTACTATGGCAGGTAAGAATAAATTCTACGCCGTCCGCGAAGGACGAATTCCTGGCATCTACACGAATTGGCCGGAGTGTCAAAAACAGGTCAGCGGCTATCCCAATGCCGCTTTTAAAGGATTTCCTACTAAAGAAGAGGCCGTTGCTTTTATGAACGTTCAAATTTCGACGACTGCCGCAACGGAAGAAAATCCTGCAGGCATACATATCTATGTCGATGGCAGCTTCAGCAAAGGCCAATACAGCTGGGCCTTTGCCGTCTATGAGGACGGAAACTTGACGCACTCAGACAGCGGCGTCGGCGAAGATCCCGAAGCGGCAAAAATGCGCAATGTAGCTGGAGAGCTAGCCGGAGCCACTATGGCTATACAGTGGGCGGAAGAGAACGGCATTCAGCCTATCTCGATTCATCACGACTATAGCGGCCTAGCCAAGTGGGCCACAAAAGAATGGCAAGCTAAAAACCCGTTCACTGCCTGGTATGCCGCTTTTGCCTCACAGCGCCTTAGCTGGGTGACCTTCTGCAAAGTAGCCGGTCATACAGGCGTAGAAGGAAACGAGCTGGCGGATCGCCTGGCCAAACAAGCGCTGGGGCTCATTCCGTAGAGTTCAGACAGCCGAGGGAGTATTTAATCCCTCCGCCGCTGCGGCGGCACCTTTCTTTAACAAGGGAGGCAACGAAGAGTCCCCCTTGCCAAAGGGGGATGGCCCGCAGGGTCAGGGGGATTTTAAAAACCGGCCTTCTCCGCAGCGTTCATTAGCTGCCGAGAAGGCCGGTCCTTATTTTCCTTGCTCATTCGGCTGTTCTTTAAGGGTGCAAATGCCATCCTTGCAATCGTCATTGCCATTTACATCGCCGGTATTACCCGGCGGAGACGGCTCACTGGCTCCCGCCAACGCGACACCGCCGCTAAGCAAAGACAGCAATAGCAACGTAGTTGCTAGGCGTTTCTTCATTTTGCTGCCTCATTTTTTCTTAGGACCTGCTGAATTGCTTTTTCCAAATATCCTGGAGGCATCATACCGTCTTTCCGTATCCGGATAGTACCTTCCTCGTCGATGATCAAGGTCACCGGTATGCCGTGAATGCCCAGGTCATTAGCCAAAGATTTGCCGGTATTGTCAAAAAGCGTCGGGATTTGATAGCCATTTTGGTACATAAAAGCATTGGCTTTATCTGGGGTTTCCCACATGTCGATGACATACATTTTGATTTTGTCCTGATACTTCAAGTATACTTGATTGAACTCCGGCAGCTCTCTTACACAATACGGACACCACGTGGCAAAGAAATTCAGCACCAAAATTTTATCCTTCTCCGGCGCCAGCGTCACCGGCGTCCCGTCCAGCAGCGGCAGATCGCGAGAAGTCCACTTATCCCCCGCATTCGCGCCGCTAGCAGCGCAGGCAGCCGTCAAAGCCACTAAGAAACAACACGTCAAAAATAGCATTTTAATTATTGTACTTCGTGCTTTCATCTTCCTAGTTCACGCTCCTATTCTATCAATATTCATAATTTAGAACCTTCTTGATTCCCATCGAAAATCCTGCTCCGAATACGCCGCCTGCAAGATTTGCGTTTTAAGAAATTTTTTCGGCCAACCGCTTTTAAGGAGACACTACGAAATGGACATCTCACTGCCCTACTCATTTTCTACGCTTCTTTGTTACGGCTTTCTTTATTTTGCCATCATTGGACTGTGGCTTCCAGCTTCTATATTAGGCCAACCTCTTTGGCTTATCCTTGCCGCTTCCGCAGGCTTTATCGGGCTTATAAGCGGCCAGCTGACTCCTCTCGGCCTAGGACTAGCCGTTTTATATCTTTTTATCACGTATCGGTTTTCACAGACGACGGCCCCCAACGAAAAAGGGCTTATAAGACTGCTACTCGCCGCCTTGTCCGTACTCTTAGGCGCCCATTTATTGCCTGGTTTCTACAATCTCAAAGTCCTTGATACCATGGTCATCAGCACCGACGGAATTCCTTTCACCATGTATCTAAATTTGGATAAAACCCTCGTCGCTTTAGGTCTTCTTGGTTGGTGTGTTCCCAGACTTTCCACACGCCAAGAATGGCGCCAACTCTTGCAGTTTTTGCTCTCCTGCAGCCTTATTCTTTTACCGCCTATCTTTATCTTGGCTCTTGCTTCCGGCAAAGTCCACTGGGACCCTAAGCTGCCATCCTATACTTTATTATGGATGCTCACGAACCTGCTCTTTGTCTGCACTGCAGAAGAAGCCTTTTTCCGCGGCTTCTTGCAGCAACAGCTGTCTCTTCTTTGGCGAAACCGCCCCTTACCGCAAGTGATGCCACTTGTGCTGGCTTCCTTTTTTTATGGCCTGTCCCATTTTGCAGGCGGACCATTATATGTCGCCTTTGTTTCCCTCGCCGGCTTGGCTTATGGCTGGGTCTATCAAAAAACAAGCTGCATTGAAGCTTCTATTTTACTGCACTTTTCCTTAAATGCAGCTCATTTCCTGCTTTTCACTTATCCGTCATTACCATAAAGGAAGAAGAACCGTTGGCGCAACGGTTCTTCTTCCTTTATCTATATTTTTTATCTACATTTTTTGCTTATATGTCCAAACGTCAAAATGAGTTGTTCTCTCTTCTAAGCGATAGTTCTGTAAAAAAGCTTGCACAAAGGCATCTTCCCGTATCCAAGGAAATGGCTCCTGCCCCGCAGGAATTAGCCAGACCTGGATATATCCGTCCCGTAAAGCCTGTACCGTAGCAGCAGGAATAGGAATTTTCACCCCCAGCATATCGCCAAAGGCAACCTTTTCGATTAATAATGGATGCCCATGAAACACTAGCAGCGGAATACAATCCGTTATTACGCGATTCCCTTTTTCACCATAACCGATTTCCATCGTCTGACCGGCGTATCTTTTTTCAATTTCCGCCAGTTCTTGTTGAATCGGGGCGCGGTTATCGGTTACCGCCATTCTCAACAACGTCAGTTCTTTGTGGGCACCACCCACGGTAACCATTAAAAACAAAACGCCCAACACAATGCCGCTAATTCTGCGTTTCCAAATACAGCCTTCACTTCCCGCCGCATCTGCCGCAGGTTTTTCCTGATTCAACCGCAGCAGCAAGTAACAGTAAAAAGGAATAAGGGGCATAAGATGATTCGTACCGCTCCCCGGCTTAGAACCAATGATAGCAGCAGCCAGAACACCCAACAGCAGCGCTGTTAACACCATCCTATGGTGTAGGTAAAAGCTGCGCAAGCTAATCCCGCGTACTACCGCAAAACAATAGGGAAATAAAGCCAAAATCAAAAGAGCCGCCAATTTAGGTACGAAGTTTCGTAAAGTAGCCGCCGGGTCGCCCGCGGCCATCTGCACAGACGTTTGCACCCAAAAAACATAATTGCTCAAAGAAACCTGGGGCAGCAAAAAAGGAAGCACACACACAATCGCCATCAACAAAGAAGCTGCCAAAAACCGTTTCACCGTTAGATACTTAGTTAAAAGCACCAGCAACGGCAGCAAATAAATAACACCGTGAATTTTAAGATTGATAATTAAACCAAAAGTAATGGCGCAGATTGCCAACATTAGTGTCTTGTTTTTGATGCAAATAATGGCATACAAACTTACCAGCATGCAAACCACCAGCATGGCATCTGGTCGAATATAACAAGAGTTGTGCCAGTGAAACAAGAGCCACGCTTCTAGGCCTGTAAAAATCAAAGCTTTTCGTCTGCCGCCAGCCCGCTTAAACATAAGAAAAGACAGCCATAAAATCAGCCAAAACATAACGACTCCAGACAATTTAGCAGTAGCATAGCTTGGCCCCAGCAGTTGCATAATACCGCCGACCAACAAATATACGATAGGGCCGTGCTGCAAGCTGTAACGCGCCGTTGCATCAACATCCGTATAAAGAGGTTGTCCATTGCTGACTAGCCAAGCCACTGACGCAAAATTAACTTCTCCTTGCTCGCCAAAGCCCGGCCAAAGCAAATACATCAAAGAAGTTACCAGCGCTAAAGCAATACCGGCAACCGCCCAAAACAACAACAAGTTTTCCCATAAAACGGCGTTTTTCCTTCGCATACGATTTCTCCAAAACTGCTATTCAATAAATACTACCTGTTAGTATAGCAATATTTCAGCATCCGTGACAAACGTCTCTTTAAAAAAAATTAAAAAAACCAACATTCTCCTTTGCAAGAGCGTAAAAACAGGAGTTAATTCCCATGCGAAGTCCTACTATTGTTAATCATTTTGCTCTAATAAAAAAGCCTTCTTACAAGTAAGAAGGCTTTTTCAGTGTACCAATCTGGTTTTCGGTCAATGTCACCAGCTGCTCTCATCCTCTATACATTACAATAAGCTATCTATGTATTGGACTGCATCAGACAGCGTTTTAAGATCCCCTACTTTTTCCAAGGAAATTTTTACTTGAAATTCATCTTCCGCCATAACCAGCAGCTCCGCCATGTCGAGCGAATCCATATGCAAATCCTTCACCAGTTCTGCCGAAGGCTGCAACATGGCTTCCGTAACCTTGCCCTTCTTCAATTCCAAAATAATCTTGTTTACCTTTTCCGTCGTTGTCATAGTGTCTTCCTCCTTGTTTTATCTTTTTTCGGCATGTGTATTTTGAACGGCGTCCCTATCTGCGCGAATAAAAGAACAAAGTTCCTTCGCCTGCTGAGAGTACAGCCTAATGCCTGCAAAGTCCGGCTCTTTGTCGAATATCTTTTGCACCATGATTCCATCGCTGCCAAACCAGCGCGGTGCCAAACCGCCAAAGAAGAAACCCTGTTGCCGAAGTTCCTCTACCGCAGCTCCCACACTAGGTCGATGCGCATTAATAATAAAGCGTAAACTAATTACCTGCTGCCGTTGAGCCTGCACTATTAGTTCTTCCAACCGCTGCGCCCAGTCAGCGCCCACCTCCCGGACGGCTACGCTCCAACTGCCTGCCTCCGGCAAACCTGGTGCTTCCAAGACAGTCTTCTCCCCTACAGGCAAAAATCCGACGGCCTCTTTAAAAACACGTTCTTGTAAAGGCGCCGCCAGGTCGCGCAGCATTTCACCGTATACGTCCGGCAGATACATAGGCCCAGTTGGTTTCGTGTACTCGGAAAAATTCAACAAACAAGCAACGCACCCCTGCCCCGCCTGGCGCTCCTTGAAAATACTTCCCTCCACCATATCCAAGCACAAAGCGACATCGTTGCGCCCATGCTTTACACAGGCCAGCTGCGAAAAATACTGATAACATACAGGGAAGCTGAACACACCACTGCCGCTGGCAATCCCTGGTTCCTGCATCTGATTCATCAGCTCCAGCCCCACGGACGTCTGCTTATAGTCCGGCACCACTACAAGCCCTTTTTCTTCCCAAATCTCCTCGTTCGGAGCTGTTTTCTCCCTTGCAAAATAGCCTACAGGCCGCCCGTCGGGAGCATTCGCTAAAAGCGCCTGTACGTCTTTCGCCAAAAGAGTCCTTTGCAATACTTCAGGGTGGTATATATCGGCGTGAGGATACGCGTCTCCATAGGTTTCTCGAAACAAGCTGACGATTAACTCGGCATCCTCCTCTACGGCTCTCCGTATGGCATAAGCCTGTTCCTCCACCCGTTCACCTCCATACTAAATCAATGGCTTTAATACCACTTCAATACGCACGACCCCCATGTAAGACCCGCGCCAAAGCCAACAAGAGCAACGCGCTGATCCCGCACCAATTGTCCCTGTGCTTTCATTTCGCTAAGGGCAATCGGAATGGACGCAGCAGCAGTATTGCCATAGCGCTCTAAATTAACAAAGGTTTTCTCCATCGAGAACTGCAAACGTTGCACTGCTGATTCAATAATACGCAAATTAGCCTGGTGCGGTACCAGCCGATCAATGTCTTCCACCTGCATCCCTGCCGCCTGCAGGGAGCGCTTCACCGAAGCCCCCAGCGTTCGCAACGCGAAAATAAAGACGCGCTGCCCGTCCATCGCCGTATAATGCAATCCTTTGGCAACGGTCTCTGCCGAGGCCGGCAACCGACTGCCACCTGCAGGAATCTGCAGTACTTCCGCTTCCGTTCCATCTGTACCTAAATCCGAGCCCAAAAGCCCATAGCCGTCTGGAACCTCGCCCAAAACAGCCGCCCCTGCACCATCTCCAAATAAGATGGAGGTGTTCGCGTCTTGCCAATCGACAAATTTCGACACCGTCTCTGCACCAACTACCAATACCTTACGATATAAGCCAGTTTTAATCAACTGACTGCCCATTACCAAACCATATACAAAGCCAGAGCAAGCTGCTAAAAGATCGAACGCCGCTGCTTTAGTTACACCAAGACCCGCCTGCACGGAAACCGCAGACCCCGGCGAAAGCCGATCCGAAGTGGACGTCGCCACAATAATCAAATCCAACTCGCTGGCCTCTATCCCTGCATCTGCTAGTGCCTTGCGAGCCGCCTGCAGCGCTAAATCCGAAGTGGCCTCCTCTGGATCCGCCACATGGCGCTGGCGGATACCACAACGTTCTAAAATAACTTCCGCCGGCATTTGCAGCCGCTGTTCCAGTTCTTCATTGTTCACGATTCTTTGAGGCACATAATGTCCCAAACCAATAATTCCCGCGCCTGCCATGCACGCACCTCCGCCTTTTCTAACTATACTTAATGGGTATTCTTGTAAAAAGAAAAAAATCCTGCCGCCAAAAGTCGCTATCTTCTTCTCTCTACCCCGTTTCAAAAAGCACAGTTGGCAGGAACTCTTCCTGAACATGCCGAAGTTTTTATAAATAGTATACACTGAAACAGAAATTTTAACTGCTACGCATCAAAGAACCCAGCCCGAAGCGCTATCACCGCACTTCGGGCTGGGTTCTTGTTTATGGGTTTTTGACGCCGCTCGTATTTGAGTTCGTATTTGTAGTGGTCGTCGAAGTTCCCGTCGTGCTTTTAGGCTTTTCTGTCGGCGTCTTTGTATCTGCCGCCGGCTCCTTTGTCTTTTTCGCATTGGCGTCAGCCACCGGCGTTTTAGTAACAGCAGCTGGCGTTTTTTCCGCAACCGGAGTCTTCGTTTCCACAGTCGGCGTATATTCCGTCTTTGCGTCAGCCGGAACGGACTGTTTATAGTCCCGCGCCAACTGTTCTGATTTCTTTGCATAGCCTTCATCGTTCGCAAGGCCCTGAATCTGAGCTACTTTCAACCGGAGTTCCGTGATATTCGGCTGCCAATAGCTGACCTCCTTAATCCAAAGAGGCGTACCGGGAACGGTAGCCGTCGCCAGCCCGCTGGAAGCCGCTTCTTGGATCATCGGTAACAGCTTCAGCATTTTTGATAAAGGCATGTCGGTCTTCACTGCCGCAGAAAACTCTTTCGCCAGTTCCGGCAGGCGCACCACCGTCTGCGGCGATGCCAGTTCCTTTAGCACCGCTTTTAGGAATTTCTGCTGCCTCGCCACGCGGCCTATATCGCCTTCTTCATCCCGGTACCGCACATACTTGATGGCTTCTTTGCCATTCAGCCGCTGTACGCCCGGATGCAAGTCAATCACCAAGCCGCCGTCGTCATCATAGGGATCGGAATAACGCATCCGTTTTTCTACGTCAATCGTAATACCACCCAGCGCGTCAATCATCTTCACAAATCCCTTGAAATCAACGGTAACCGTATAATCGATAGGAACTCCTAGCAAATTTTCCACGGTGCTCTTAGAAAGCGACAGCCCCCCAAAAGCAAAAGCATGGTTGATTTTATCCCAGCCGTGTCCGGCAATCTTCACCCTTGAATCGCGAGGTACAGACAATACCGTTATTTTTTTTGCCTCTGTATCCAAGGTCACCACAAAACTAGTATCCGAGCGTCCTACATCATCCGCCCGCTCGTCCACGCCCAGCACCAAAATATTAATGCGGTTTTTCGCCACTACATCCAACAGCGACGTCCCGCCATTCCAAACTGCAAATACAACTCCAACAAGCAAAAAAATAGCTCCCAAGAGCATGGCCACCCGCAACTTGCGGATACGCCTCTTGGGTTTTCTTCTGGTGAGCCTTGGTTCTTCACTGTAACTCATGCTTCGTCCTTTCCTACGACTAAACTTCTTCTCTTTGCGCTATAAATCCCCATTTTCTTTACTTGCTTAGAATAGTACTCGCCACACTATCTGTCAATGCAACGCTTGCTTTCATAAGAAAAAAATAAGCAACCATTCCGCTCAGGAAATGGCTGCTTGCTCTCACATCTCATAGAACTTCAAATTCATCACAACAGCAGGAAACAACCTCCACGCCACCTATGTAGACGCTATAAATCGGTTCTTGAATTTGCCCGAAAAAGATTCGTTCCACAACTTCGCCTATTTCTCCACAATGACTGCCACGAAGAATGCGCACCTTTTTCCCAACCACGTTCTCACTCCTATTCTTTCTTTTGCCATAGTAGCAACTACCTTTATTAGTAATTGCAAGTTCATTATATTACCAACTTTATTGCATTATATCACTCGCTTCGTCAAGAGAAAAGTCCTATTGTAAAAACTGTGCACAACAGGACTTTTTTTTAGCAATTTTTTACCTTACTTGCGCTTCATAGAACTCGTAATAGCGCTTTAGCTCTCGTTTCAGCAAATTTGGCGTATCAAGCTGATAGGGGCAATGGCTCTTACACTGGCCGCACTCAATGCAATCTTGAATTCGCTCCATTTTTTCCTTGAAACTGTCTTCTAAAAAAGGCTGATAGGGCGCTCGCCCTAAGAGCAGCGAAATCCGGGCCTGCGTCGGAATCTCTATACCCACCGGACAGGGCATGCAATAGCCGCAGCCGCGGCAAAAATCACCCGCTAGTTCGCTGCGGTCCTTGCGAATAGCCTCCCACATAGCATCATCCAATACAGGCGGATTTTTTTCCATCTCGATAAACTGCTCCAACTCACTCATGAGTTGAATGCCCCAAATTGGCACTACATTGTCATATTGCCGCAAAAACGAAAAAGTTGTCGCCGCGTTAGTAATGAGCCCGCCCGAAAGGCCTTTCATCGCGATAACGCCAATATTTCTCTCTTTACAGGCGGCAATAAGCTGCAAATCCTCTTCAGACGACAGCGTATTTAGGGGAAACTGAATGGTCTCGTACATTCCGGAAACAGCCGCCTCCATAGCCAGCTTATTGCTGTGATTTGTAATACCGATATGCCGAATTAGTCCTTTTTTCTTCGCTTCGAGCAAGGCGTCATATAGGCCTTCTTCATCAGCTTCTTGCGGCAGCTCTTTAGGATTGTGCAGCTGATAAATATCAATGTAATCTGTCTTTAAATTACGCAGGCTAGTTTCCAAATGCTCCATCAGCGTCTTTTTGTCCTTGGCATGGCTCTTGGTCGCAATCACAATCTGCCTGCGCACATCAGAAAGAGCATAACCGATTTTTTCTTCGCTGTCCGTATACATGCGCGCCGTATCAAAAAAAGTAATTCCTTCGTCATAGGCTTTGCGCAAAATGCCTTTCGCCTCGTCAAAAGAAATGCGCTGGATCGGCAGCGCGCCAAAACCGCTTTTACTCACCTGTAGTCCAGTTTGTCCTAGTTGCATGGTATCCATTGTTCAACCTCCAAAATAATAATTCTCTAGAGTCTTCCACACCGTCCGGCAAATCCCTTGGCACTTTTCCTGAAAATTATTTTTTTCCTATCTTTAGAACGCTATGCTCTTAAAATAAAAAGCAGACTGTACGATTGGCACAGCCTGCTTTCCTTAAGGTCCTTTAACCTCGCTTATATTTAAAAAGCCTCTTTATAAATATTGAGAATGTCCGCTTCGCTGGTATCCCTTGGATTTCCCGGGGTACAAACATCAGCAAAGGCTAGCTTAGCCAGCTTCGGCAAATCATCTTTTTTAGCGCCTATTTCGGACAACTTCTGGGGAATACCAATGGATTTAGACAGCTTCACAACTGCTTCGACAGCCGCTTTCCGATATTCCTCTTGGGCCATGCCGCTCACATTAGCAATCCCCATTGCACAAGCAATATCCTTATACTTTTCTTTGCTGGCCGAAGCATTGTAGGCCATGACATACGGCAAAAGCAGCGCATTCGCTACGCCATGAGGCGTATCATACACCGCTCCCAACGAATGCGCCATCGAATGAACAATCCCTAAACCGACATTGGAAAAGCCCATTCCTGCAATATACTGCGCCAGCCCCATGCCTTCGCGAGCTTCCATATTTTCAGGTTCCTTCACCGCCTGCGGAAGATGGTTAGCAATCAATTCAATAGCTTTTAGTTCAAACATGTCGGTCATCGCCCAGGCACCCTTTGTAATATACCCTTCAATCGCGTGCGTCAAAGCGTCCATACCGGTAGCCGCCGTCAACTTAGGCGGCATAGAGGCCATCATTTCCGGATCGACTACCGCCATAACTGGAATATCCTTCGGGTCCACGCACACCATTTTCTTCGTTGCCACTTCGTCGGTAATCACATAGTTAATGGTTACTTCCGCGGCGGTTCCCGCCGTCGTCGGCACAGCAATAATCGGCACGCTTTTATTTTGCGTCGCCGCTACGCCTTCTAAGGACACCACATCGGCAAATTCCAGATTATTGGCAATCATGCCAATGCCTTTTGCAGTATCAATAGAAGACCCGCCGCCAATAGCAATGATGACATCTGCCTTTGATTTTTGAAAAGCCGCTACACCGGTCTGCACATTTTCAACGGTAGGATTGGCTTTTACATTGTCATAAATTTCATAATCAAAGCCTGCTTTTTCCAATTGCGAAGTTACTTTCTGCGCAACATTGAATTTAAGCAAATCTTTGTCAGTTACGACAAACCCTTTATGAAAGCCACGTTTAAGTAGTTCCTCCGGAATCACGCTGATAGCTCCAGCACCGAAATAAGACGTTTCATTCAGGACAATGCGGTTAACCATTTCTTTCACCTCATTCTCTTTAGCGCTTGTCTCAATAGGAGTTCTTTTTTCCCATAGGTGCGGCTTGTTTAAATAAAGCCAGCCGTTCGTCTATGGCTTGCGTATATAGCATAGTATCTACACCAACGGCGACAAAGGTCGCTCCCCACTCGATACATTTTTTCGCAGCTTCCGGATCTACCGCCAACGTACCCGCCGCTTTGCCTAACGCCCGAATGCGTTTGATACTTTTTTCAATGATAGCCTGCATCGCCGGATGACCGGCATCGTCCACATAGCCAAGAGACGCGGATAAATCGGCAGGACCAATAAACACGCCGTCTACGCCTTCCACACCAGCAATTTCATCTAAATTTTCCAAAGCCGTTTTTGTTTCTACCTGCACAAGCAAACAAAGGTTTTCTTCCGCCTTTTTCATATAATCGGAAACTCGTCCCCAGCGCGACGCTCTGGCCACGCTGGCGCCGACACCACGAACGCCTTCCGGCGGATACTTCATGGCCAGTACCATTTCCCGGGCTTCCGCCGCTGAGTTGATCATAGGCACAAGCAACGTTTGCGCCCCAATGTCCAAGGCCTGCTTGACCAAAACACGAGACCCTTCCTGAATGCGAATAACCGGGTGCGCGTTATACGGCTCAATCGCTTGCAACTGCCCATACAAAGTCTGCATGGTATTGGGCGCATGCTCGCCGTCAATTAAAAGCCAGTCATATGCTGCGGTTGCGGCAATTTCCGCCATGTATGGCGTGGCAGTACTCAACCATAAACCCACTTGCAGATCGTTATTCGCTAATGCCGCTTTAAAAGGATTGTACAATAAATCTTTTGCTGTCTGCGTCATACTGATTCAACCTCTTTTTTCTCTTCAATTTGCTTTGTCTGTTCTTTCAGCATCAAAATAGCTAGGGAGCCGATTACCGTAATGATTGCCAACGTTAAAAGGCCAGCCGTATTATTGTTAAAAAAGGAGTCCGCACGTACCCGAATAAGAGGAGCTAAAAAGCCGCCAAACGCGCCGAACATATTCACGAAACCAATGCCTGCCGCTAAAGCCGCCCCAGATAAAATGTTAGTAGGCATCGTCCAAAATACCGGCTGCACCGCAATAAAGCCAATCGCCGCAAAACACAAAGCAATAATAGCGATGACAGGCGGTGCAAACGCAGACACTCCGATTCCTACGCCAGCCAGCAACAACGTAAAGGCGGCTATTTTTTTCCGTTCACCCGTGCGATCCGAATAACGTGGAATATAATAGGTACCAAATAACGCTGCAATCCAGGGAATCGCGACTACGCACGACGCTTTAAAGCCAACCGTCGTTCCGATCAGCGCCGCCACTTGGGTAGGCAAAAAGAAAATCAAGCCGTACACGCTAATCTGAATGATCATATAAATAATAGACAAGTGCCAAACTCTCGCGTTGCTAACTGCATCAGAAATATGCGACGTCGTTTTCACGCTTTCTTCTGAATTTAACTGAGCAATTAGCACATCTTTTTCACTTTGCTCTAAAAAGCGAGCTTCCTGCGGGCTGTTATCTAAATAAGTAAACGTGACACCCCCCGCAATAATAGCAACGATTCCTTCAATGAGAAACATCCAATACCAGCCCGGATGCCCCATAAAGCCATGCATTTCTAAAAGAGCTCCGGATAGCGGTGAGCCAAACGCCAAGGCCAAGGGCGCTCCCATATAAAACAGCCCCATAATGCCAGCTCTCTTCTGCTGAGGAAACCACTGGGAAGTGAGATAAATCATGCCTGGGAAAAATCCGGCTTCCGCCACGCCCAACAAGACGCGAACTGCCAAAAACTTCCATTCTGTATCAGCATAGGCCATGCCAGCCGATAAAGCACCCCAAATCAGCGTAGTTACACCAATCCAACTTCGCGCACCAAATTTCCGCATCAGTAGATTAGCCGGTACGCCTAAAAAAGCGTACGCCGCAAAAAATATGCCCGCACCTAAGGCAAATGCTTCATTACTTAAGCCCGTATCCAACTGATATGCATTTTTGGCAAACCCAATATTAGACCGATCTAAAAAGGCCAACACATACAACGCCAACATAAACGGAATCAAACGCCAACTGGTTTTTTTCACAATGTTCTCTAAAACCGTATTCATAAAGCATCTCCTCACATATTTAACATTCAGGAATTTAATAGTGGCTGCCAAACAACGCTTGCTCTCCGGAAACGTTTGCAAAAACACTGGCTCTGCCGCCTGAGTAGCCCCAGGCAGCAGAAAACCATTCTACTTAATGTGTATAGGGCCGCTTCATTTCACAAGCACGGTTCAATTCCACACCAAAGCCAGGACGATCCAAGACGGATTTATGAATACGGCCATTCACCGGTACCGGCTCATTGAGCAATACCGGATCAAACTGGGGCCGAAGCGTAGCGCAGTCTGGACTTGTCATCAAAAATTCACTAAACGGTGTATTAATGAACGTAATCACCGCATGATGCGAGTAAACCGAGGAACCATGAGGCACCACCAATTGGCCGCGCGATTTGGCGATAGCGGCAATCTCCGTCAACGTCGTCAAGCCACCGCACCAGCCAACATCAGGCTGCAAAATATCTACGCCCAGTTCTGAAAGCATCCGGAAAGATTCTAAGTTCCCATGATGCTCGCCGGTTGTCATCAACATGCCTTTAGGCATATTTTCTTTTAGTGCTCTGTAGCTTTCGTATTGATGCGGCGGGAAGCATTCTTCGATCCATTTCAAATTATACGGAGCACAAGCATGCGCTAATTTCGTAGCATAGTTTACGTCTTGACTCATCCAACAATCCAGCATAAGCCAAAAATCAGGACCACATTTTTCGCGATATTCCGCGACCATGGCAGCGTCTTTACGCACTCCCTGGTCGCCATCGTGAGGGCCCCAGTGAGTTGGCATTTTCCCGCCGACAAAGCCCATTCCCTTAGCCAAATCAGGCCGCGCTCCAGTCGCATAAAACTGAATTTCATCTCGCACAGCGCCGCCCAGTAGTTTAAACACAGGCACTTCCAACACCTTACCAAAGAGATCCCACAAGGCCAAATCCACACAAGAGATCGTATTCATCACCATGCCGCCGCCACCTGAGTAGTACATGGTTGAATTCAACATTTGATCATGAATCAGCTTGATATCAGATACGCATTTGCCTTCGATAAAGCGGCTTAAATGCTTCTCTACAATAAAGCAGCCCATCTCGCCACCTGTCGAAATGGCAAAACCAGTTACTCCATTGTCTGCTTCCGCTTCCACAATCAACGTCCCCAAAACATTAATGCCAAAAGAGCGCCGCGATTGCTCGTATTCTTTGTACTTGCTCATCGGCGTAGCAATGTGGTCATCAATCCAATGCGTTCCTGATTGATCATGGTAGTCTCCGCCGCCTGTACGTGTTTCAGCAGTAGCTCCTCCCATAAAATACGCCCGAATTTCTTTGATTTTTGGTAATGCCATGTCTTTATTCCTCCTCGTATTCTTGTTTGGTAATAAGTTCCCTTGAGCTGATTCTCCGTTCCTCCTTTTCTGAAATATACTTACGTCAAATTCGCATTTGCGAATTTGATTCGGTATTGCTCGCTGTTTTTTTTGCAGCTTTCGCTGCAATTCATAAATGCGAACTAAGTTCGCTATATTTCTTTGTAGTAAACCTGATCAACTAATTGATCAGGTTCTATTGATCTATTTCGTATTCCGTCTAAAAAAACAGCTGATTTCTAGAAAAACCAAGTCGTCTGGAAATAGCTAAAGCAGCCTCTGCAATCCAATTTCCCCAGAGCTCAATCTTCTGTTCATCCATTTTCAGATAGATAGAGGCAATGCTAATCGCTGCTACAGGCTTTTCCGCACGATCCAAAATAGGCGCCGCTACACAAAAGATTTCATCTTCCATCTCACGGTTATCGATGGCAAATCCTCTGCGACGAGTCTGCTTTATATCTTCCATAAGATCTTCAAAGGTGACCAGTGTCGTTGCGGTAAAAGCAGGTTTTTGCGGAAATAAGTCCCAAATTTCTCGGGTACGCTCCATAGGGTATGCCGCCAAGAGAGCCTTCCCCAAACCAGTGCAATGCATCGGTCTTCTCGTCCCGAGCCCCGCAGACGTGGTAATGGAAGAACTATGCTCAACACGGTCCAAATAGACAATACTACCTTGCTCTTCCACCGCCATAAATACGGTTTCGCCGGTTTTCAAACTCAACTCATCCAAAAACGGACGCGAAAGCTTATGAAAATCAATTTTCCCCAACACACTCATCCCGAGCTCAAAAACCTTGAGACCTAAACGAAACGTTTTTAAGTCTTTGTTTTCAAACTCTACCATGCCCATTTCCAGCAGCGTATAAATCAGCTCATAGGTGCTGCTTTTCGGCATGCCCAGCTCTTGGCTGATTTCAAGCTGCGTAAGCGCTTTAGGGCTTGCCGCCAGTAAGCTTAAAATCTCAATCGTTCGCGATGCGGACTTATTAATTTTCAGCATATGCATCCCTTCCGATTCTCATTTGCGAATTCGATTCACAATCGTGCGACTAATTTAAATACTACAGAAGATACCTCACAATGTCAAGCCCTCATTGTCCTATTTTGTGATTTTTAGAAAAACTAAAAACTGCGGCAAAGCTTACCGTTAAGCGTGCCGCAGTCCGTTGCTTATTTCGTTTTACAAATCGCATCCACCCACGAGAACAATTCCGCTAAGTCATAATCGCCGCCATGCCCTTGGCCCCATGGCACCGAAAAATTCACTTGATATCCGTTATTTGCCAGCTTGGTCGTCAAAATCACAGGAACTGCCAGCGATGTATCTCGGTCAGCAGAGCCGTGACGAATCCTCCAATACGGAGCAACGGCGCTTTCTTTGCTTCCAATATAATTCATAGGATTCACCATCTTAACCAGCTTTGCATCCGCTGTAGAAATTCCTGCCACACTGTGTTTTACACTAAAGTCGGTAAAGTGCTGCGCATTTACTGACGCCGTGCCAAACAAGCTATTTTCGCCGCTGCTCAAATCAACTGCGTCAAAGGCCGGAGTGCTTTTCATGCGAGTAATATAACGAACATATTCATTCATATTTAAATTCTGCACCTTGCCGTCTTGTACACTTAGCCATTCCAAGCCGCTCAGATCCACGCCTTTATCCAATGCCCTTTGCGCCGACTCCATTACATACGCTTTCACATAGTTTTTGAAAGAACCTTCTCCATCTGCATCCAGCGTTAATCCTGCGCCATCCGCTTTCTTCAACCCCAACTGATTTACGTAAGCAGGAAATAAGACACGTAACTCATCAGACAAGGCAACCTGTTCTTCGGTCATGGTTCCCTTTACTTCCGTCGGCCTAGGCAGCATCCGCATTGGTTCTTTTCTTTCTCCCATTTGTCCAGGAGAAGGCATAAACCCTTCAGGGAAGACCATCTTCTTATACTCATTGACTCCATGGAACAACCACTCATATGCCATGTCTGCATGATCCAAATTGGTAATTGGACAATAGCAGGAAGCCGCAAAAATATCGTCCCGTCCTTGAGCAGCTCCAATTCCCCTCAAATACGGTTCATAATCTTTATGATTCCCTGTTGCCCCTAAAAGCGCGGACAAAGCTCCTCCAGCGCTGGTACCGTTTGAAATAATCTTATTAGCATCACCCGGCATAACCTTGTCATTATAATGCAAATATCGCACAGCTGCTTTTAAGTCCACAATGCAGGCCGGCGCTTTTCCTGTATAGGTTCCAGCTTCATTTTGCAACGTACGACCGCGCACGCCTGGCGCTGCTACTATATAACCTCTGGCCAGCGCTTCCGTAATGGCGTTGGGCTTCCCATCTCGTCCCATCCCCGGGGTCCCTGGAGGACCCGGCATATATCCGCCTACGGTATTAGGCAAAAAGATAGGCGCTGTATCCTTAGTGTAGGAACCTATAGCTTTCCCTTCATAATATGCTTCCGGCACGTATATATTCATGCTTTCATACTGTATATCCACCGGCTTCGACACATAAACTCGATTTTCATAAGCCCGGTACTTGATACTCTTTTCTCCTGCCTGTATTTCCTTTTGCTCAAACTGTCCGGCGTCAAACTCCAGCGTATAGCTCTTTTGTTTTTGTGGCGCCACCGTTTTATCTGCCGCAAAAACCACTGGCATAGACACCAAGCTTACCAGCACTGACATCGTCATAATAGCAACCCGCTTTTTCATTCATGTTCCTCCTGTACCTCTTAACTACCCTGTATACATATAAAGTACTTATATTATTATAGCGCCATACTGTTACAATTTTATTGCATTTTCGCAAGCATTCTATGACTTCGCCAGTTCATATAAATTTCTTCATTCCTTTAATTGGGCATAGTCCTCCAAGAATCTTTTCATGCCTAGACGAACAAATTTAATCATTCTCAACCTATACGATTCAAGCCTTTGTCATTATTTGTTTTTCTGCACGCACTCTTGATTTTTTCAGAATTTTAGAGAGGATTTTCTCTATGAATATTGAAATATAAAAAAATTGAATTACAACCTACCCCATCTGAAAAGGAGGCCTGTATCATGCTTTTTTTAATCACCTATGATTTCAACCAACCACAGCAAGAATACCCTGGGTTTTTTAGTGCCATTGAAAATCTCGGCGACACCCACCGTCTCATGAACTCCGTTTGGTTGCTGAATACCGACAAATCAGCCTCAGCCGTTCACTTGACTCTTGCCCGATACATCCATGACAGTGATTATCTGTTGATTGACCGTGTTACCCGCAACACGAAAGGAAACTTCAATCAAGCCGCTATTAATTGGTTAAATCAGCAAAACATGGAGCCCTAAGCCTATGCGTCGCAGACCAAATGTACTCATTTTACTTCTACTTTTATTATTTGGCCTCTATTGGGGCTATCTGCAGTATCAAACTAAGCAATATACACATGCCATTCTGCCTATATACCAGGCCATAGATGCTCTACAAGAAAATTTAGAAGCCATCCACAACTTAGGCGATGATGATGAACAACTTCTTCTTGGACAAATTGCTGAATGCGAGCGCATTCAAAACACACTAAACGAGTTAGAAGCACAGTTATCGGAAGTACATCCTCCAACCTCCAGCTCCACCAAGATAAAAAAAGCTCTGGCTAACGCTCTTAGTAGCTTGCGTGAATACAGCACTGCCCAAGCCCAATATCTGCAAGATTGCTTAACCTCCTCGCAAAAGGTTCATTCCTTGGCCACCTTGGGAAAACAAGTTAATTCCCCCAATGCAACTTACGCGTCTTTGGCGGCATATACGGCGGCCTTCCAGCAAGCTACTCTTCGCCAAATCCAGTTGGAAGAAGAAAAAGAAACGGTTACTCGGGCTAGAACATCTTTTCTTACTAAAGCCAAAAAAGAAGCTGATGCTCTCTTACAGTAGCATTATCACGTAAAATGAAGAAGCGCCGCGCTCCTTACCCAGGAGCTGCGGCGCTTTTTTGCACTACCATTTTTCTTTTTTATACTCTTCAAACCCGGAACTGAGATACTGCATTTTGCAAATCTTGCGCTAACTGACTGAGAGCTTGACTGGAACTTGCAATCTCTTCCATCGAGGCTAATTGCTCTTCCGTCGCAGCCGACACCGTCTGTGTTTCTCCGGCAGTTTGCTGACTCAACTTGTCAATGGTTTCAAAGGAGTTAACGATTTTTCGGCTTCCTCCCGCCATCTGCTGAATGCTATACGATATCTCTTTCATTTGCTCCGATACATTGGAAACCACGTTCATAATTTCTTTAAAGGCCACGCCCGCTTCATTCACCACGCCCGCGCCTTTTTGAACTTCTCTCGTTCCATCATTCATGGCCAATACGGCTTTCTCTGTATCTCCTTGAATTTCGCCAAGCAGTGAAGCAATTTGTTTGGCCGCTTCTTGAGATTGTTCCGCCAGTTTGCGCACTTCGTCCGCCACTACCGCAAACCCCCGTCCTTGTTCTCCGGCACGCGCCGCTTCAATCGCTGCGTTTAGAGCCAGCAAATTGGTCTGTCCGGCAATACCGGAAATCGTATCAACGATTTGGCCAATTTCTTTAGAGCGCTCGCCCAGTTTGGTCACCACTTTAGCGGATCGACTCACGGTCGCTTCAATTTGGCCCATTTGATTTACGGCATTAACAACTTGCTGTTCGCCATTTTTGGCTTTCGCAGCTGCTTGCACAGACTGCTCTGCAACTTCATTGGCATTGCCCGAAATCTCCTCTATACTGCCGGAAAGAGTTTCTACTACTTCAGTAGTTTCTTTGGCCGCCTTCATTTGCGCCGTATTCCCCATGGCCACATCACTAATAGACGTCGCCACTTGGTTAGCCGCTTGAGCCGCTTGCCCGGAAGCAGCTGTCAGTTCTTCACTAGAAGCTGCCAATTGCGCCGACTGCATATGCACCTTTGTC
The DNA here is from genome assembly GCF_963676855.1 of uncultured Anaeromusa sp. Classification (NCBI taxonomy): domain Bacteria; kingdom Bacillati; phylum Bacillota; class Negativicutes; order Selenomonadales; family Sporomusaceae; genus Anaeromusa; species uncultured Anaeromusa sp. The sequence continues at coordinate 543,614 of NZ_OY781460.1, forward strand.
ACTAAATCGTGCAGCTGTTTTCGCATCTGCCGAAATCCCTCAGCCAACTGGCCGATTTCATCTTCCGACTTAACTTTGGCTTCCCGTTCTCGTAGATCTCCTTGCGCTAAAAGCAGGCATTCGTCTCGAATCGCCGCAATAGGCTTCGCAAACAGATGTGAAATATACCATACCGATAAAACAGCCAATACCAAACATAAAAACGAAACCGCCAGCATCGTTCCAGCAAGCGAGCCTACCGCTTTAGTCGCTTCGCTGACCGGGGCCGCTACCGTAAGCACCCAACGTTGCCCTCCCGGCAAATGAATAGGTGTGCAGACCGCAACCCGCTCCACGTCATCTGTGAACCGGTAATACCCTTGCGACTGTTCTTCAGCTTCCGCCGCTTTTTTAAACAAAGACACTAGCCTGTCATCTAGCTCTCCAATCGGTAGTTTCAAGTCCGGGGCCACTTTCTTTTCCTGCAAATTCAATTTGCCCGCTAAATCCGGGTATTTGGGATGTGCAATAAGCATGCCCGTAGAATGAGTCAGTTGTCCATATCCAGAGTCAAGGTATTTCAACTCTTTCATCATTTCCGTCAATCGATCCAAGGGAACATTGGCAATAACTATGCCTGTCACTTGCCCGTTATTTATTACCGGAACCGCTAGAATCACTACTAGCTTCCCTGTTGTTTTAGCAATAGTAGGCTCTGTAATTACAACCCGTTTTGTCGCCATTACCTGTTTAAAATAAGGCCGCTCAGCATAGGCTGATTTCGTTCCCATGGTAGTAATACCATTGCCAGCAGGCGTAATATAGGCCATAACGTCAAATACGCCTAGACGCTTTTTAGCATCCAACAATGCTGCCATGATACGCTCTTGATCTGAACCATCGCGCACAAAATCAATGCTTGCCAAATCATTAAGCTGCGATACCATCAGCTCCACATCGGCGCGAATGCGGTTCCCGTAGTCCATTCCCACCGCTTTTGCCGTATCAGCAACACTTGATTCCAACGCCTGCCGAGAAAAATAATAGCTTACACCAGACAAAACGCAAAGCATAATAAGAACTAGAGGTAACAACACCAATAACAACCGAGTACGTATACTACCAATTTTCATGAGCGCACCTTCTTTCTTACCGGGCCTTTTTCTCCGCACAAAAGACAAAAAGCCATCAAAGCATTGCCGCTTTGATGGCTTCCCTAAAACTGCCTATTTTACTTTGACAGTTTATTAATACATAGCAGCAACCTGGCAATCATAGATGAAACCATCCTTAGACCCATGGCTTTGCGTCCTTGTCTTTCAACAAGTTTGCCCAGTAGTATATAGTTGACATAGTTACCGTACCATATTGTTTTGTCAAGGTCAAGAAAAGCGCATATATTCAGCAATTAGCTAACATAGTTTGCTTTTACAGGCGGAAGCGGCTCACTGCTTCCTGTAAGTCTTGAGCCAAATTTGCCAGTGACCGACTGGAAGAAGCGATTTCCTCCATCGACGCCGACTGTTCTTCGGTTGCCGCCGAAACGGTCTGTGCCTCACCCATCGCCGCCTCGCTCAAATTGGAAACCGTATGGACCGAAGTGACGATTTTCTCACTGCCTTGAGACATGCGCTGCATCACTTGAGAAATATCCTGGACCTGTTCCGAAACGTGCGCTACCAACTCGGTAATCTCTGCAAATGCCTGGCCTGCAGCGGTTACTACTTCACTGCCTACCTTCACTTCGCGCGTCCCCTCGCTCATAGCGACCACCGCTTGATCCGTATCGCCTTGGATTTCTCCGATCAGTTCCGCAATGCGCTGCGCCGCTTCTTGCGACTGCTCCGCCAGCTTGCGAACTTCGTCCGCTACTACGGCAAAACCGCGTCCTTGCTCACCAGCTCTAGCCGCCTCGATGGCCGCATTCAACGCCAGTAAGTTTGTCTGTCCGGCAATACCGGAAATAACGCTGACAATCTGCCCGATTTCTTGGGAACGCTCGCCCAGTTTCGCCACCACCTGGGCCGAATTGTTTACTGTCTTCTCAATGGAAGCCATTTGAGTTACCGCCCGGCCCACGGCCAAATCACCCTCTTTGGCTTTCCGCGCCGCCTGCGTGGAATGCTCCGCCGCCTGAGCGGAACCTGCCGCTGCCTGTTGCATACCAGACGAAATATGCTCTACCGCACTGGACGTCTCGCTGACCGCCCGCATCTGTTTTTCCGCTCCCTGGGCCACTTCATTAATCGACTCTGCCACTTGGGTCACCACGTGCGCCGACTGTTCCGCCCCGGCCGTCAACTGCTCGCTAGCAGCCGCAACCTGACTGGAGGAATTGGCAATGCCTCGAATGAGTTCCTTCAGATGCTGCTTCATCTCATTGACGGAATGCGCCAATTGGCCAATTTCATCCTTCGATTCCACTTGCAAATCCGCAATCCCTAAATCGCCAGCAGCAATCTGCCGAACGCCTTCCGCCACCTTGACCACCGGCTCGGAAATTTTACGGCTAATGTACATAGCGAAAGCACTGACCAAGCCTAAGGCAATCAAGGCAAGTACAAGAGTCACCGTAATATCATAGCTAAGCTGACTCTTCTTTTCCGCTGCCTGCACCTGCACTTCCTTTTCAATGTGATCCACCCAATTGCCGGTGCCAATCACCCAGTTGTAAGGCTTAAACAGTAATGAGTAACTGCGTTTAGGCAACGACTCGGTTTCATTCGGTTTGGGGAAGGAAAAATCCGTAAAGCCGCCACCCTCTTGCATACCAATAGCAATGATGTCTTTCACCATGTGCTTTCCTGACGGGTCTGTGATATTAATCCGACTTTTTCCTTCTACTTCCCGTCCTAGAAGAACCACATTGATACCTTCCGTCGTATCAATCCAGAAATAATTACCGTTGTCAAAACGTAAATCACGAACTAAATCAGCGGCTTGTTTTTTTGCATCCGCTTCAGAAAGAAGTCCCTTTTGTTGCTGATTATAAATACGCTGCACTAAGCTGTGAACTGTTTCCACCTCCAACTTAATGCTTCGATCAAACTGCTCGTACAACGCAGCTCGATATTCTTTTGTGTCCTGCTCATTCTTACGAAGAGTGCTGATAATCGAAAAACAGGAAAGAACTACAATACAAGCAAAACTTGTGGCCACCATTGCGGCAATCAAACGATACTTCAATTTTGTCATAACATGCCTCACTCCATTTCCGACCAACTCATTATCCTGTACTAGTAAAACCGAACTCCTTTGCTGCATCGTATCTGCAAAAAAACACCTGCTAAAAAAGAAGCAGGTGTTTCATAACGCTCCTCTATAAAGCGGCAGCCCGGCGATCATTGGCTCTGCCATTAGACCCGTAGCTTTGCGTCCTCACTTTTCAGCGAGTTTGCTTTTATCGTTTTGTTATAAAATAATAGATGCAGTAATCTTTTATAAGTTTACCATAGCCTATGTTCATTAGGCAATTTTTTATTTTTTAAATTGTTTATATTTTTACTCATTTCTAAAAGAACGCCTATTGCCACTAAAGGGTTTTTGCACCCCCCTGCCGAAATGCCCTTTTACGTATTTCCTATTCGTAAGCACGCCATGATAGAGGAGAACCTATGGATGCACTGTTTCTATTTGTAACACACTCAATCGACACTTGGGGGTATTGGGGTATTTTTGTGGGAATGGCCTTAGAGAGCGCTAACATCCCGATTCCTAGCGAACTTATTTTTGGCTTTGCAGGCTATCTGGTATATCTGGGACGCTTAAATTTTGAACCTGCGGTCACTTACGGCGTCGCAGGTGGCCTGTTGGGATCAACGGTCTCCTACGCTCTTGGTTATTACGGCGGTCGCCCCTTCGTTTTGAAATATGGCAAATACTTTTTTGCTACTCCCGCTAAAATAGAACTAGCCCAACGCTGGTTTGACCGTTATGGCCTTGCGGCGGTATTCTTCGCCAGACTTCTGCCAGTAGTACGTACATTTATTTCTTTGCCTGCCGGCTTTGCCAAAGTCAACTTCAGTAAATTTGCACTCTATACGGTTTTGGGCTCTCTGCCTTGGACGCTGGCGCTGATTTATCTGGGATTCGCCCTTGGCGAGAACTGGCAACTTCTTACTACCTACGGACACCAAGTCAGCCTTGGCGTCCTTCTGCTGCTTGTAATTGCTTTGCTTGTTTGGTGGAAACGCGCTGTTGGTAAAAAAAACAAATAACAAAAAGGAAGTGCAGATATGAAAGTCGGCATTATTCGCTGCCAACAAACCGAAGACATGTGTCCGGGAACTACTGATTTCACCATGGCCAAACAGGGCCAAGGAGCTTTTGCCGAGACTGGCGCCGCCGACATCGTCGGCTTTCTCTCCTGCGGCGGCTGCCCAGGCAAAAAAGCAGTAACACGAGCCAAGATGATGGCCGATAGGGGAGCTGAGGCGATTTTCCTTTCTTCTTGCATTGGCAAAGGCACGCCGATTGGTTTTTCGTGTCCTAATTTTGCAACGATGAAAGAAGCGATGGCTATAGCACTCGGACCGGATATCCGGCTTATCGACTGGACCCATTAGTATAGCAACGACTTTTCAAGTGCTCGACAAAGGCCTTAACTACCGGGATTTGCAAAGAAGCCTGCCGGTATAAAATCCAGGTTCGCCGTACTAATGGGGTGCCGTCTTTATAAGATAGCGCCGTCGTCTGCAACGAATACGTATCTTTTTTCTCCGCACCGGTATCCGGTAAAATTGACCAGCCCAAGCCCAACGAAATCAGCTGCCTACAAGCTTCGGTACTATTTATGTTCATCGACACTTTGGGAGGCGCGGCGAAGCGTTCATTCCACCATGCCGCAACCGCTTTTTGGTAGGAACGATCTGTCTCGTAATGGATATAAGGAAGTGACGGCAGTTCTTCCAACGCAACGGCTTCATCCGCGGTTAAGCAAATCGGCTCCTCGCTCCACAGGTGCTTTCCCTCCGGCCATGCATACTCGCCTCGCATGATGCCCACGCTAATTTCTTCACGCTGCAGCAGTTGATTGATGGCGCCGCTTGCGCCGGAGGTAATCGACAATTCAACCTGCGAATACAGCGCAGAGAATTCCTTGAGAAGCGGAGACAGTTTGTGGTTTGCAAAGCTAGAAGCCACCCCCAACTCCAGCCTTCCCTGCACAGTTGCTTTCATCCCGCTCAAGAAAAGCTGAGTCCGCTTCAGCTCCGCTAGCATTCGCTGGGCGTACTCCACCATGACTTCCCCCTGCGGCGTAAGCAGCACTCCTTTCGAGGTTCTCAAAAACAATTTGGCCCCGACTTCCCCTTCAATGCACTTCAAACGGTAAGTCAACGCGGGCTGCGTCATATACAGATAGTCAGCGGCAACGGTTATATTCTTTTTATTGGCAATGGTTTTTATAATAAACCAATCCTTGTCATTCATCCCAGCATCGCCCCATAGAATTTTTTTATTCGTCCCGACAAATTTATCTATTTTCTTTATCGTCGCCAATCTTCTATCCTGGTAACAAAGACCAGAAAGAAGGTTGTTATATGAAACTGTTTTGTATTGCAGAAACCCTTTCGGTCGCCTCACTAGGCGGCTTTTTATTCTCTTTGCTCCACATGCCGCTCCCTTGGATGCTGGGCGCTTTGGCCGCTGTCTTGCTGTGGAATTCCGCCGCTAAGCGTCCCATCTGCTGGCCTCCATATGCTTGCTATGCAGGTCTGCTGCTCATCGGCTATGCCATTGGCTGCACCTTCACAAGCGAAACAGCACGACAAATTCTAGAACAATTGCCACTCATTACCTTGGCCACGATAACCGTCACTGCCTTCAGCACTTGGCAAGGCTATCGCTTTCATAAAAAAACATCGGTAAATCTACCAAGCAGCCTGCTAGGCAGCATACCCGGCGGTCTATCGCAAATGCCGGTCTTGAGCCGAGAAATTCCCGGCGCTGATATCACCATCGTCACTCTCATGCAAGCCATGCGCCAACTATCGGTCGTTTTCTTTGTTCCTTTCTTGGCCATACAAGGCCTCAGCGACAGCTCAGCTCTTACTCCGGCTGTTCCCGCCCTTACCGCGCAACCCATCCCCATCACACAGGAACTCTTACTTGGTTCGCTTGTTGTAGCCAGCGGCTTTCTCGGTCGTTTCTTGAAATTTCCCACGCCCTTCTTATTAGGCGCCGTGTTAGCAACGTCTACCTGGGTTCTTGCAGGATTGCCGGCCCCTCAGCCGAGCCGCGACTGGCTCAATACCGCCCAGCTCTGCGTCGGCACCTACACAGGAGCACGGATACAACTGAAAAACCTGCAAAGCCTCCGCAAATCACTTCCGTATGCATTTCTGAGCGTTGTCTGCCTCTTGGCGGTTTCTTCCAGCTTAAGCCTGCTCTTAGCCTATTTTTTCGACATTCCGCTCCTTACGGCATTTCTAAGCACCGCTCCCGGCGGCATGGCGGAAATGGGCCTTACCGCCATGATGGTGCACGCCGACATGGCCGTAGTCGTCGCCTTTCAATTGTTTCGACTGCTTTTTATCCTAACGGTAGTGCCGCCCATTTTAAAACATTTGATACGCCGCGAAAAAAGTCGCCAAGCTCTTCAGAGAAAGAAAGTAGAATTACAGCTGTAAACTCCTCCGGCTGAATCTCCGCTTTTTGCATATGGCTGCCGCCTCTTTTTCTTAAAAATATTTCTTAAATCCTAAAGAAATACGAGTTGAATACCCCATAGATTCATAAAAGGCATGCGCTTCTTTGCGTTTTGCCAACGACATCAACATCGCAAAGTAACAGTCACGGGTTCTAGCTTCTGCTTCAACATACTCGACTAATTTCTTCCCCAGCCCTTGTCTGCGACTTGCTTTACCTACAATTAAATTTTCCAGCACCATAAAAGGTCGACATTCACCAACCGTGTCAAGACAAACAATCCCCATCACTGCGCCCAGCAAGTTCCCCGCATCGTCCTTCGCCCCTACAAGAATATAGTCTGGGTTATTTATGATTTTCCCAAAGGAAAGGGCAAGCCTGTCTCGATGGGTTTTTTCCTCAAACAATTCCTGCCCCAAAACGGCGTAAGCCGGTATATCCTCCATGGTCAGCGGTTGTATTGTCATCATTTTAAGCTCCTTTACGCAGAAGATGCTATCACGCTATTCTTTCAAGCCCTCAAAACGATACTCCTGCTCCTGTGATACAAAAGTAATACTGCCTGGCCGTTGGCCAGGCAGTATTACTTTATTTACTCTTAGGTTGCGGAGAATCCATCCAAAATCCAGAGACTGCATAACCGCCATTGCTTTCGGTGAGCACATTCCGAATGATGATTTCCGCCGCCTCCTTAGAAAACTTGCTTTTATAGGTAACAACGGTGTACGTATCATTTAGTTCGGCGGCTACAAACTCCTTAGAAATATAATTGCCGAAGTTTGCTTTGGTTGCTGCAATTACTTTGCGATACTCAGCTTCATTCAAATCGGTTTTCATTTTTTCATCAAAGTCTTTAGAAAAACCAGCATAGTTATCTTCATTAATAGCCAGCAAAATATTTTCCGTTATTGGATCGGCGACTTCCTTCACTTGTTCCGCGATACGATTGCTGGCAGAGCAAATAGAAAGACTCATGCTAAAAAGCAGCATCGCCGCAATCAGTATTGTTTTGAATTTTTTCATGTTAGCCCCAATCATCCCCGCCAAAATTATTATCTTGGTAATCATCAAAGCTATTGGAAGCCGTGTCTTGCTGGCTGGCATCTTCCCAGCCGCTTTGATTGGCAACATCCGGCAGATTTCCAGCCTCTGCCTGCCCCAGCAAATTGTCAAACTCATCTCCATTCAAGACTCCGTTCGACGTAAGTGTTTCTCGCAATTCATCGTCATCCATAGTACGCCACATGTCATACTGGTGTTGATCGATTAGATAATTCGACAACAAGTACCCCAACACCATCCCGCCCAGCATGCCTCCCATGCCAAAACCGCCATTACCGCCCATATAGGAATTTTGATTATACCCCGAGCGCGAACGAAATAACCGATACACCACATAGAGCCCCAACAAAATCAAAAGAACCGTCAACATCCTTGCTCTCCTCCTGTCAGCAAAATACACGCCTTCTCTTCTTTAAATATGCGTTATTTTTATTTTAGCTATTCTTTTATTATAAACGGATATTGTGACAAATGCATGACACAGAAAACAAAAAAATTGACAAACATCCCTTTGTATTGTTTAATAAATATCACAATATCATAATGTAGGGCAAACCTATTGAAAAATAGGGACGCAAAGCTACGGGTCTAAGGGCTAAATGCCTATGATCGCCGCGCCGCCAACTAGCTAGTTGCTACTTGCTATTCGGACAGGCTTACCTGTCTTTTTCTTTTTTCTTCAGCACTATGCATGGTGATGCCTCCTACTTAACACAACAATCAAAAAAGAAAAAGGAGAGAAACACCAAGTGAATTTAACCATTGGAAAAAAGATTTTAGCAGGATTTTCAGCCGTAATTATCGCCACCTTACTAATGAGCGGGTATACGTACTACAAAATTGGTGAAATGAACCGCGAATACCATGATGTCACAACAATCAATTTAGAAAAATTAGCCTTAGTCGAAGAACTATCCGCTCATATTATTGAAGAAGCAGCCACGGTACGCAAATACAACCTCACTGGCGACGCCGCGGATAAAAGCAAATTTGAAGCTCTTCGCAAAGAGTCCGATGTTAAACTAGCAAGAATAGAACAAATCTTTGTAACAGAAAAAGCGAGAAAATTGATTGGCGAAATCAAGCCGTCTAAAGCGGCCTATGAGGCGTTTTCACTGCGTGCCATGCAAGCGCGGGACGCTCAAGATCAAGCCACCTTGCAGCAAGTCATTCAACAAGGCGTCCAGCCATATAATACCGCCAAGGCTAATTCCGACGAATTGGTCGTAATGATTAAAGCCTTTGTAAAAACGGAGCAAGATAAAATTGCAGAAAAAGGTCAAACTAATCAACAACTGCTGCTTCTCGTCAATGCCTTACTTATCATCGCCTCCATCGCAATCAGCTTAATTTTAAGCCGTGGTATTTCCCGCGCGGCTCAGCAAATGGTGCAAGCCGCAAAGGAAATGGCTGCAGGAAAACTGACGTCAGAACCAGTGCGAGTGCAGTCTAATGACGAAATGGGGCAATTAGCGACCGCCTTCCAAGAAATGAAGGAAAGCATGCGTCATTTGATTCGCCAAGTAAGCTCCTCGGCGGAACAAGTGGCCGCTTCTTCCCAGCAATTGACTGCCAGCGCCGATCAAGCCGCCCAGGCCGGCAGCGATGTCGCCGCGGCCATTGGCGCGGTAGCGCAGGGCTCCGAGCAACAATTGCAGTCCGTAGATGCCACTGCCGCTACGATGACGCAAATGTCCGCCAACATCCAACAAGCCGCCGCTAACGCGAACCAAGTCAGCGCACAAGCCAACGAAGCAGCACAAGCAGCACAGAAAGGCAGCCGTGAAGTCGACGCCGCCATTGCGCAAATGCAACAAATTGAGAAAAACGTAGTCCAATCTGCCGCCGTGGTTGCGCAGCTTGGCGAACGCTCGCAAGAAATCGGCCAAATCGTGGACACAATTTCCGGCATCGCTAGCCAAACTAATTTGCTGGCCTTAAACGCCGCTATCGAAGCCGCTCGAGCCGGCGAACAAGGACGCGGCTTTGCAGTCGTAGCCGAAGAAGTCCGCAAGCTGGCGGAACAGTCCCAAGGAGCCGCTAAAGAAATTGCCACGCTGATTGGCGAAATCCAGGGGGATACCGAGAAAGCCGTACTCGTCATGAACGAAGGTCCTCAGTTGGTTCAGCAAGGAGCAACCGCCGTTCAATCCGCAGGCGAAGCTTTTCATCAAATCGGTACTCTCGTAGAAACCGTTAATATGCAAATGCAGGAAGCCTCCGCCGCCATGCAGCAAATGGCAGGGGGCAGCGAGCAAATGGTCGCCGCCATGAGAGACATCGATCATCTGAGCAAGCAGGCCGTAAGCCAAACACAGACGGTTTCTGCCTCTACAGAAGAGCAGTCTGCTTCCACCGAGGAAATCGCCGCTTCCAGCCAGGCCTTAGCCAGCATGGCCGAAGAGCTACGCCAAGAAGTCGGTAAGTTTCAGCTCGCCTAAGATCAATAAATAGAAAAGCAAGCCGCAAAGGACACAAAAAGTCTTCTGCAGCTTGCTTTTTCCATTTTTTTGTAGTTCCTGCACCTCCAAGCCTCTTCTTGCTATTTGAGGCGCTGCTTCAGCCACTCTCTATAATAAGCCAGCTGCTCCGGCGTATGGAAATAATGCTCTCCCTCCGCCATAACCGTTAGCTCGCACCCAAAGCGTTTTGCAAAAGAAGCCACCTCGTCTCGTTCACAAAGAGTATCCTTTGCGCCATAAAGAATCGCTGTTGGACTCGGCCATTTCAAAATGGGATGTTCTTGAACATAGCAATAGTAATCCCAATATAGCGTCTGCCCTATGGGCGTGGAAATCTCCTTTTCCTGTTGCAATCGCTCCTTACTGACTTCAAAGCACAACATCAGGGAGTCGATGATCCGTTTCATATCGACCACCGGCGACAGAAACAAGCTCTGCCGCAACGGAACGGCTTCATACGCCAGCAGACTGAAATACGCCCCCATACTGCACGCAAATAAACTAATCTCTTTGGCTTGTTTCCTTGCAAACTCCATAACCTGGCCCAGCTCATACACACACTGCTGAACCTTGCACAAGATTTCTTCCGCCTGCCGGTCTCCATGCTGGGGCAAATCAAAGCTCAGCACTTGATAACCCCGCGGCACTGATTCTTGCGCCAGCAAGGCAATCGGCGCATCTTGTTTATGAGACTGGTTTCCATGCACCGCGATAATAAGCTTATCGCTTTTTTCGCCCCACAATAGGGCCGGTATTTTCTCAATAGTTAACTCTTGCGTAATCATAGTCTCTCTTCTTTCATTATTTTTCAGCTACCCGGATACACTCTTAAAATCTTCGCCTTTTGCTCACTTCTTGCATCATACGGCGCGCATTTTTTCGGCCCCCAACGTCGGCAAACATTACGGCCTGTTTCGCTTCTTCAAGGCGGCGCGAATCCAGCTCCGCATAGAGAAGCTCCTGGCGCAATTTCCGCCAGGACTTCAAGCGTTCCTCTGGCAGCAGTCCCTCTGCCGCCGCCCGCCGTACAGCACACCCCGGCTCTTTGTCATGCCTACAGTCTGCAAAACGGCACGACTGCGCCAACGCTTCAATATCCGCAAACGCCGCGGACAAGTCCCCGCTCTCCAACGCCAGTTCCCGCATGCCCGGCGTGTCGATCACAATGCCGCCCCCCGGAAGCAGCAGCATCTCGCGGCGCGTTGTCGTATGCCTCCCTTTTTCGTCTTTGCGAAGCCCTGCCGTAGCCAACGCCTCTTTTTTCAGCAGGCGGTTAATCAAAGTAGATTTCCCCACGCCAGAAGAACCGATAAAAGCCGCGGTCTTTCCTTCACCCAGATACGCATGCAAAGCTCCGGCGCCATCGCCCTCCAGCGCAGAAACACAAAGCACCTTCGCGCCGCAAGCGCAGCAAGAAGCCTCCGCCAGCTTCCCTGCTGCATCCTCACAGACGTCGGCCTTGGTGAGCGCCACCACCGGCGTGGCACCGCTGCTCCAGACCAAGCTCAAATACCGTTCCAACCGCCGGAGATTGTAATCACTGTTCAACGCCATGCAAATAAACACCGTATCGACATTGGCCGCAATCAGCTGCTCTTGCCCTCCCTTTCCCGCCGCTTGACGAACCAATACGCTATGGCGGGGCAACACGCGCCATAACAAAGCCGTTCCCTCAGCATCATATTCTAGCGCTACAAAATCGCCCACCGCCGGAAAATCAGCCGGCCGCATCGCCTCATGTCGCAACCGCCCGGCAACAACTGCCGACCGCTCTCCTGTCGCGGTTAACACCTTATAGCCCTCTCGATATTGCGCCGCAACCCGGCCAAGCTGCGTCAAACCATCCGCGGCTTTGCGCTGCGTTTCGGTCAAGCCCAATTGCTCCATAGAAAAAACGCTCATCTTGCGTCCCCCTTTCTTAGGCGCAGTATAGCATATCTTAGGAATGCACTGGTTCTCCATCTTATTTCAGAATAAAAAAGGAGAACCGCAAGGAAGCGCTTCCTCACGGTTCTTTACTTATTTTTCTTCCCTTGAAGCCAAAATTTTATACACTGTCTTCGGTGATAAATAATATGCTTCCGCAAGTTGGCGAGGGGAAACGCCCGCTTGACACTTCCGGCGTATTTCCAGGTTTCGCACCTTTGTTAGGTGCCGATTTTCCGTTTTTTCACCCCAGCTTCGCCGAGCTCCCTCTTTACGCGGAATATAAAGATACTCGCCGTCAATATATTCTTGCACAGCCAGCAGCAATTTTTCCGGCAATACCTGCGTAGCCGCCTTGTAGCCCATGCCGCTCCCTCCTAATTCATTTAGGATTGAGCAAAGGCTAGCACATGCAGTCTCATGCAATAGCCTTTGCTATGCACGAACTACAGATTGCGTTTTTACGATAAGTCATTCTCCCTTTCTTCCGATATAGACTTAGCATATTCCTTTAAAATTCACCTGTCAATATTAGGAACTCATCCATTTATTTAAGCATTTTATGCGCTACAAGGGCCACAGCCACAACCAACGCAGATGTTTTGTGCCACTTGCGCAGAGCTAGCATCCTTCGATTCTTGTAGAGCCAATTACCGCCGATGAAAAGCAGCACCGCCGCCACAGCGGCAACTTCTCCGCTATAAACAGCGTATATCTTACGCGAGCGATACATCAGCATCACATAGCCATGTAAAAAAGCCAAAGATACGGCGGCATATCCCAAAAACACATGCCATGCGCGCAACTGCTCCCATATTTTTTGCAAATAACCGGCGCCTATAGAAGCTCCCGTTTCCTTTCGCCTCTTAAGCCAAGAAAAAAGCTCCCGGCTTACATACAAGCAGCCCGCAGCAAGCCCTCCATACATAGCCAGATTTCCTGCTTCTTTGCCTGCTTTACTAAACCAAGTTCCCAACAACGGGCTAGCTCCCGTTTGCCCAAAATAGTCCAGCCCACTTATCCCAATGCAGATCGCTAAAAGAATGCGCCCTGCCAACACCTTTGTCATCCCTGTTGCCTCCTTCAAGTGATTGCCGCTATTCCTAACAGCATTTTAGTCTCCCGCTTAGCCAAACCTGCCTTCCCACTTTCAAAAAACGGTCCTTCCTAACCCCTATTATAGCTATTAATCGTTAATGCAAAAGAACCTGTGTTGAAACAACCGCTGTTTCAGTACAGGTCCTTTTGCATTAACAGCTAGCCTTACTGTTCCGCTAACCCAAACCATACACTTTCCTTTTATGCAATCACACAAGCTTCCAGCCGGTGATTTCCAGATTGCGAAAGCCCAAGAATTGATTGACCGCAATCGTTAAAGAAAGGGTTACCAGCTCTTTGGGTACAAACGCCTCAATTCCTTGCAGCATAAGCTTCTCATAATTTTGCGGATCATGGGGCGCTCCCAAGCGAACGCTGGGCTTTTCCCGCAGATGAATGCAACAGCCTATTTCCGGCGGCAGCTCTAAGTGAATCGGCTGTTTCTTTTCTTTAACATAGGCAGCCGCTTCAGGCGTGATTGTAAGCATGGTCTTTCTCCTTTCTATTGGACAACTTCATACGGCCAGTCTTGAATACCACCAAAATCGTACACCGAACCATATCCCAGCTCCAAAAGCAGCACCGCCGCCTGCCGGCTGCGGTTTCCACTGCGGCAGTAAACAAGAATTTCGGCACTTTTATCGGGCAGCACCGTTGCCGCTTTCTCTTTAACTTCCGCTAACGGTAACAGCACCGCATTCGGAAGATGCTTTTCATGGTACTCTTCCGCGGTCCTCACGTCCAACACAACTGCCTGCTGGTTTGCCGCCATTTTTTGCTTTGCTTCTGCCGCCGTTATTTTATGATATCCTGCAGGAAGGTCCCCCGCCGTGTTGGCTTGCGTTTTACAACCTAATGCGACTACCGCCAGCAGCACAAGAGCAGAAATAAAAACCACAAGTTTCGTATCCATAAACAAATAACCTTTCTCCCAAAGCTTCTTAAACTACTTATAGCTTACGAAAGAGGCCGCCTATTGTCAACAAATAATTTTTATCTATTGCTCTTTCAATATCCTTCATTTTGGCCCTCGCAAAGCTCATAACCTTCACCATTTAACCTCTCAAATAACACTGAAAAAAGCAGCTAGAAAAATTTAAATCCGATCCGCAAACAAAAGGTATTCTTATGTATTTAGCGAAACTACCCACTATATTATATCGTCTAAAAGTGCCTTGCTTTTGGACGAACATCTATAACCGCCGCTGCTCGCCCTTGCTTCAAAGTGCAGCTTTGCACAAATCAGACAGAAAGGTGATGCAACATGATTTTGCGAAGATTCGTCCTAGCGCTACTTGCCTTCTCCTTGATGGTATCCGTCTGCGCTGGCGCTCCTTCCGTAAAGTATCAAGTTGATAAGAACTATCCGCCGTACACCTTTCAAAACAAAGATTATCTATATGGCTTTGATTCCAGCTTAATTACACTTGTATTAGATTCCACAGACTACGATGTCGACTACTCTGCCGACTCTTGGGATCGAGTCTATAAAAGACTACTAGTCGGCGATATCGATATTGGAGGCATCATTGCCGTTACGGAGGAACGAAAAAAAGAAGTCCTCTTTACTAAACCCTTATTTAATTCGTATGTTTCAATCTATACGGTAGCTAATTTTCAAAAAGTAACCCTTGAGGATTTGGCAGACCTGCGCGTCGGCGTTGGAAAAAGCTACTATACCGAAAGTCTCCTACGAAATACCCTGCATATCTCGCCCTACCAAACATACGACGATATTGACGATGCCCTTCCCGACTTACTTGCTGGAAAGATCGACGTAATTTTCGAAAATCAACAGCTCATGGATTATACGATTATTTCTAAGAATCTTAAAGGCATCGTTGTTCCCCAAGTTACGAATCTCTTTCCCCGAGAGCATGCCTACGCCGTTAGCAAGTCCCGCCCAGATTTAGTAGAATATATGAACCGCAAACTCGATCAATTAAAAGACAACGGCGTTTTTGAAGAATTGTATGTAAAGTTTTTCTACGCTCATTCAGATGGCTATGTAGCAGCACGCCAAGAAAAATTTATCTTTTTTCTACTTATGGCCGTAGCGTCGCTTATTGTTATCGGCATAGCGATTAAACTGTATATAAGCCACCTTAAAAAGAAACTTAAAGTAAACTATGACCAATTGCTCCTCGCCCATGAAAATCTGCAAGCTCAAGAAGAAGAGTTAGCCGCTCAAAACGAAGAGCTCTTAGCCAAAGAAGAAGAACTACTTTGCAACTATAACAAAATCCACTACGCTTCTCTGCACGACAGTCTTACAGGCTTGCCCAATCGAGCACACTTGAACGAGCAATTAGAAGACGAACTCGAAAAATCCAAACAAGACGGCCGAACAGGTGCCGTTCTATTTATCGACTTAGACGACTTAAAAACGATCAATGATACATTAGGGCATCAATATGGCGACGATTTAATTATTAAGTCTGGCTCTATTCTTGTAGCGAACACGAGCGAACCCGGTTTCGTCGCACGCATTGGCGGCGATGAATTTGTTGTTATTTTGCCCGATCCCAAATCTCGCCAAGAACTCGAAAAAACAGCTTCAAAACTAATCCATGCGTTAGCCTATGAGTACGATACAGATACCATTCGCTTGCAGACCTCCGCAAGCATTGGTATTGCTCTATATCCGGAAAATGGCGATACCCGCGAAGAACTCCTTAAGAATGCCGATAACGCAATGTATGCGGCTAAAAAGAAGGGGAAAAACTGTTGGCGTTTTTACGAACCGGCCATGCAGGCGGAAGCCTATGAACAAATGGTCTTAAAAGTAGCCCTGCGCTCCGCGCTGAACCAAGGTGAATTAACGGTAGTGTATCAACCACAAGTTCGGGTCCGCGACCATGACGTCATTGGCTTTGAGGCCTTACTGCGCTGGGATAATGAACAACACGGCAGCATCTCTCCGAATGTTTTTATTCCCTTAGCAGAACAAACAGGCCTAATCCATTCGATCGGCGAGTGGGTATTAAAAGAGTCGTGCTTCTTTGCAAAACACTTATCCGAGCAAGGACAAGGGCATATTCGAATCGGCGTTAACACATCGCCTATCCAATTATCTGATGAGTATTTTGTTACCATGGTGCAGCGAGTGATCACCAACATAGGTATTCATCCCGAGCAGTTAGAACTGGAAATCACCGAAACCGCCCTTATGTCCTCCCTTGATAATGTAGTGCGCAATTTAACCAAACTCAATGAACTGGGTGTGCGCCTCGCCCTTGATGACTTTGGAACCGGCTATTCTTCCCTAACTTATCTGCATCGCTTACCTGTAAATACGCTAAAAATTGATAAGTCCTTTATTGACCGGATGCTCAGTGACACTACGCAGAATTCTATCATTAAAAACATCATCGAGATGGCCCATACTATGAAAATGGTCGTAGTGGCAGAAGGCGTAGAATCCTCCGAGCAAGTTTCTTTTTTAGCACAAACTCATTGCGACTATATTCAAGGCTACTATTTTGGCCGCCCAGAACCACCCACTACGGCGATACAATTACTGAAAACATAGAAAGACGGCGCTGCGACTTGCCAGCACCGTCTTTCTATGCTCGTTGTTATGGTTTCTATCCCTCTTTCGTTTACGCATCCAACCCGCGCAACGCTGCTTCTCCGAGAATACTCACCAATTTTCGTTTCGCCTGCTCCCGGATTTCTTCATCAATATACATATGCGCAATCCCCAGCGCTACCAGCAAGGCCGTAGCATCATCCCCATACCCTACGCCGACAATCATATCCGGAATGACGTCAAAAGGCAAAATAAAATATCCCAACGCTCCATAAATCGTCGCTTTCACCTTCATCGGCACTTCCGGCTTCTGGGCAACATAGAAAAGCTGCAACGCTTTATAAATTAGAGAAGCGCCGATGCTTCTGGCATGTTTGAACACCTTTGCCAAAAACCGGCTTTGTGAATATTCATGTGCATAATTTCCGTAGCGCTCATCATTGGGCTCGTTCATTGTTTCTCCTTCAGCCGCCTCAAGATATTTTCAGCGGATTTATAAATATAGTTCTGAGGATCAATACTTTTACTAGTTTCTTAACCAAATCAAATACTCCATTCCCGCAAACCTATTAGTCAAATGAAAATGTTCCGCTTCTTATTAAAACATTGTGCTAAAAATTTAAACATCACCCAAAATTACTCTTTTTAATTAAACTACACTTTCACTATTCCAGTCACTTCAAGCCTTGTTAAAATAATAGCCTTTTTTCTTTAATAAGTCATTGTTTTTCTAGCATCTCTATAGCAATATAGCATAACCCATAATAGGCCTCAGAACAAAATAAAAAAGGGCCTGCATCTCTGCAAACCCTTGTAATTGCTGGTGGGGCATACTGGTTTCGAACCAGTGGCCTCTTGAATGTGAATCAAGCGCTCTCCCACTGAGCTAATACCCCTAACATTTTTTAATTTTACCATAACAATGTTTTCTTGTCCAGATAGTCATCGAGGTGATCTTTTCTCACTCGTCTTTGTCAGGTTCTTCTTCGATATCCGTTTCTTCTTCGTCGATCTCATCTAAAAGATAGCCCGGTTCACCGCAGTGGACGCAAACTACTTTAAGCTGCTCTTTCTTTGAGGCGACAGTAAAAACGTTCTCACATTTCGGGCATTTATAGGTAATCTTATGCATAGTCATTCACGCTCCGGCTGCTTACAGCTTGCTTATATCTTTTTCTATTCTATCACAGTTCACGCAAGCTCGGCTAAAATGCGCAGACCATTTAGCGGCTTTCATTGGCTTCCGCCAGTTCGCTTAGGTACGCCCAGCGCTCCATAAGCTCTTCCAACCGCGCCAGCAGCTGCTTTTCTCGCTCCAGCATCTCCTGCAAGAGAGAAAAATCACTGCCACCCTGAGCCAGCTGAGCGCGAACGGCGCGAAGCTCTCCTTCGGCAGAAGCGATAACCCCTTCAATTTCTTCAAACTCGCGCTTTTCCTTAAATCCCATACGAGGCGCGCGGTTTTGATTGCGCTCGTCGACTTTGTCGCTTTCTTTCTGGCTGGACGCTTTCTCCGTTTCTCCCTGCGGCGCTCTGGCCTCCAGGTAGTCGCTGTAACCGCCGGGATAACGCCCGATAGAACCACCTGCTTCAAAGGCGAAAATATGGTCGGCCACGCGATCAAGAAAGTAGCGGTCATGGGAGACCGTCAGCACCGCTCCGGGGAAGGTATCTAGGTAATCTTCCAGCACCGCCAATGTTAGCGTATCCAAATCATTGGTGGGCTCATCCAAAAGCAGCACATTGGGAGCACTCATCAGCACCCGGAGCAAGTAGAGGCGGCGCCGTTCGCCGCCGGACAGCTTGGCTACAGACACGCCCTGGAGATGTGGCGGAAATAAGAAGCGCTCCAACATCTGCGCGGCGCTGATGACGCCGCCGTCCAAGGTCGCTATAAAGTTGGCCTCTTCACGAATGTATTCAATCACCCGCAGACGCGGGTCCATGTCGATGTTTTCCTGGGCGAAATAACCGATTTTAACGGTCTGTCCCACCTTGATATTCCCCGCCTGCGGCTCTAGGTGACCGGCTATCAAGTTCAGTAGTGTCGATTTGCCGCTTCCGTTGGCGCCGACAATACCGATGCGGTCATTACGCTTGACAATGTAGCTGAAGTCCTGCAAAACGCAGCCTTCGCCAAAATCATGGCTCAGGTGCTCCACTTCGATGACGGTTTTCCCCAAACGGCTGGAGCCTACGGACATCTCTAGGGCCGCCGCCTTGCCTAAGGATTGCTGCTCTGACAGCGTCTCAAAGCGTTCAATACGCGCTTTTTGCTTGGTACTGCGCGCCTTCGCGCCGCGCATCATCCAGGCCAATTCCTGGCGCAGCAGATTTTGGCGCTTGCGTTCGCTAGCCTCTTCGCGCTCTTCCCGCGCCGCTTTTTGTTCCAAAAAGAGACTGTAATTGCCCTCGTAACGGAAAAGGCGGCCTCGATCCAGCTCCAAAATGCCGGTAGTAACGCGATCTAAAAAGTACCGATCATGGCTGATGACAAGCAGAGCCCCGTTACGGCGAGCCAACGTCTGCTCCAGCCAAGCCACGGTTTCGTGGTCGATATGGTTAGTAGGTTCATCCAAAATCAACAGCTGCGCCGGATTGACGAGCGCCCCTGCCAGCGCCACGCGCTTGCGCTGTCCGCCGGACAAAGTTTTCATCTGTGCACTGAAATCGTCAATGCCTAGCTTGGTTAGAATGGTCTTGGCGTCGCTTTCCAGGGGCCAGGCGTTCTGCTCGTCCATTTTCTGCCCCAAACGCACTACCTGCGCCTGCAGCTCCTCATCTCCGGGCCGGGCGGCAGCCGCCCCCAGCGCCGCCTCGTACTCCCGCAATACCTGCAAAATTGGCGAAGCGCCGCGAAAAACTTCTTGCAACACCGTGCCTTCTGGATCGTATTCGGGATCCTGCGATAGATATTCCACCTGCACGCCGCCGGCGCGACTGACGCGCCCCTCGTCCGGCGGTTCCAGGCCAGCTATCACTTTTAAAAACGTAGTCTTGCCAGTGCCGTTAACACCGATAAGGCCCAACCGGTCGGTATCGCCGATCCCGAAAGTAACGTCCTCAAAAAGAGTGCGCTCGCCGTACTGCTTGCTCATATTTTCTATGGAAAGGATATGCATAACGTTTTCCTCTGTCTTCTTTTAACTCTAAATTCTATTGTACAAAAGGCGCTGCCAAAGCACAATGGAGAGCCGAGAAAAAGAAAGAACAGAGATTGCGACGCCGCTGGACGCGGCTAGGGTCGGTTGCGCCATGGACGGCATAGCAACCGACGTCCACTGGAACTTAATCGGAGTCACGGGAGGGTACGAATGAGGATATGTGGGATGAAATTTCAACATGAGTACAGGGAGTAGAGGGAGGGTGCGACGGAGGTCCGGACCGAATCATAGAGGAAAACAGAAATTGCTTCGCTCGCAAAAACAAAAATTAGTTAGAGCGCCAAAATAGAAATCCCCCTAGGCAAAACCAGGGGGAGAGAAATTCTCAGGGAAGCACTGATTCAATGCGGCGTGCCAGATTGGCAAAGAATTTTTTGTTCTTGTCAAGGCGACAACCCGCAGTCATAGCGGTGCTATGTCGAGGAGTTGTCAACGCAGAGAAAACAAAAAAGGCTCGCCAAGACGGAGCGTCGCATGAAACAGTACTTCCCTAAAACAAGGTTTTTAACGTATCTTTAAACACGCTAAAGGAAATAACGCCTTCCAGCAGCTTTTCCTGGCCCCAGAGTACCGTAGGAACCCATTCAATTTGATGTTCCTGGCAATAGACCTCGTTATCCAGCAAGCGCTGATCGTAACGCCCAGCCTGCAGCGCCTCAGCCAGCAAGAGGGAGTCTAAGCCGATCTTCTGGGCCAACGGAAGCAGCACAGGCAGTTGACTGATGTCCTTACCTGCGGCAAAGTATGCCGGAAACAAAGTGTCCAGCCACGCATCCCCTTTACCAGCGTCTTTGGCAAATTCCAACACTGCCAGCGCCTGGTGCGTATTAGCCACTATCGTCCTTGCCGATGGAACCAAGCCCAAGGAAGCTCCTAGTTGGTCAGGTTGAGATACGCCCGGCGTCCCCGGTTGTAATGCTCTTCCCTCCGACTCCATCTCTGGATTTATTTCCCAAGGCAGCCACTCCACCTGCACTGGTGCCGTTCGCCGCAATTCTCGCACGTAGCCCCAAAGCAAATAACAGTAGGGACAGGCAAAATCAAAAACCACTCGCAACGATTGATGCATATTGGCCTCCTTTTTCGAGAACGAAGAGCACACAGAGAAATCTTGATTTTAAAAAACAAGACAGCTTTGCTGGGAAATTCCCTGCAAAGCTGCTATTTTCCTGCCGTTTATACTAATTTTTGCAAATCCTGCTGCAGCGCTTGCACCTGTTTTGCCAGGGAAGAAAGCGTCTGTTCTTGGCGCTCAGTAATTTCCTTGTTGCCCCGTACATCAGCGCCGATGCGCAATACCGATCCTTTGATCGCCTGCAACGCTTGATTGATTTTGCCTAAAGAATCTGCAGAATACGTCGCTAGCTTGCGCACTTCGTCAGCCACTACCGCAAAGCCGCGTCCTTGTTCGCCTGCCCGCGCCGCTTCGATGGAGGCGTTCAGCCCCAAAAGATTGGTTTGGCTGGCAATGTTCCGAATATAGTCCAGCACCTGATTTAGGTCGTTAAGTTCTGTTTCTGTCACCTGTACGGCTTCCGCCATATCACTGTAACGTCCAGCTACTTGCGCCGCCGAAGAGTAAAGTCCTTCCATTTCACCTGTGACGGATTCTAACTGGGCCGCCACCTGCTGTAGGCCTTTTTCCCTTTCCTGCCGCTCCCGCTCCTTAGCAATCTCTTCATTGACCACAATGGCTGCCATTTTTTGCAAAGGCTTCACCGCTTCCGGGTCGCCGGTAATACCAATCACGCCCAGACGTTGCCCTTTGTATAAAATAGCGCCGTTATAGCCTGCTTTAACGCCGTCCATTTTGGCGGCATCTTCAACCGTTACCGCTACCTCATCTACGCGTCCTGCCATAATGCTCTCCGCCGCGCTATGTATTTTCCCCAGCCGCTCTGGTTGCTTAGTGGCGATAATCTCGCCGCCCAAGCCCATAAAATTCACGTTACTCCCAGTCACTTCGTGAATCATTTCCACCACGCGTTGCGCCAACTCCAGCGGCACCGGATGATTCCAAGCCATAAATGCAACCCCTCTCTTTTTCCGCTTGCTCTCCCTGCTCAACTCACTCTATGGATTCTCTCTAGTTATCTTATCGTAAAAAAGCATCTTTAAAAATACTTCTTACTTCACAACAAGGCGAAGGAAGCCCGCCTTCAAGGCTAGCTTCCTTCGCCGCTGCACTCGGTTAGTCCAATTTCTCTTACGGCACCAAGCCGGGGAAGACAAAGGCAAACATCCACGTTAAAAGCCCCAAGAACAAAACATAGGGAATTGTATACTTGATCGTTTTCCGCATAATCAGGCCTTCTTTACCCAAGAGGCCTACTGCCGTCGCGGCAATAACAATACTCTGCGGCGAAATCATTTTGCCGGCGGTGCTGCCGGCGTTGCCGGCAGACGCCATGAGGATATCCGACAGGTTCAGCCCATGAGCAGTAATAACCTGCAGCATACCGAACAAGGCATTAGACGACGTATTACTGCCGGTCAGGAAGACGCCCAAGGTACCAATCATCGGACTGATGAAAGGATACAACGTCTGATCTACTACGCCGACAATGCTTTTCGCCATGCCCGCCACCATGGAAGCCTGCGGCGCACCAGATGCGCTAGCCCAAACAACCAGTTTGGTTTTAACGTCCACAATAGGCAGCGCCAGATTCATCACTTCGGAAATGGAGAGAATGCAAGCCACCGCGATAAAAGACGGAATCATTTGTTTAAAGGTTTTACCGAACTGACTGCCAACAGAATTCATGGGAATGCCCATGAAGTAGAACGCTACCAAGCCAGCAATCAGCATAATTGTTCCCGGGCTTTGCAGCCAGGTAAAGGCGTAAACCTTATTCGGGTTATAAATAAGCGCTTTGATTTGCAAAAACTCAAAGCCAGGCACTTTACCGGCAAAGATTGCTTTCGTTCCCGGCAAGTTAACGCCGATAATGAAAATAGCCAGCAAAATATAGGGGAGCCATGATAAAAACAGTTCTTTGAAGTTGATTTCCTTAGCTCCAGCGTCCTGCTGCAGCGTTTCGCCGGGGAAGAGCCATACTTCTTTACTTTTGCAGTATGTAAGATATACTGCCAGCGCCGTCAAGCAGGCAATAGAAGCCAAAATGTCCACCAGCGTAGCACCCAGGAAATTGGCCACTAGGAACTGCACGATGCTGAACGACAAGCCGGTTACTAAAATAGCAGGAAGGATACCTTTCATGCCTTTGACACCAGACATGGAGAAAACCGTGGCAAATGCCATGATAAAAGCCAGAATTGGCATAAAACGTCCAGTCATTTGAGACAACTTCATAAAGTCGAGCTGCGTAGTCAGCACCAGGGTATCCGTCGGAATCCCCAGCGAGCCAAACGGCACCGGGCCGGTATTGGCCACCAAACAAACCAGCGCCGCCATCATGGGATCGTAGCCCAAGCCCACCAAAATACTAGCCGGAATGGCTACCGGAGCGCCAAAGCCGCAAATGCCTTCTAGAAACGCGCTGAAACCGAAGCCGATCAAAAGAGCCTGCGCCCGACGATCTGTCGTCAAAGCCGCCATAGCTCCTTGCATCTTGTCCATCCAGCCTGTTTCCTTAAGGACATTATACACAACCAGCGCACCAAAAGGAATGTACATAATAGGAAAGATACCGGTAATAGCCCCTTGGAGCGCTGCCAGCAGCGTCACCTGCGCAGGAAAACCAAAATAGAAAATAGCCACCAACACCGTAACCACCCAGGCCACCGGAGCTACCTTGACCGCCGGCTTCATCAGAAGAGGCAGACCGATCAGCAGCACTACTAAGGGCAATGCAGCCATCATTGCATCCATGTAAAAACCTCCTTTTCTGTTTTTTCTAACTATTTATTATTGTAAAGTAAAACCGTGAACAAGTGCAATTGGCAAATATGTCCAAAAACATCGTTCACGGTTTCCTCTTTATTAGGCAAAGTATCTAATTTTTTAGACTCATACCCACCGCCAAGAGGCGGCAAACACGCTCAGCGGCTTCTTCAATCAGATCCGCGCCACGTTCCATGCACTCTTCCAGACTCAAGGGACCAGGAACGGTACTACTCAACGCATCGATGCCTTTTTCGCGCACAGCGCTGCAGCCTTCGCCCAGACCGCCGGATAAGCAAATACACGGCACGCCATAGGCTCTAGCTAAGGCCGAGACTCCCACAGGAGCCTTGCCGTAGGCAGTCTGATAATCTGTGCAGCCTTCACCGGTCAGCACCAAATCCGCCTGTTTCACCATCTCTTCAAAGTTAGCTGTTTCCAGCACCACGTCCACACCAGGACACAGGCGTCCTTCCGTAAAGAAGAGAAAGCCCGCGCCCAAACCACCGGCTGCGCCTGCACCGGCTATCTTGGCGGCATCCTTGCCAGTAACATCTTGAGCCACCTGAGCATAGCGCGCCAAGGCCGCATCCAGTTCTTGCACGATTTCCGGCGTAGCCCCTTTTTGCGGACCATACACAGCCGACGCGCCGCGAGGACCGCACAACGGATTGTCTACATCGCAAGCCACCAAAATATCGGTCTGCGCCAGGCGAGAATCTAGGCCGCTCATCTCAATGCTCGCCAACTTCGCCAAGGCAGCGCCGCCAGGGGGCAGTTCCTGGCCAGCCGCATCAAGAAAACGAACGCCGAGTGCTTGCAGCATGCCCGCGCCGCCGTCATTGGTAGCGCTGCCGCCAATACCGATAACCAAACGCTTGGCCCCAGCATCCAGCGCCGCCTTAATCAGCTCGCCGGTCCCGTACGTCGTCGTCCCCCGCGGGTCGCGCTGCGCCTTAGGCACCAACGGCAAGCCAGAAGCGGCCGCCATTTCAATCACCGCCGTCACCTTATCGCCCAACAGTCCGTAGTAAGCTTCCACCGGCGTCCCCAGAGGCCCTTGGACGAATTTTTTCACGACTGTCCCGCCCGTGGAGGCTACCATCGCTTCTACCGTACCTTCGCCGCCATCGGCAATCGGCACTAACTGTATCTCTGCGTGGGGAAACACGATTTGCACGCCCCGCTGCATAGCCCGCGCTACCTCCAACGCCGATACGCTTCCTTTATACGAATCCGGTGCAATAATTACACGCATGGTTTCTCCTCCTTAAAACAGCTAATTTTTTGAAATCACTTATTTATTTTATTTTATACTAAGTTCCTTGGCGAAAGCAATTGTCTGGTTTGCACGATTTTTTAATGCTTTTTTAGAAGTTTTGCACATAAAATCGCAAAAATATCCTCAATATCTTTTTGGTTTTAGCAGGATTTTAGACAAAATCGCCAAATACTACTATCATAGCCTGGATAAAAGAAGGAGGCTTTGCAGCATGCTCCTCACTCCCGGCCTGGCGCAGCAAGTCGTCAACGCCCTCATGCCTTTGGTACGGCAAAACGTCAATGTCATGGACGCCACCGGAACGATCATTGCCTCCTTTCAAGCTAAACGAATCGGCGATTTTCATAAAGGCGCCTTTGACGCCATAACCCAGCAGCAGACCGTAGAAATTCACCCGGAAGACGTCAACCTCTTTCCCGGTGCGCTACCAGGCGTTAATATGCCAATTCTTTTGGAGGGTCAGGTTATCGGCGTTGTCGGTATTTCCGGTCACCCCAAAGAAGTCCGCGATACGGCCAAACTGCTCAAAGCCGTCACTGAATTAATTTTGGAGCGAGATGTATTAATGGAAAAGTTTCGCTCCCAAGCCCAGTTGCATGAACATTTCGCCAGCCTGCTGCTCGCGGAAAAAACAGAACAAGATACGGCTTCTCTGCAGGCGTCTGCCAAGCTGCTCAAATACGATTTATCTCTCGCACGCCAGGTTGTTATAATCGACACGGAGCCTCTTGTATTACAAGCTCTTTCTTTTGGCCCCTATGATCTGGTCTTCACCCGCCTGCGTGAGAACATCCTGCAACATCTTTTGCCTTCTCCTTGCATTGGGCCCCGAGATTTTGTCGTCTTTCTGGAGCAGCGCTTAGTGATTCTGAGGGAAACACAGCTCTCCGCGCCTGATTCATTGGACGCCTTGTTCCAATGGGGCCAGCAAATAAGCCAACTGTTGCCGCCGCACACCACTCCTTTGCCCATCGGCCTTGGCAGCAGCGACGCCGCCACTGCACAGCTGCATTTTTCTTACCAAGAAGCACTCTTTGCACTAAAATGCTGCCGCCCTGATAAACCGGTCGCTTCCATTGAAGAGCTTCCTGTTCTAGCAGCGTATGCTCTACGCTATGCGCCCGGCCGCACTTGCCGTCCGCTACAAAAGCTGCAAGATACGCTGTGTGAAGCAGGTCTGCGCAAGTTCAATATGGAGGAAACCCTGCGCTGCCTTCTGGAACAAAATCTCAATACCTCTCTGGCGGCTAAAGAGCTGTTCATCCATCGTAACACATTGCTCTTCCGCTTGGCCAAGCTGCGCAGCTCCACCGGCCTAGATCCTTGCCATCATTTCGACCATGCCGTGCTCTGCCGGCTGCTGCTGGAAAAGTAAAAACGGGATTTAAAATCGGTTATCCCTCTGGCTTTTCTCTGTTACTCTGTGTAAACCGTATTTTTCATTTAATGTAGAAAGAAGGGATTTTATATGAGCCACCAAGTTGAAGATTTTTACCAGCCTTTAGGATTTGAAATCATTGAGTTCTCGGAAGACGGCCCGACGCTTTGCTACGAGCCGGTGGAAAATGACCAATACGCCATTCTCACCACGGAGGAAGGCTTAGTCCCGGAATCGTTAGAGGAAAAAGTAATTTTTTCCTACTATTGCAAAGCCGGCGCTTTTCGCTGGCATGTAGAGTTTGAAAATTCCCAAGCCTTTGCCGAAGTTTGGCCGTCAGCGGCAACACCGGCGGAACGCTTTGCAGCCATGGAAGAACTGATCAAGAAAGAAGAAGCGTAAAAGCTTATAAATCTTGATAGAGAGTAAAAAACGGCCTTTTGCTATAAAGCAAAAGGCCGTTTTTTATTCAACATTCCACACAAGCAGTTTCTTTTACCGCCGCAATAACTTCTTTAGCAAAGGCTTCGCTTGACTGTGGATTTTGTCCGGTCACCCAGGAACCGTCGCGTATGACAAAGGTCTCCCAGGGTTTGCTGTGCTCATACTGAGCGCCCAGCTCTTTCAGCCGATTTTCCAGTAGAAACGGTACCGCTTCCTCCAATTGCACCATGCGTTCTTCTGCATTAGTGAAGCCGGTTAGGCGGCGTCCCGCTACTAACGGGGTGCCATCTTCTTTTTGCGCCCGCACCAAGCCAGCCGGACCATGACAGACAGCGCCAATCACCCAACCGCCCACATCTGCGCGCTGGAGGAGCGCCGCCAAAACCTCATCCTTTGCCAAATCCACCATAGGCCCGTGCCCGCCCGGCAAAATAATCGCATCAAAAACTTCGCGTTCCACTTCGCCTAATTTTCGCGTCTGCTTTAATACCTCGGCTGCCTTCTGCCACACCGCTGGCTGGCCTACAGCCACGCTACGAGGATCCACCGGCGCCTCGCCTCCTAATGGACTGGCAACCACAACCTCAAAGCCGGCCTGAAGAAAGAGCAAGTACGGCGCCGCAAACTCTTCCAGCCACAGTCCGGTCCGATGAACCCCCATTGCTTTGGCACTAGTTACTACCATGAGCAGTTTTCCACCTTGATTCATCCTTGTCACTCCTTTCGCCGGCTATGCTGCCAACTCATGCCAGCATACCTACTGTCTATTTCCCTATGCAAATGCATTTTCCTGCCATTTTTTAGCGAAATGAAAACGAGCAACGGCAAGAATTAAATAATAGCATCTACATACGAAACTTACCCACCGATTCCTGCAAATCCTGCGCTAAATGCGCTAATGTTTGGCTGGCAGACGCAATTTCCTCCATGGAAGCAGTTTGCTCTTCTGTCGCCGCCGACACGCCGCTGGCTTCATCAGCCACAGCCAAAGAAAGGTCCTTGATCCGCCGCACTGCTGCGGCACTTTGCCGACTTTCCGCCACCGTCCCTGATACCTCTGCGGAAATATCCCTCACTTGCGCCGATAACTCTTCCACCAAGGCGGCAATTTCTGCAAACTGCCGCCCTGCTTCGCGGACCTGAGCCACGCCGTCGCCAACGCGCTCTTTTTGCACGTCCATCACTTCGACCGTTTGCCGTATGTTGCCATTGTTTTCCGCAATTAACTCCGTGATTTCTTTCGCTGCATGTTCCGATTGTTCCGCCAGCTTACGCACTTCATCCGCCACTACCGCAAAACCGCGCCCGTGTTCGCCCGCCCGCGCTGCCTCAATGGCGGCATTTAACGCTAAGAGATTGGTCTGTCCAGCAATGGTTTTAATCATATCTACAATTTCTGAAATACGCTGCGAACTGCTATCAAGCTCTTGAATCGCACTGCCTACTTGAGCTGCACCACTGCCTATGGCGTCTATACTTTCTACCGCCGCAGCCAGCCCTTTCTGCCCCTGCATGGTGGTGTTAGCCGTCTGTTCGGCCGCGCCGGAAGCAGCCTCGGCCGCTTTTCCCGCCTTTTCCAGCCGCTGCGCTACGCGTTCCACCGCCAGAGCGGTTTCTTCTACAGAACTAACCTGTTGCGCAGCACTTTCTGTAATCTCTACGGCCGCCTGCGCTACTTGCTGTGACGCGTCTGCAGCCTGACTAGAGCTGGCTGTCAGTTCCTGCGAGGAACCAGCCAGTTGCTCAGCCGAACGAACTGTCTCTCCAACCAGCTTCCGCAAACTAGCAACCATCGCCAAAAAACTATTGTTCAATACGCCAATTTCGTCGGCGCGCTCGCTAGCATCCAAGTTCAGCTGCAACTCGCCGGAAGCCACTTTCTGCGCAGCTGCCGCTACTAAGGCTACTGGCTTGGCAATAGCGCCTGCCACATTCATTAGGATAAAACCAAGTAAAAGAATGGCTGCCGCACTCAAGCCCGCCATCCACAAGCCTAAATCGCGGACCGGCTGATATACCTCGGCAGACGGTACCTCCAGTACTAACGCCCAACCACTGCTGCCCACAGGACTCGATGCAAAAAAGCGATCTTCTCCATTAGAAGACAGTTCTTGAAAGCTGGAACGACCACTCAAAAAGGCGGCGCCTGCTTCTTTCAATCTTCCATTTTCCATCGTTAGTACGTTATCGTTCAAGGTCAAGGAAGAATGTGCGACAAAAAAGCCTTCGCGATTTAAGATAAAAGCCTGCCCGGAATCTCTCATGCGCACGCCCTGCGTCATTTGCCCTATTGCATCTAACGACAAATCCATCCCCAGCACCGCTATCGGCGTCCCGTTCTGCCGTATAGCTGCGGAAAGGCTGATAACCGGTTTTTTGGTAATCGCATCAACATACACTTTGGAAAATACAACGCCATTGCTGGCAAGAGCGTCTTTAAACCAATCTCTTGTTGCCGGATCATAATCCGCTGGCGGCACCCAGCCGGTGCCGTCAATAAATTTCTTACTGGGAAAGGCCACATAAATATCCTGCGCCCCAGGAGTGTTCTTGGTTAAATAAGTTACGGTCCGTAAAATTTCTTCATCCGCCGGAAGATTTACACTCCATGCGGCTGCCAGAGAACCTACTGTTTCTTGCTTGGCTGATAGAATAGACTGCACTGCTTCCGCGTAGCGGGCGGATGCCTGACTCATTTCCATGCGAATTTCTTCATTTAAGGCGCGGCTCGCCTGCCAGTACGCCACTCCACTCAATAGAACCAGCACCACCATCACCGGAACACAAATTGCCAGCATCATTCTTGACCGTAAATTCATAGCCGCCGCCTCCTTCATCCTCTAGTTTTGGTTAACCATTCCTTATATTACCTAGGACAAAATGCAAAAAAGCAACGCGAATTTGCACTGGCTACATTGCCTCGCAAACCGTGTTGCTTTACCGTAATCTTTCATTTTGTCCACTTGAGATAGGACAATTATACCATTTTCGTTCTAAAACGCAATGCATTCTTTGCATTTTTTACACAAAATCAATAAAAATTCAAAAGAATACTGTTTTTTGTTCCATTGTTTTCCATTCGCAGTAGACTTGTTTTTTATACTTAAACAAGAGTAACGCGCAACTACGAACTTCTTAAAGCACAACGCTTATAAAATAGACAAAGCTCCGACTGCAAACGCAATTCTGCAGCCGGAGCCAATGCATTTCGTAATTTATTTGTCCAAGAAGACTTTGTCGTTGCCGCCAGCCTGTGGCGGTGCAAAGAGGCAGAAGACCTTCATGTCTTCCCCACCGGTTACCCGGGTAGCATGATATACGCCACGGGGATTAATATGCAAATCACCAGCTTTCACAGGTACCCACTGGCCATCAATATACATTTCACCTTGACCTTTATAGACAAAGACAATTTCTTCAGCCGATTTATGGAAATGACGACCAATCAACGGACCGTGATTCTGCACCAGCACCAGTTCACTGCGAGGAGATTGGTAGACGGAATCGCCGCGAGTGGCCGCACCGGCTTGGAGCGGATGTCCCGCGTAGAAAGAATCCAGATTAATCAGCATCCCTTCCTTAGCCGAAGCGTCCAATAAAGACGGTGCACCGACTACGCCTTGGAAATTATCAGGGAAGAATACTTTATCATTGCCGCTTTCTTGGGGTTGCGTGAAGAAGCCAATCACTTCCATAGGCTCATCGCCAGTCACCCGGGTTCCATGGACTACGCCACGGGGATTGACGTGAATATCGCCAGCTTTTACCGGCACCCATTTGCCGCCGATAAACATTTCACCTTGGCCTTTGTGCACATAAACAATTTCATCGGCCGTCGCATGGTAATGTAAACCGATTAACTTGCCCTGGTTTGTTACCAAGCTAGCCTGGACGCGAGGAGACTTGAACACTTCATCACCACGCGGACCGGCGTTGGTCGGCTGATGCGATACAAAAAATTCATCCAAATTAATTAACAACCCTTTGTCCGCCGAAGCGTCCAAAAGTCCCTTATCTCCTACCACCGGCCCTGGCGCTGCCAGAACGCTTCCCGTCATCATCATCAGGCATAATGCGCCGAATAAGAATATACGTTTCATTCTATTCATCCTCTCTTTTTTAGCTGGTTCATGAGTTTACCGTTTTAGTGTACCGATTTACTAGCAAAAAAAGAAAACGCCTCCTTTGCCTGCTAAGAACTCACCAAATTATGTATAATCTACGCCTTTTTTTTCACATCGCCTCAGCGTAACATGCTGACACTAGCAACTTCTAAGCAATTGTTTTTAGAAACCGGTTTCTATATGCGCAGTTTTTATTATAATCTATATATTCCCATTTGTCTAATAGTTTCTTGCAAGAGTTAAACAGAAGTAGCGAACGATGCAGTCGCCGTTTTTTGCGAGGCTTGCGAAAATCTTGTCGCAAAAACATTGGCGTCTTCTATATGAGCGGCAAAACGTATACAACGAAAACAAACCGGAAGCGCAGCCCTGCTGCACCCCCGGCCTGTTTTCAAACTGCCTTTACATCCGGAATTTCCCTACCAAAGCCTGCAAGTCCTGCGCTAAGTGGGCCAAGGTCTGGCTGGCCGAGGCAATTTCCTGCATAGCTGCCGCTTGCTGCTCGGTTGCCGCGGAAACGCTTTCCGCCTCGCCCACAACGGTTACGGAAATGGTCTTCACTTCTTCCACCGAGCGTACGGTGTTGCGGCTGTCCGCTACGACCGCCTCCGCTACCGTGGTAATGCCCATAATCTTCTTAGACAGTTCTTCCACCAAGCGGGCAATTTCCGCAAATTGTCGGCCCGCCTCATTAACGCGGTCCACACCTTCGCCAACACGAGTTTTTTGCACGCCCATCACATCGACGGTCTGGCGAATATTGCCGTTGTTCTCCGCAATCAAGTTGCTAATTTCCCTGGCAGCTTTTTCCGACTGCTCAGCCAATTTACGCACCTCGTCCGCTACCACCGCAAAGCCCCTCCCGTGCTCGCCGGCTCGGGCCGCTTCAATGGCTGCGTTGAGCGCCAAAAGATTGGTCTGCCCGGCAATAGCCGTGATCATGGCCACCATTTCGGAAATGTGCTGTGAGCTGGCATCGAGAGCCTGAATGGCGCCTCCTACTTGTTCCGCGCCGGTACCAATGGCCTGCATGCTTTCAATCGCCGAAGCCAGTCCTTTTTGGCCTTCGATCGTGGTTTTTGTTGTTTCATTCGCCGCCGCCGCTACCGCGCTGGCAACTGATGCAACTTCTTCCATCTTGCGCGACATGGATTCCACCACTTTAGCCGCTTCGGTCACGGCGAGGCTCTGCCGCCCGGCGCCTTCGGTAATGGCAACCGCCGACTGCGCCACATGCTGAGCCGCTTCCGCCGACTGACCGGCGCTGGCTGTCAGCTCTTCAGATGAAGCCGCCAGCAGTTCCGCCGACTGCAGCGTCTGTCCGACCATCTGCCGCAGTCCTTTGGTCATAGCCTCGAAACTGCTATGCAAAATGCCTATTTCATCTTTGCGGTCTGTAGGCTCCAAGGTCATATGCAGGTCGCCTTCGGCCACCTGCTTGGCCGCCGCCGCTACTTCCGCCACCGGGTTGGCCACGGAGCGAGCGATAAAGAAAACGATGGCCAGCAGCAGCACCAGCGAAAACATCCCAATGCTGAACATGATCATTGCTAAGCGACTTACGTTGACAAACACCTCGTCTTTAGGAACCCCCAAGACAATCACCCAGCCGCTGTCGCCTACAGGCATGGAGGCTAAAAACCGCTCCACGCCGCCAAAAACATACTCGCTAAAGGAAGGCTTCCCACTTAAAAACACTTTCCCGCCAGCTGCTAGACTTCCATTTTCGATTTGCATAATGTTATCTTCCAGCTTCAACGTTTTATGGGCTACAAAATACCCTTCCTGATTAAGCAGGTAGGCATATCCCGTATCCCTGATTTTAATACCCAGAACGGCGTCACTAATTTGCTGCAGCGACAAATCCATGCCGACCACAGCGGCCACCTTACCTTGCTGACGGATAGCCATCGACAAGCTCACAATGGGCTTCTTGGTAATGGCGTCCATATAAACCTTGGACATCACTACCTTCTGGGAATTAGCGGCGTCCGTATACCAGCCGCGCCCGGTCGGATCATAATCCGCCGGCGGCA
The DNA here is from genome assembly GCF_963676855.1 of uncultured Anaeromusa sp. Taxonomy (NCBI): domain Bacteria; kingdom Bacillati; phylum Bacillota; class Negativicutes; order Selenomonadales; family Sporomusaceae; genus Anaeromusa; species uncultured Anaeromusa sp. Next base: position 576,593 of record NZ_OY781460.1, read on the forward strand.
GCCAGCCAGTGCCGTCGATAAAGCGTTTATCCGGAAACGCCACAAACACGTCCTGCACGCCAGGAGTATTTTTTGTCAACTGCGTAAGCACGCCTCGCAGCTCGTTGTCATTCGGTAAAACAACGTTCCAGATGTTAACAAGCGCCTGCATTTGATCCATCTTGCCGACGACCAGCGTATTTACTTCCGCACTGCGATGCGCCGCCATGGCTTCCATTTCCAATTTTATCTCTTCCCGCAACATGGTGCTCGCCTGCCAATAGGCAATCCCTGACAGCACAACTAAAATCGCCATAACAGGGAGGAAAATGGTTAAGATCATCCGATTTCGCAAGTTCATCTTGCACCACCCTTTCTGCTTAGCCTTTCAACGTATCTCTTCAGCAGTTCTTTTTGGAAGCCGCTGCGTTAACGAACGTTCTAGACGCGAAAGAAAATGTAGGCATAGCGGTGTTTGACGTGAGATGTGATAAATCAGTGGGTCCCAATAAAAAAAGCCAAGACATACAACTACCACAAGGACACTTCCTTATTGCTAGTGCATATACCTGGCAAAATTCATGTTATTTTATTTGCTGTTTTCTCCATTGTAGCACGAATAATCTTTTTTTTCATTATTTTTGCTTAATTTAAGCACTACACTTTCTTCGTAGCGCACTTAGTTAAATACCTTGGTTTTTCAGCTATTTTTCAACGCTTCTAAGCGTTCTGCAGCACGCTTCAAAGTCCGATCTACCATGCCGTCCTTATCTTTGCCCATGGCGTCACGGCTATCCACCATCTTCCATACAGGCTGGTTCGTCTTGGTATCTACCATTGTCACTTCTATTGCCGTATGCGCAGTCACTTCATCATGAGCGGGAACTTCGCGAAACTTAGTCACGGGAATATCCACCCACTCATCAATCGTTGTTTGTCTTCCGTCCGGCCCGGTTATCGTTTTATTCCGGCATACGCGCTCGGTTGTAGTGTAGGTCTCCACATAGGCAGGAATATGACGAATTGTATCATTATACACATTAAAACGCACTTGCAACAAGCCTTGCGCATAAAAAGCAAGACCATCTTGCATTAACTGGTTAAACTGAGCTGGATCGCTCTTTTCCAATTCCGCCATATTCTCATTGTTGTTAGCGCCCACTTTCTTTACCAGCTCTGGATAACTTAAAAACGAAAGTCCGGCTTTAGCAAAACGATCATTGACGGAAAACTGCCCCCTTACTTTATCATTCAACACTAGACGCTTCATATCGTCCACAACCGCATCTGGCCCAAACTCGGTCTTTACCACCAACATTTTCACGGTCTTAAAAGCAAAGCTGCTTTGCTTCCATTCGTCTTTGCGCTCCTCAGCCCCAACCAATGTTGCAGGCAGCAGCCAAGTCACCAATAAAAAAACGGTTAGAATCTGCCATGATCTACGTAGCATCCCATCTCCTCCTTGTGTTTGCTTTCCAATATTTTCATTTTAAAGCATTTTGAAGGAAACGCCAAGGTGCTGCACGGCAAGACGGTTCAGTAATACAAAAACGAGAATACGATTTTAAACGAAAGTAAAAGGCCAAACTGCTTTTATAATGCCGCCGAATCAAAGGAAAGGTATTTCCACAGGTCTTTTTGCGCATACCGTTCCACAACCAGCCGCGCCGTGGCTACGTTGTTGTCCGGCGGGTTTGGAATGGTCACGCACCCAGGCCCTACCATGACGCCACGCAGATCGGTTTCACTAAGAAAATAAGCTACCTCGTCAATCACTTCGCTGGGCGAACCGTAGGAAATCGCTCCCTCCTCATCCAAGCCTCCCAAAATGCATTTGTCCGTTAAAGCCCGGGCCCGACGCAACGGCGGATATTCGTGGCAATCATGCCAGTTTAGCGCCTGCACCGGATAATCGAGAAATTCATCAAAGAAAATTTTGCGGCCATGGATGTGCAGCGTGTTGAACCAGCCTTCCTCGGCTGCAGCCAAAACCTGCAAATCGTAGCGGCGGCCAAAGGCTTCATACTCCGCCTGACTCAGAAAATCGTGCGTGGCGCAGGCGGTAGCAAAAAAGACGCCTGCCGCCCCGGCGCGCAGGGTTTCTTTGACAAAGGCAATTGTCGTTTCCGTAATGGCCTCCAAGGCCTGATGAACTAAACGCGGATACTCCCTCAGATCACGCGCCACCCGCTCCCCAGCCAACTTACGAGCCACCGTCAGCGGGCTGTACACCGTCGGCACCACCGGCACATCCTCCTTTGCCAGAGTCACGGCGCAGCGCGTAGTCAGCACTTGGCGCCCCCAGGCGCCCGTTGTTGCATCTACAGCCTTGATCTTTAACCAGTCGCTGCTTTGCGTTATCGCCGGACGCCGCAGTACCGCTACCTCAGTAGGGGTATTAAAAAAGCGAATTTCGCAGCCCCAGTCATGCACCGGATAGGAGTCGTACGGCGTCAGTTTGATGAAATCCAAATCAAATTTTTCCTGAAAAGACACATGCGCCTGCGCCAGTTGCAGCGGATCCCGGTCTGCTGCGGGAAAGTGCTTCCATAAGGACACCGGTGGCCGGTCTACAGGGAGGCCTCCGAGAGCCGCTTTTACTCTCTCAACTTTTTGCATGACTACCACTCCTTCCACTGCCAAAAAGGAAAAGGCCTGAACATCTCTTTTGCAAGATGCTCAGGCCTTCAGGTTTCTGATCAGCGCTGTGTTTTATAGGTTTTGCAAATAATAGCATATCACCTATCGCTCTGTCAACTGTTGAATTAAATCAACAGCGCTATGTTTCTCTTGCCCCTACGCTCACGCTGGTTCTTCTGTTATTTATTCCCGCAACAATGCAGGATTTTCGCAAATGCAACGAGAAGACTGGCTTTATTATTTTCGTTTATTTTCCCTAAAAAGGAGGCCTTTATTATGAGTCAAAAATCCTTTTCCCTAAAGTACGGCAAAGGAGAACTTGCTTTTTCTCTGCCCAGCGAACAGGTAGCCTGTGAAGTTTTAGGCCGCGATTATCCGCCGATTGAAGATGTCTCCAGCGCCATACGCCAGGCACTGGCCCATCCCATCGACAGCCCGCCTCTGCGTGAACTAGTTCGTCCAGGAGAAACCGTCGTCATCACCGTAAGCGACATTACCCGCGCCTGGCAGAATATGGACCAAGTGCTGCCTCTTTTGCTGGATGAATTGAATCTGGCTGGCGTACCGGATGAAAACATCACCGTGCTTATCGTTGTCGGCGGCCACCGCCAAAATACGGCAAGCGAGTTCGTCACCCTCTGCGGCGAGACCGTCTGTCACCGGGTGCGCGTCCTCAATCATGACGCCTGGGACGAAGCCAATATGGTATATCTGGGCAAAACCAGCCGTGGCACCGAAGTTTCTGTCAACCGCCTGGTGGCCGAAGCGGACCGAGTCATTCTCACCGGCGGCATCATCTACCACTACATGGTGGGCTATGGCGGCGGTCGCAAAAGCATACTCCCCGGCTGCAGCTCCATTAAGACCATCCGTCAGAACCATCTGTGGGCGCTGGCTTCTGGCGGAGCTTCCGGCTCGAACCCCAACGCTTTTTCTGGACGCACCGAGGGCAACGAATGTCATGAAGATATGATGGAAATCGCCGCCTTTGTTAAGCCCGACTTCATTCTCAATGTCGTTCCCACGCCTAAAGGCGACTTTGCGGGTATCTTTGCTGGCAACTGGGTCTCCGCCTGGCAAAAAGGAACCCAATTGGTTGACAAAATATACGGCGTAGAAATTCCCGAAAAAGGCGATATCGTCATCACCACCGCTGGCGGGTTTCCGAAAGACATCAACTTGTACCAAACCGGCAAGACCATGGACAATGGTTACTACGCGGTCAAACGCGGCGGCGTGGTGATCCTGCTAAGCGAATGCCCTGATATTTACGAGCCGCCGGAGTTCAGCGACTGGTTCAAATATGGCAGCCGTCAAGAGATGGAAGCCGCTTTGCGCAAGGATTTTGCCATTCCCGGCTGGGTAGTCCTCAAAGAAATGGAATGCGGCGACGTAGCTACGTTTGTCATGGTGACACTGCCGCAAAACGCAGAGTTAGTAAAAAAAGCTAACATGATTCCTGTGAGCACTATTGAGGAGGCCCTGGCCATCGCCAAAGAGCGCTGCGCCAGCGACACTCCCCGCTATATTGTCATGCCCCAAGGCGCCAATACAGTGCCGCTTTTGGACGGCAAAGTCTCTGTCGGCTAACCACACAAAGCCAAGGCCTCTTTACGAAGGCCTTGGCTTTATTATTTCCCATTTTTGGGAAAACCAGTATATCCGCCTCTACAAGACTGCTATAATGAATATATACGTTTTTATTGCATTCAACCACAAGGGAGGCCGTCACGATGTCCACTTCATCCCCTTATCATCACACCATTTTTGAGAAATCCCCCAACGCCATCGCTTATCATCGGCTGCTCCGCGATGATAATGGCGCGATCTGTGACAGCCTTCTTTTAAATGTAAATCCTGCGTTAGAACGTCTTTTTCATAGGCCAGCTAGCGAATTAGTCGGCCGCCGCTTCTTCGAGGTTTGCCCCCATCATAGCGAGCGAACCCAGCGCTTCATCTCCAGCTTGGATGAAGCCTCCCGCAGCCAAGCCGTGATTACTCTGAGCTTTCATGCGCAATTCATCGACAAATGGCTGCGCACAACTCTTTTCGCTTTGGACGCTGACACGGTCGCTTCTATTTCTACGGACATCACGCAGGAAGTACTGCAGGAAATAGAATTTAAAGGATTTCTGCAGTCTAACCTGGATATGCTTGCCGTCGGCGACAGGAACGGACGCTTTATCCGGGTCAATCAAGAGTTTGAAAATATCCTCGGGTACAGCACAGACGAACTTGAGGGACAACTCGTCACCGAATTCATTCACCCTGACGACCTTGAAGCCACCTTAGCCGCGCTTAACACCTTACAAGAAGAAATCCCCCTAACCCAATTTATCAACCGCTACCGCTGCAAAAACGGCGAGTACAAATACCTAGAATGGCGCGCGCATCCAATTGGAGAATACATTTACGCCTCTGCCCGGGATACCAGTGAGCGACGCCGCTTAGAAAAAGAATTGCAAGAAGTAAATGCTAAACTATCCGAACAAACGGCTCTATTAACTGCACAAAATCATCGCCTGCAGCTGCAAGCTACCACCGACGAGCTAACCAACGTCTACAACCGTTATTTTTTGGATCAGACTCTCGATGAGTTGCTGGACCGCGCTGATCGCTATAACGAAACCATTTCACTGGTTATTTTCGATTTAGACCGTTTCAAAAAAGTCAACGATACCTGGGGGCATCCGGTGGGAGACGAAGTGCTAAAGCATACGACGAGATTAACGAAAAAACATCTGCGCAAAGCCGACATTCTCATTCGGCTGGGCGGTGAGGAATTCGCCCTGCTTATGCCTCAGACCCACCTCAACGGAGCCATTCAAGTAGCCGAAAAACTGCGGAAAGAATTGGAAATTCATCCCCACGCCGTAGCAGGCTGCACTACCGCCAGTTTCGGCGTTGCCGAACGTTTGCGAGCCGAATCCTTCAAGCGCTGGTACAAACGCGCCGACCAAGCCATGTACATCGCCAAAGAAAGCGGCCGCAATCGCGTCATGCCCAGTTCCGTAGAAGATGCCCATTCCTTAACCAACATCGACTTGCACTGGCAAGAGGCCTGGAACAGCGGCAGCCAAGAGATTGACACGCAGCACCGCAAGCTGCTGGAGTTGGCCACACGCCTCCTTAACCAGCGCGGTTCCTTAGAAACGGAGAAAACTTTAGAAGAACTTACCGAACATATCGATTTCCATTTTTCTTCCGAAGGACGGCTGCTTACAAAACTGCATTTCGAAGGAGCAACCGAACACGCTCAGCTTCATCACAAGCTTTTAGCAAAATTCGACCAACTTATCCAAGCTTACCATAATGGCGCGATCCGTACCTCCGCTTTCTTTTCGTTTATTCTCGACGATCTGATCATGGACCATCTGCTCAAAGAAGACGTGAAGTTTTTTTCGTTCCTGCGGCAGCAGCTAAGGGAACGCGACAGCGACACCCTGTCTTAATCTTTCTTTTCGTACCCTCCCTGTACTTCCTCTCCTCTTGTTTACTCCTATACCTTTCTTCCTTTTTCCTGTTTTCTCATCGCAGACGCTTACGGGCGTCTGCTTTTTTGTTATAATAGAAAGATACCCATTCTGCGAAAACGAGGTCTTTTTCATGCTAAACCTGCATTTAACCGATGAAGCCATTTCCCAAGAAGCCTCTTGGGACAGCTCTTACCAGCGCGGCTGTACCTACCATCGCCAAGGCCGCGTAGATAGACTGCGCTTTGACGCAGCCCAGCAACGCTATTACGCTACTGTCAGAGGCACTCGTTCCTATAAGGTCGAAGCATGGGGCGACACGCGCATGCTGCATTACCAGTGCAACTGTCCCGCCTATGACGGCTACAGCGCCTGCAAGCACATCGTCGCCGTCCTTAAGGCCATCCAGAACCGCGAAGCTCTCTCTCATCCTGAAAGCGAAGAAGTGGCAAGCCAACGCAATCCGAATCTAACCCCCGCGGAAGCGGCTCTTTTGGCCCATTACCGCCCCCAAGCGCAAGCGGCAGCCTCTTCCGCAGGCAGCCAGGAAGTGCAGTTAGCCGTTACCTACTGCCGCCGCCAAAGCGGCGTTCTCTCCCAAATCTGGTTGGAATTGAGCATTGGCGTAAGCCGTCTTTATGTGCTGAAAGACTTGCCTGCTTTTTTGGAGCATATCTGCTGGGGCCAGCCCCATCCCTTCGGAAAGAATTTTACCTTCACCCCGGGAACGATGCGCTTTGATGCTATTTCGTCGCAGCTGTTTACGCTGATCCGCGAAGCCTACCAAAGCGAGCGCGAACGCCGCGCCTGGAGCGGCAGCTTTTTCAGCGCCAACGACACCCTTTCTTCGTTCCACAATAAACGAGGCTTCTCTTTGGACAGCGCCCAGCAACGCCAGTTTTGGCAATGGGCCCAGCATTACAACGTTCCCATCCGACTGCTTTTAAATGACAAGGAATACGATGCGGCTCCAGTGCTTGCAGCCACACCGCCGCTCACAACGGTTTTGGATGACATTCCCGGCGGCGTCAGCGTACGCCTGGAAGCTCCTGACGACTCCTGGGAGCTTCTGACCGGTAATGGCAGCCACCTCTACTGCGGCGGCAGCATCTACGCCGTCCCTGAAGAATTCCGCTTAACTTGGACGCCGCTCCTAGAGCATTTTCAAGGACATAAAGTACGAGAGCTCCGCATCCCCTTGGAAGAATCAGAGCCTCTTTTCAGCGCCATGATGCCCAAGCTGGAAGCGGCCGGTTCAGTCCAGGTGGCAACAACGCTGCAGCAGCGCTTCCGCAGAGAGCCGCTGGAAGCCAAGATCTACCTCGACCGCTACGGCTCAGGCCTGGCAGCGCGGCTGGAGTGCCGCTACGCCGGGCAGCTCTTAGAAGAAGGCGCTCCGACGCGCCGGGATGAATCCGGCGCTATCTGGCTGCGGGACGAAGCGGCGGAAAGCGCCGTACGTCAAGCGCTTTCCCAGGCAGGCTTTCGGGAAAGCGGCCTCTTCTGGCAGCTAGAACATCCGGATGCACTCTTTCATTTTGCCGACGAAGGGCTGGCCGCTTTGCAGCAGCAAGCCGAAGTCTTCGGCGCTGACGATTTGCGCCTCAAAGTCCGCCCGATGAGCGCCAGCGCTGGCGTTCGGTTGAGCAGCACCGGCTTAGTGGAACTGTCCTTAGAACATGAAGGGCTTGACCGCAAGGAACTCTGGGATATTCTAGCTTCGTACCGACAAAAAAAGCAGTATCACCGCCTCAAAGACGGCGCTTTTTTGAAACTCGAAGGCGCTGCCGAGGAAATGCTGGCCATGGTAGACAGCCTTGGACTAAGCAAACAAGAACTGGCTCAAGAGAAATTGACACTGCCTCGCTACCGCGCGCTATACCTGGATTTGCTCGCCCGCGAAAGCCAGTCTCTGCATGTAGAGCGGGAAAAAAGCTTTCGCCAGTTAGTGCGGGACATTCGACGCCCCGAAGAAAGCGAGCACGAATTGCCACAGAAACTCAACGCACAGCTGCGGGAATACCAGGAAACCGGCTACCGTTGGCTGACCGCCCTAGCACAGCATCAGTTAGGCGGCGTTCTAGCGGACGACATGGGTTTGGGCAAAACAGTGCAAATGCTGACCTTCTTACAGCATGCCAAAGAACAAGGCGAAACCAAACCGTCTCTGGTCGTAGCACCTACGTCTCTTGTCTACAACTGGCTGGAAGAAGCCTCTCGCTTCACGCCGGACTTGCGCGTACGTGTTCTCGCCGGCCAGCAGAGCAGCCGCCAAGAAGCACTACAAGACTTAGCGGATACAGATCTTTTCATCACCTCTTACGGCGTGCTGCGCCGAGATATCGAAACCTACCAGGACCTCAACTTCTACTGTGCTATTCTCGATGAGGCGCAGCATATCAAAAACCCGAGCACCCAGGCGGCGCAGGCGGCTAAAGATATTCCCGCCCAAGTGCGCTTCGCGCTCACCGGCACGCCGGTGGAAAATTCCCTCACCGAGCTGTGGTCCATTTTTGATTTCATTTTGCCTGGCTACTTGCGCAGCCATAAGTTTTTCCAAGATCACTTTGAAACGCCTATCGTCAAAGATCAAGACCAGGAAGCGCTGCAAAATCTGAGCCGCCATATCCGTCCCTTCCTGCTGCGGCGCTTGAAAAAAGAAGTACTCAAAGAGCTGCCGCCCAAAGTAGAAAGTAAAATGAGCGCTGAAATGACGCCTCGCCAAAGCAAAGTCTACGCTGCCTGGCTGGCTAAAGCCCGGCAAGAAATGCAAGAAGAGCTCACAGCCCAAGGCTTCGAACAAAGCCGTATTAAAATCTTGGCGCTCCTCACGCGCCTTCGCCAGCTCTGCTGTCATCCGGCACTATTTCTTGACGATTATCGCGGCGGCAGCGGCAAATTAGACCTCTTACATGAGCTGCTTCAAGACGCCTTGGACGGCGGCCACCGGATGCTGCTGTTCTCTCAGTTCACAGGCATGCTGGATCTCATCCGCCAGCATCTGGCCAAGGAAGGCATCGACTGCTTCTACCTTGACGGCGCCACCCCCGCCCAGGAACGTCTGCGGCTGGTGAACGCCTTCAACGGCGGCGAAAAATCAGTATTTCTCATTTCCTTAAAAGCAGGGGGCACCGGTCTTAATCTCACCGGCGCGGACATGGTCATTCACTATGACCCCTGGTGGAATCCGGCCGTTGAGGACCAGGCCACCGACCGAGCCTACCGCATCGGCCAGAAGCAATCGGTCCAAGTCTATAAGCTTATCGCCAAAAATACCATTGAAGAAAAAATCTACGCCCTGCAAGAGCGCAAAAAGGAAATGATCGACTCCGTCATTCAGCCGGGCGAAAATTTCCTGGGCAAATTGAGCGAAGCAGAACTGCGAGAGCTGTTCTTATAAAAAATCAGGCCGCCTTTCCGCACCACCGGAAAGACGGCCTTCTTAGTTTATCGCTCATTCCATTGTTACATCCTTCATCACTTCCGCGATTTCCAAAAAGCGCTCCTGCAAAGCCAGGAAAGCTTCCACCACCACCGGGTCAAAGTGGGTGCCTGATTCGGCTTCGATCATGCGGACCGCCGTAGCATGGGGATACGGGTCTTTATATACCCGCCGGCTGATTAAGGCGTCATATACATCGGCCAACGCCATCAAGCGGGCGGAAAGAGGAATGTCCTCGCCAGCCAACCCTTCCGGATAGCCGTTGCCATCCCATTTTTCATGGTGACCTTGCGCTATTTCCTTGGCAAACTGCAAAAAGCTCTCTTCCGTACCCAGCAAAAGCTCTGCCCGCCGAATCGCATCCCGCCCAATGGCGGCATGGGTTTTCATTACTGCAAACTCTTCCACCGTCAGCTTGCCGGGTTTGAGCAAAATGCTATCAGGAATACCCACTTTGCCGATATCGTGCAGAGGCGCAGAACGAACCAAGAGCTGAATATTCTCGGGCGTCAACACGTCCCGATAACCTCGCCGGTTTTGCAAAAGCAGCGCCAACTCCCGCACATACGCCGCTGTACGCTGAATATGCGCGCCAGTTTCGTTGCTCCGCGTCTCCGCCAAGGAAGCCATAGCCACAATGGAAACCTCTTGAATCAAGGAAATTTCCTTCATGCGACGGGCGACTTCCGCTTCCAGATAACTAGCTTTATCACGAAAAAACTGCTGTGCTTGGTGCAGCTTAATATGCGTTTTAACCCTGGACAGTAAAATAGCCGGATTGAGTGGCTTGGTAATATAGTCCACCGCTCCTAAAGCCAGCCCTTTCGCCTCGTCCTCCTGCTCTTGCCGCGCCGTAAGAAAAATGACGGGAATGTCCGCCAGCACCGGATCGGCCTGCAACTGTCGACAAGTTTCGTAGCCATCCAGCACCGGCATCATTACATCCAGTAAAATCAAGTCCGGCGCCGCCTGTTTTACAATCTGCAACGCCTTGGCTCCATTAGTAGCCACTTTGACCTTATACTCCGACTTTAACAACGAACTTGCCAAGGCAATATTGTCGGGCGCATCATCTACAACCAACACAACCGGCTTTTCCGCTGTCACCGCTTACACCTTCTCTCACACAAATAATTTAGCTGCCCCAACGCATCTTCCAATTCAAACCGTCGCAACAACTGCTCTAAACGGGAAAATTCCATAGCGTCAAACAACGGCGCCCATTTCTTTTTATGTGTTTGAAAATACTCTTCCGCCTCGCTGTCAAACTCCCCTAAAAGGCGCCGTAGCTCTCCCAATTCCGGTTCCGCCTGAAGCCACGCCTCTTCACCAAGTTCCGAGATAGTTTCTTCTGTTTCTGCAGAAGGCCAAGCTTCTTGGATGGAAGAAAGAACGCGTTGCAGTTCTTCTTGCGCCTGCTGAAACAAGTCAGACGAGGCATCTTTAGCACGCAATGCCATCTCCAACTGCGCAGCCGCTTTAGACAAAGCCATAGCGCCCAAATTCGCCGACGACCCTTTAAGAGTATGCGCCGTCCGCACCGCTACGTCCCAGTCCTCTTGCAGCATGGCTTCCTGCGCTGCCGTAACCGCAGTCTCCTGGTCTAAGGCAAATTCCTGCAACAGCTTTTGGTATAATTCTTCATTGCCAAGAAGCCGCTGTAACGCTTCTTGCACATTCACCCCTGCGAGCTTTTCCATCCCCTTGACCCCCTTTCCTTGCACTACCGGCCCTCGCCGCACCAACGCCTTGCCTTTGCCGGTCGTCCAATAAGCAAGAGTTGAGTATAACAAATGATAGTCAATGGGTTTTGGTAAATGCGCGTTCATGCCCAACTGCAGACAAAGCTCTCTTTCGTTGGCCATCGCCCTAGCTGTCATGGCGATAATCGGAACCTCTTGATTGCACTGACGAATACGCTTTGTCGCTTCAAAACCATCCATTACCGGCATATGAACATCCATCAAAATAGCATCATATGGCAAAAGATCCGGCGGCACCGCTTCGATACGCTCTACGGCCAGCAACCCATTGCCGACAACTTCTACATACACTTCTTGGCGGTGCAGCAACTCTATTGCGATTTGCTGATTAATAAGATTGTCTTCTACCAATAGCACCCTCACGCCCTGCAAATGGTAGTCCTTTTCCGATTCTTTCTCGCTGTGACATGCCTCAGAAACCGTCTCTTCCGCCAGCAGGCGCACCATCGTATCGAATAATACCGACGGCCCTACGGGCTTAATCAGCACCGTCTCGATGCCGCATTGCTTCGCTTCCTCTTCGGCTTTTTCTTTTTCAAAGGCAGTCACCAGCACCACTTCCGGCGTCGGCTCTTGAAGCAGCGTTTTTCGTAATTGCCGCGTGGTCTCCAGCCCGTTGAGCTGGGGCATCTGCCAATCCATAAATACCGCTGCATACGGCTGATGGGCTTCGTCGGCTTCTTCCACTCGTTTTAGCGCTTCTGGTCCAGATTCTGCCGTGTCTACGGTAAAACGGAGAGACTTCAAGTGATCCGCCAATATTTCCCGAGCAGCTTGATTATCGTCCACAACCAGCAACCGTTTTGCTTCCAGGCCTTTGGGCACCCGAGCGTGAATCACTTCCGTTCCTACGCCCAACCAAATAGAAAAAAAGAAGGTACTTCCTTGGCCCAGCTGGCTTTCCACCCACATCTGTCCGCCCATGAGCTCTACCAGCTTCTTACTAATCGTAAGGCCCAAGCCGCTGCCGCCGTGTTTGCGAGTTGTAGAGCTATCCCCTTGGGTGAACGGTTGAAACAGCCTTCCTTGTTGCTCTTGGGTCATACCCATGCCTGTATCCTTAACGGAAAGCTGAAGTTGCACCCGCTCGCCGGTGCGACGTATGTTTTGAATATCAAGCACAATCTCGCCGCTTTCCGTAAATTTAACGGCGTTGTTGACCAAATTAGTCAGCACCTGTCCTAAGCGCATCGAATCGCCCAGCAAGTATTCCGGCACATCTGGCGCCACACGATACAAAATTTCCAGCTCTTTGAGTTGTGCTTGGCGACTCGTCAGCGTCACCACCTGATCCAGTACCCCTTGCAAGGCAAATTCCGCCTGCTCCAGATGCATCTTATCCGCTTCCATTTTGGAGAAATCCAAAAGATCGTTGATAATCACCAGCAGAGATGTACCGGCATTGTGAATTTTTTCCACATAGTCTCGTTGCTTATCATTCAAGTCGGTTTTCAAAGCCAAGTACGCCATACCGATAATGGCATTCATGGGCGTGCGAATCTCATGGCTGATATTAGCCAAAAAAAGAGATTTGGCTTGCAAGGCTTCTTGCGCTTCCTCGTGGGCCCGACTCAATTCTTCTTCTTTCTTTTTAAGCTCGCTCACGTCCACAATCGTTCCCATCAGGCCCCCTGGGCTGCCGTCAGGCAGGCGAAAGCCGGAAACCCAATATAGCAGCTCATGCATACTGCCGTCGGCAAATCGGCGCGGCACCTGTCGATACATCATCGCGCCTGTAGCAATAACCTCGCGCTGTTCTTCATAGTACTCCTGCGCTTCCTCCGGGGCGATATGGGCCATCTCTAAAACCGTCCTGCCGATGAGCTCCTCCCGCCGTACCTGAAACGCCTGTTCATACGCTTTATTGCATCCCAATAGCCGTCCTTCTTTGTCCTCATAAAAGAAAAGGTTAGGACTGTGATCCAGCAATTGATCAATAAACGAAGTTCGCTCTTCCACCAACGCGTTAAGATTTTTCTTGTGCCACGCCAGTCGCGCCTGATAAATACCAGCCACTAACGCAAACAAACCAAACAGCACCGGAGCGGTATAAGCCAGCTTCGTAATCGGCGTTATGCTTTGCGCCAGCATCAAATTGCTCCAAGAAAATGCTAACTGCAACCGCGTCAATTCATACTGCAAAACAACAAACGGAAAAATAAAACCGAACAGCGTTCCTCCTAGCCAGTAGGTCCACACTATCCGGTAATTCATCGCTTTCTCCTCCTTTAGTACAAAGGTAAAGAAACACATACATATTTTACTATATTCTTCTATTCGGGTTCTATCCGTATAACTCCTTCCTCTTCTCACGTATACTCAACAACAATCAACGATTCTTTAATTCCGCCAGCAAGCACTGGCACAGCACGGCATCTTGAAAATGCCGACACGGGTCCAAATGAAGTATTTTTTTTATTTTTTCCAGACGAAATCGCAGCGTATTGCGATGCACATAGAGCGCCTCCGCTGCGGCAGACACATTGAGATTATGAGCCAGTAGGGCCGCTACGCTTTCCAGCAGTTCTTCCTTATCCTTGAGCGCCTCCAACATTTCTTTTAGAGGCCTCAGTGCCAGGGAAGATACGCCGGGACCGGGGCTTTCCTGAAGCAAATAAGCTAAGAGCACGTCTTTTTCATAAATGGAGCGAAGTCCGCCACCAGGACTGCCGGCGGCAAATAATGCTTCTTGATAAGATCGCCAAAGTTCTTCATCCCCTAACGTCTGGCCGCCAATACCAATGCTAAACGAAATGGTTGGCAACGCTTCCTGCAAATGCGTTAGCAGCGTTGCCGCCGCCTCCGTCAAGGCTATGCCAGAGGCCTCGGAACGCACATCCTTGAGCATGCAAAATATGTCTTTTTTATAGAAAAGCCCCAAATCCTCCTGCTGCAACACGCCGGTTTCGTTGACCGCACGCAGCACCGTTTCGTGTAAACGGTCAGCAGCCAAGTTATGCAGCTTTTCATCAACAAAAGGATCTGCTTCCGTACGCAGCCGCAGTAAGCAAGCCTGGCGCGGCAGGCCCAACTGGTAGCCTTGCAATTCCGCCAGCGTACGCAGCTCTTCCTCTTCCGCTTTTAATTCCGGTGACAGCAGTCGCTTGACCAACCGAGACCGAAAACGGTGTTCTGAACGATAATCCGCCTGAAACATTTCCCGCTCCAAGATCAGCTCGGTCACTGTTTTTACCAACTGCGCCGTACTACGTACCTCTTCTGGCTTGCCGGTAACCCCCACCACACCGATAACCTTTTCTCGCAGCACAATCGGCCACATAGCTCCAGGCAACGCTCCCAAAAAATGCTGCGTTTCCGTCGGCGCAATTTCCACTACATGGCGCTGCTGCGCCGCTAAAAGTCCGCCTTGATGAAACTGTCCTAGCCGCTCTGGCTGCCCGGAAGCCAGAATAATGCCGTTACAGTCCATGATATTCACATTGCGCTGCACAATGCCCATCAAATGATCCACAATCTGCTGCGCCAATTCTTGATCGATAATCACGCCGTTCGCCCCCTTTATCTCTATTATAGTATATACGCAGCCTCAAGCAGGACTCGAAGATGGCTCTAGAGAAAGTATATTCTTAAAACATATTAAAATTAAGAACGGCGAGTATCTCTATTTTAGCGCTACCCCTAAGGAACCAATAATAAAATGAATGCTCTGGCGCGGCAACTTTAAATGTATCTCTCGAAACTATCGGTACTCTTAAGGAGCCAATGACTCTGCAAGTGTTCCGCCACGACGAGAAATTTTTTTAGCCTGGCAAGGCAAGGTGGCCGCAGGAATAGCGGCGCTCTTTCAAGGTTACCTTAACGAAGCCAGGCAAAAAAAGAGCCGCCGTGGCGCGAGATACGAGTAAGTCAGTGGCTCCTAGAAAAAGGAGCTGTTGGGAATGGATAAAAAACAACGCTATTTTTCGTTGGCCTTTCTTCTGGCCGCCCTGCTGCTCACTTGGCTTTTCAACGATTGGCTTTTCTCATCTCTTCCTGTAAAAGAGCGAGAAGTATCCTATAACACCTTTTTACAGGAACTCAACGCCGGTGACGTGGAAAAAGTTTTCATCGGCAGCGACCGCATCCGCTTTTCTCTAAAAAAAGACGCCGACAGTAAACGGCCCATCTACTCTCAAGTCGTTCCCGTCGCAGATCCGGCGTTGACGGACCGACTCCTTAAGGCTGACGTCTCCTTCTCCGCTCAAACAGAGACCTCGAGCCCGCTAGCCACTCTCTTCGGTTGGATATTGCCGCTGCTGCCGCTGCTGCTGCTCTGGTATATCCTGCTGCGACGCATGGGCGGCGGCGCCGATACGGCCATGGCCCTAGGTCAAAGCAAGGCCAACGAAATTCAAGGCGAAATGATCGGCGTTAAATACTCCGATATTGGCGGCGTAGAGGAAGCCTTGGTAGAACTGCGGGAAATCATCGACTATCTGAAACGCCCGGAAGCCTTTGACCGCATCGGCGCCAAGTTGCCAAAAGGCGTACTGCTCACTGGCCCGCCCGGTACCGGTAAAACGCTGCTGGCCAAAGCCACCGCTGGCGAAGCGGGCGTGCCCTTTTTCTTTCTCACCGGCTCCAGTTTTGTAGAAATGTTCGTCGGCGTCGGCGCCGCCCGGGTACGGGATCTCTTCGCTCAGGCGCAAAAAAAAGCGCCTTGTATCATCTTCATCGATGAAATCGACGCTGTCGGCCAGGCTCGCTCCAATATCAACCGCATCGGCTCCAACAGCGAGCAGGAAAATACTCTTAATCAACTTCTGGCGGAGATGGACGGTTTCAAATCCAATTCCGGAGTCGTTATCATGGCCGCCACCAACCGCGCAGATATTTTAGACCCCGCCCTGGTCCGGCCCGGCCGTTTCGACCGGCAGATTCAAGTTTCTCTGCCCACAGAATCCGGGCGCCTGGAAATCCTGCACATTCATACCAAAAAAATGCCGCTCGGCCCGGATGTGGATCTAGCACGGCTGGCTAAAATCACCCCTGGCTTTTCCGGCGCGGATTTAGCCAACATTGCCAACGAAGCCGCTCTCTTAACGGTACGCCGTCAGGCGGAAGAAGTCATGATGGAAGACTTTAATCTGGCCATTGAGCGCATCATCGCCGGCTTGCAGCGCAAAACACCCCTTTCCAGCGAAGTGCGCCGCAAGGTGGCCTACCACGAAGCTGGCCACGCTCTAACCGCGTATTACTTGCCTGGCACCGACCCCATCCACAAAGTCAGCATTATTCCCACAGCCAAAGGCGCCCTTGGCTATACCATGCAAATGCCGATGGAGGACCGCTATTTAGTGGGTGAAGGAGAGCTTAAATCCCGCCTGGCCGTCATGCTGGGCGGCCGTGCGGCAGAATGCCTGGTCTTTGGCGAAACCTCCACAGGCGCCGCCAATGATTTGGAACGCGCCACGGAAATGGCCCGACGCATGGTGACGGAATTTGGCATGTCCGCACGTCTGGGCCCTGTACGCTATGCCGCCGCTCCGGCCTATCTGTTGGGAGGCGTTTCCAGCCGCACGGACATCAGCCCAGACACGGTCGCTTCCATTGATGAAGAAATCCGTGCGCTCCTAGAGGAAGCACAAGGCGCTGCCCAGACCATTCTCGCCCAGCACGACAACGTACTGCATCAAGTAGCGCAGGTGCTGCAGCTAGAAGAAGTTATCTCCGGCGATAAAATCAAAGAAATGGCCGCCGGTGAACAGGCTCGGAATACAGAAACGAAGCAGAAGTAAACAAAGAGACGCCTTGACCAGCAATGGTCAAGGCGTCTCTTTACATTATAACTCGTTTTTTTCCAGCCACCAGAACAGCACGCCTATCGCCGCCACCAGCGGCACGATCACCAGCCAGTGATTGACGCCCAGCACTTGAGGCCACGTAATCTTGCCGTAGTTGCCCCAGGTCAGCACCGTCTTGGATAAAAACGGATAGGCCTCGGCATATAGGCCGGCACCTGCCAACATACCCAAAATACCCCATACTGCATCCCAGCGACCCTCGCCCAAAGCCCCCAGTGAAGTACCCGGACAATATCCGAGCAGGCCCCAGCCCAGGCCGAAAAGCAAACCACCGACAATGACACCACCTAAAATAGTCGGCTTCACCGCTAGCTTGACCAACCCCAGATCATACAACCAATACACGCCAACCATGGCCACGGCAATATGAGACAGCATAAATTTTACAATGGTCATATCCTGCAGCCGCAGCGCCGCCAGCTGCTTATCGTAGCGCAAAACACGGCCTTTTTGCAGGAAAAAGCCAAAACAAATACCGGTCAGTAACCCATATAGCAGCTCCATCATCTCCGGCCACCTCCCCGATACAGCCAATTGGCCATCAGCAAACCGCCGAGGAAAAAGCAAGCCAACGCCACATAGCCGCTGACTGCCAGTTGCAACGAGCCGCTAAGCCCATGCCCGCTGGGACAGCCGTCAGCCAAACGCGCTCCAAACATGGCAATAACGCCGCCGACAAAAGCCGCCCGCGCCCGCACGGTAATGGACGAACCAAAATGGCGCTCCCACATAGAAGGTACCGCTTGAACGCGAAAACTGCCGGAAGAAACAGCCGCAATAAATGCGCCGATAGCAATACCCAGCACCATCATCCACTGCCAATCGATCATAGGCAGCTCTTTCAAAAAATAAGGCATTTGCGCAACTCGCTCCGGCGCAGCCCACTGCTCCAACATCCCTGTTGTTCGCACAAAGGTTGTTGAAGCTCCCAAATATTTGCCTGTAAACCAGACAGACCCCACCGACACGAGACCGCTCAAGCCTCCCCCCAAGTACGGGCTCCAACCACCGTCTCCTTTCATACGCACTCCCTCCTTTACGCTAAAAACGCTTCACCGTCCGGGAATACAGAAATTTTTCTTACTTACTAATTCTTGGCGTCCCCTGCAAATACCTGTTTTATTTTTTCACTATTCAATTTATTCCGACACTTCAATAACCTGCCCTACCATGCCGCTGGCAAAGCGATCGCCCAAACGCCGCGACAGCTCGCTCATCATCGCAAAGCCGGTGCAATGGCTGGCGGCGATAAACTGCGGTGCATACGCTTCAATCTGCTCCAGCGTCTTCGTCTGCTGCTCTGCGCCTACTGGCCCCAGATGCGTACCGCCGACCCAGCCCAGAAGTTTATCCGCGCCAGTTACAGCAAAACCATGCTCCACCGTATTCACCAGCCCGGCATGCGCGCAGCCGGACAGAACCACCAAGCCTTTTTTATTTCGATAATATAAGGAGGTGTCATCAGCAATGCTGTCCTGGCAGTCGCCGCCGCAGCCGCCGCAAACCACTAACTTGCTGTCGCCTTGCTCGTAAGCCGTACGCCGCGGCACAGTGCCGCTAAACATAAGACCTGACAGAACTTCCCCTGGCTCCTCTGACAAATGCCATTTTGCTCCTAAACCGCTCAACTCCTCTTGGGTATTAGGAATACCGATATAACGGCGCTTTTTGCCGGAAACGGAGTAACGCTTTGTAAATAGGCCACTGTGGCCATATACAGCTATAGGACGGCTGCGATGCTGCAGCACGCTGACCAACCCACCGGCATGGTCGAAATGACCATGACTGATAACAATGGCGTCCAGTTCGTCCGGATGCACGCCTAACAAGCTGAGATTGCGCACTACCGCCCCCGACTGCCCGGCATCCAGCAACACCCGTTTTCCCGCCGCTTCGATCAAAAGAGAATAACCATGCTCGCCAACAAAAGGCTTTGAAGCTCCAAAAGGAACCATATTATCCATAACAACGGTTAATTTCATGGCGTAAATCCTTCTTCCTCTGGAATATTCGAGTTATGTTCTATATCTGTTTTACGCGGATTGCTGCTGCTTACTTTGCCATGCTTCCAAGGCCTGCGCCAGCTGATCCGTACAGGAAGTGCCGTTGCGGCAAAGATTGCCTGTGAACTTGTCAATAACGTCCTGCACTTCCATTCCTTCCAACAACATGCTGATGGCTCTTAAGTTTCCAGGACAGCCTCCTTTGAAGCGTACCTGGCTCAATTTTCCGTCGTGAATTTCAAAAGAAATTTCCTTAGCACACGAACCAATTGTTTGATATCTCACGTCGTACCTCCTATACAATACCATGCTGCTGCATAATCTATTTATACTGCAACGTTAACCCCACGCCAACTTCCCTCACTTGTACCGACTTAGCTAAGGCTATTTTCGAGGCTAGATCCGTACAGTGTCCGGCATAGACAACATGAGGCGAACATTCCTGAAAATAAGACACTGTCTGCGCCAAAACAGATGGTGCCGGGCTCTGCAAATGAAAGCCGCCAATTACATCATAAATTCGTTCTTCACGGCACACTTGTTTCGCCTGCTCGATAATATTTGCAATTCCGGCATGAGAGCAGCCTGTAATAATTACTAATCCTTGGGGCGAACAATACGCTAAAGCTGAGTCATCAAGCAAAAAATCGTCTTCCCATTGCCCTTTTCGTAATGTTTTCCCCAGTGGCGAGCGACCTTCAAAAGAATTTCTTCTTTCGATTTCACCTAAAAACACTAATTTTTCAGCTAACCAGACCGGCGTTCGTTTTTTGCATACCGAAAAACTATTTTGCAGCTGTTCTGTCGAAAGCATCATCCCAATATCCAGACCTTGTTCTTGTTTGGGAAGAAACGCGTCGTCATGAGCTACTAAATTAGGAGTCTTCCGCGCACAACCTTCTCCTGGCGCTTCTGCTAAAAGTCTAACAAGTTCGCCTAGCCCCCAAGTATGATCATTATGTCCATGCGACAGAACCGCTGCATCCAGCATTCGCAAATCAATTCCCAGCTTTAAGGCATTGAGATAAAACAAATCGGAGTAACCAGTATCAAATAGTATCTTTTTATCGTCACACTCGATATAGTAAGCTACGCCTGGTTCTCCTCGAAAATACCGGTCGATGATCGTATTGTTATCTACTAAAACGGTTAGCTTCATGAGCCACCTCTTTTTAACGTATTTGATCCATAGGAACAAATCGCGACTCTTCGCTGCCGCAGCGGCAATTCCCCGCTTCAATCCGCCCGAGCCAGCCTGTGCGCAGACGAATGGCCGGCGCGCTGCGCCGCCGCAAGGCCGTAAGCGCCAATTCTCCCAGTTCTCCCGGCGGCAACGCCTGCAGCGTGACAGGATCTACCGTTTCCGCCCAAAAGGAGTCCACCGCTATATGAAAGCCCTCGTGACGCGGGCATTCCCAAGCCACAACCGAAGCCTGCAGACCCGGCAGTCCCCATTGCCGATGCACCGGCGCTCCTAAGCGTTGTTCCCAACGCTGCCGCTGCGCCTCCGTCACCGAAGAAGTTAAACAAAAAAAGTTTCGGCAAATTCCGGCGTCCGCGCCGCTGGCCAACCAGGCGTCCAAAAGTGTCGCCGTCAAGGCGCAGGCGCCTGCGCCGTAAGCATGGATATCTTCCCAAGGATGCTCACTAAGAGTCGCTACTGTAGCCTGTAATGCTTCCGCTCCCTGCAGTACGCCCCACCCTGGACCTTCCCCAGCTAGCCCATCCGCCACCAGCAGGATAGAGCCTCGGGACAAACCGCAAGCCTGCAGCCACAACGCACTTTTAGCAGCCCAATCTTCCAGCTCTTCCGCCAAGTACGGCGTTGACCCCATCAGCCTGGTGACAGCACTTAAAGGCAGCGTCAGGCGGGCAAAGACTGCAGCCTGTGCATCCGGCTGCGGCTGCAGCGGCAACGCCGCCAGCTGCGCCAAGGAAAGCTGTGCCGCGTTTACCCCGGCGTCACTGCAGCGCAACCGAAAATCCATATCTTTTTCCTGAGCCCAGCGCAAGCATGCTTGCCACAAGGCCTCCGGCGAATCTTCTTGATATTCTTCGCTCAAAGTCTTCATCCTCTCCTGACATTGTATGATTTTAGTTTCGAGTCACGCTAAATAAAGTCCTGCTTAAAGTCGGAAAAGCCGAGGAGTGAACAAGAGAACATAGGGAGCAGATAGAGTAAAGTGAGGAAACGAATGAGGCTACGGTGGCCGTGAGAAAATTTTGTCTCACAATTATGCCGCCGTTTATGCAGAAGCTCCTAGCCCCTGTTATACATTTTGGTATAGCAAGAAAGAACGGTCCGGCAAGCGGCTTTACTTTCTGCCTCTTGCCGAACCGTTCTTTACTTACTTTGTTTGTATCTCAATGCATAAAGCAGCGGCTTTCGAGATTAGATTACCGGCCCTTTCATGTAAATATCCATAGAATTTACATAGCCCGACAGCTCCGCTTTGGTCATCGCACCGGAGGCTACCAGCACCAGTTCCTCCAAGACACGCTGCCCGGCGTCGGGAATGGTATCGCCGCCGTCAATGACCGCGCTAAGATTCATATCAATATGGTCAATCATTTTTTCCGCTGCCGTGCGACTGCCGGTAATCTTCAGCACCGGCACGAAAGGAAACCCTTGCGGTGCGCCGCGTCCGGTAGCAAAGGCAATAACGTTGCACCCAGCCGCCGCCAGACCGGTTAAGATTTCCGGTTCCCGCCCGGGAGAATCCATAACTACCAACCCCGGCTTATCCGGCCGCTGTCCGTATTCATAAACCGCTTGAATGGGTGCGGAGCCAGCCTTGGCAATGGCTCCTAACGACTTTTCTTCGATCGTCGTCAGCCCCCCCTTGATATTGCCTCCTGTAGGCTGACCGCCGCGAATATCTTCGCCGACAGCCATGGCTCGCTGCTCCATCCGCTCCACTAATTTGAAAATACCTTGGGCTACTTCTTCGTTCGCCGCATGCTTAGCCAAAATATGCTCGGCGCCAATAAATTCTGTTACTTCTCCTAAAATCGACGTACCGCCGGCAGCCACTAAAAGATCTGAAGCCACGCCGATCGCCGGATTAGGCACCAAGCCAGAAGTCGTATCCGAGCTGCCGCATTTCATACCCAATACTAGTTTACTAATAGGAAACGGCTGGCGTTGTTCCAAAGACGCCTCCCGCACCAGGTCCTGAGCCATCAGAATGCCTTGAGCCGTCGTGCGCGCCGAGCCACCTACTTCTTGGACGACAATGTGTTCCACCCGCTTGCCGGATGCGGCAATGGCTTCAATAACGCCGGAAAGATCGGTGCTTTCACAACCCAAGCTGACGAGCAGCACCGAATGCAAATTGGGGTTCTTCCCCAAGTTGATCAACGTATCGTTGACAATATGAATATCTAGCGGCGTCTGGCAGCAGCCCTGATGGTGCGTAAAGCGCGCCGTTCCTTGCACCTGGCGTACAATATTTTCTACCACTTCGTTCACGCAGACTACAGCTGACAAAACGCCTACATAATTGCGCGTGCCCACTGAACCGTCCGCCCGACCATACCCCATAAATTCTTTCATGTTACTTATCTCCCTTCAGATCGCCGCGGCCGCGCAAACTTTCAATATTTTGTACATGAGCGTGGCTGCCGCCGGCAATGCTCTTGGTAGCGCGGCCAATGACCTCGCCGTATTTTAGAATATCTTCGCCTGCAGTAATATACCGCACAGCAAATTTGTGTCCATAGGGAATGTCCTCGGTCATAACGATTTCCACTTCTTCCCGATTGCGGCGCACTCGTGCTTTCTGCCCCTTGGCCAGCACCTGCACCGCTGTCGCCACATTGTCTTTGTCATTAAGAATAATACCGTCGATCA
This sequence comes from uncultured Anaeromusa sp., assembly GCF_963676855.1. Taxonomy (NCBI): domain Bacteria; kingdom Bacillati; phylum Bacillota; class Negativicutes; order Selenomonadales; family Sporomusaceae; genus Anaeromusa; species uncultured Anaeromusa sp. Next base: position 599,550 of record NZ_OY781460.1, read on the forward strand.
TGGATATGCCCCCTTTTTGATAGTTTCTTAACGTACAATAACCGCCACGCCGTCAGGAATCACCGTAATTTTTGCATCCTTGCCGACCACTGCTTCCGCCTGAACCAACGCCTCTTCAAAGGTTTCCGCCGCCGCAAATCCCATGCGCCGCAGCACTTCGTGCTGGGCCGGAGCGGTCACAAAAACAACCTTATGCTTGCACTGAATCCGTGCCATGATCTGTGTCGCCCATTGATCCGGTACGGTGGAGTAGCGGTCCACCGCTAAAATGGTATTTGTCACAGCTGCAGCTCCTTTTTGCAGCCATTCATACAACTCAGCGCTGCCATGACCATCCCCCAAATCAGCGCAGACAATAATAACGCCGCCTTCTTTGCAGGTGGCTTCTGCCGAAGACAAGCCTTTTACATGCTGATAAATATTTTGGTCCAACGGATAGCCGCCGTTGGTAGTGACAACAATCTCCGCTGGCGCGGCGGCTACCGCCGCCAGTTCCTGCAAAAACGCACAACCTTGCAAATGAGCCTGCTCCACGTCGCCTGCAAAAGCACCGATTACCTTTTTCTGCGCATCAATGACGACATTGACAATATAGGCCAATTTGGCCTGGCGCGCCGCGTGAACCATGTCCTCGTGAATCGGATTTCCCTCTAGAATTCCCACCCGCGCTTTCTCATGCGCAATATGTTCTGCACAATGATTAACTCGAATGGTGCTGTCGCCGACAATTCCTGGCAGCACGCTTTTGCGACCGCCGGAAAACCCGGCAAAAAGATGCGGCTCAATAAAGCCTTCCGCCAACAGCAAATCCGCCTCAGCGGCCACCTTGTTCAGCCACAGTTCGCCACCGGACGGCAGCTTTGCCAGCTGCACCAGCGAACTTTTATCCCAGCAGTCATGTACAACAATGTGCACGTTCCCATATAAGTCTGGTCCGAATTTCTCGCGTAGCTCTTGCTCTGTTGTCGAACGGTGCAAGCCAGTTGCTACCAAAAAAGTTACTTGCGCCTGCGAATTGCCCGCCTTAATTTCTTCCAACAACAACGGGGCGATTACCTGAGTCGGCACTGGACGCGTATGATCACTGACAATAATAACAATATTTTTTTTGCCTTGAGCCAGCTCCTGCAGCCTCGGCGTGCCTATAGGTGCAGCCATCGCCCGCCGCACTAGTTCTGCCTCACTTGCCTCCGCCTGATAGCCATGAGCCTTTGATTCCAGCACTGCCGCTACCCGTTCTTGAGGCAACGTCACCATAAGTTCTTCTTTTCCGTATGGAATATGAATGTTCATGTTCCTAAGCCCTTCCTTCCAAAAGAATCATCTTTTTATTCATTCGTTTTTCCTTACCTCAACGCCTTTGTACGGCAATACGACTCTCTAGTAGAGTTCCACTTCTTTTTTGGCCACACTGCACAATTTTTACTGAAAAATTTGTTTTTATGCTTTCTTTCAATATCTTTTTTTAGCCAATCATGCCGGTTGTTTACTTTCTCTGCTCGGCAATTTTCCTGCGTTAGCCTTCGTCCTTACATTGCGTGTTTTACTTTGTATCCCCCTCGCTTACGGTTGTATTTGACAGTCTTCCCTCGTTCGATATATGATAAAACCATAATATGTCATTTGACCGAAGGGGGAGAAAACCTTCATGGCCACCACACCTATTCGCATCGTTGTTCTCGGCGGCGGCCCCGCAGGATACCTAGGCGCATTGCGCGCCGCTCAACTTGGAGCCTCGGTGATTCTAGTGGAGAAAGACCATTGCGGCGGCGTCTGCCTTAACCAAGGCTGCATCCCGACGAAAGCGTTGCTGCGCACGTCCGAACTGGCGAGTTATGCCAAAAAATGCGGTGATTTCGGTCTAGACATGCCGTTGTCTGGCCTAGACTGGTCTCGCAGTCTGGCCCGGAAAGAACGTATCACTAAAATTCTGCGCAATGGCGTAGAGCAGTTATTAAAGGAAGCCGGCGTTACACGCCTTACTGGCGAAGGACGCCTAAGTTCCTCTAACGAGATGGAGGTTGTTACCGAAACAGAAAGCCACCTTCTCCGCTTTGATAAGCTGCTCATCGCCACTGGCTCTAAGGCCAAGCGCCCCCCTATTCCCGGCGCTGATGTTTTAAGTGCCATTACCAGTGATAAGCTGCTGACACTCAAAAAAATCCCGCGCCGCCTAGTCATTATCGGCGGCGGCGTCATTGGTCTGGAATTTGCCCAAATGTTTCTCTCCCTAGGCAGCGAGGTGGTTCTACTGGAGTTGCAGCCTCAACTATTGCCGGAAGAGGACAAGGATATTGCGATAGAGCTGGTTAAGGCCATGCAGCGTCAAGGACTGCGTATCTTTACCCAAGCGCAGGTGACCAACATCGCCTACAGCAACGAAGAAACCACCGTTTCTTTTACGCAAAAAAGCACGGTCAAAGAGCTTCCTGCCGACATCGTGCTTTTGGCTACAGGCCGCCAACCGGCCGCTCCTCCAGAAGCCGCTTCTTTGGGCTTGGCCTTAGGCCCACAAGGAGAAATTGTCGTCAATAAACGCCAAGAAACCAATTTACCTGGCATTTATGCCGCCGGCGATGTTACGGGCGGCAAGCTTCTAGCCCATAAAGCCTATGCCGAAGGACGCGCTGCCATGGAAAATGCGCTGGGCTATCCAGCTGTCGTGCCGCAGCATTTGGTGCCTTCTTGCGTCTATACTCAGCCCGAATTGGCCTCCGTCGGCCTAACCGAAACCGCAGCCACCGCCCAAGGCTACGAAGTACGCTGCGGACGCGCTTCGTTCCGCCAAAATGGCCGAGCTCTTTGCCTAGGTGAACGGGACGGCCTGGTCAAAGTCGTCGTTGACGCCGTCACCGACCGCTTGCTGGGCATCCATATGACGGGCCCGCATGTGTCCGAACTGTTAGGAGAAGCCTCGTTGGCCCTTTCTTTGGGTGTCACTGCCCTGCAGCTATCCACGCTGACCCATCCGCATCCTTCTTTGAGCGAAGCTCTCATGGAGGCCTGCGCCCAAGCCGCAGAATAAGCAGCGCGCTGAAGAAGAGATTGAACACCCGAATAATGCAAAGGGCTGTGTCGAAACAATTGTTTCAGCACAGCCCTTTTTTTATCTTCACGCTTCCGACGTTTTTTTCACACGTACACAGTTGCGTCCGTCGTGCTTCGCCTCGTACAAAGCCTGATCCGCCGCCAATAAGCAGGTTTCCAAACTCGCTTGCCCTTCGGCCACGCCAAAGCTGGCAGAAAGAGGCCAGCCCCCGCTCAGCTCTGGCAATTGCAGAGCTGCAATACGCAGTCGCAGCCGCTCCGCTACCTGCACGGCGTCCTGCTCCAAGGAGTGAGGCAAAAACAGAATAAACTCCTCGCCCCCATAACGTCCCAGTAAATCGCTGTCTCGCAGCACTTCTTGCGCCGCCTTCGCCACTTGCCGCAATACTTCGTCGCCAGCCTGATGTCCAAAGGTATCGTTAATGCGCTTGAAATGATCCAAGTCAAAAATAATCAGCGCAAAAGCCTTCACGTCCGTTGCTTCTTTGCGAAACTCTCCCTGGCAAAGCTGGAAAAAATGCGTCCGGTTATATATCTGCGTCAATCCGTCCATAGTTGCCGCTTGCTGCAGTCGTTCCAAAAGGCGAACTTCTTCGGTCACATTTTGCAGTACCACAATCAGCCCGGTCCCTTCGCCCTTAAGATCAACAATGGGTACTACTCGACTAGCGCAAATTTCTTCTTCTTTTCCCGGAAGGCGCCACCGCATCCGTTCTTCTCCTTGTTCACGCTGCGCCACTTGCTCCAGCAATACTGGATATTGCGGCAGTACCGCTTCAATTCTTCTTCCAATGCAGCCAGGACCCTTAAGCTCTGGCAACATTTTTTCTGCTGCAATATTGCTGTCTAGCAGACGTTGTTTGCGATCCAATACCACGATTCCATCGCTAATCATATCAAAGACAGCCGCTCTGGCCACCGGCACCAAATCAAACAGCTGCAGCCAGAAAAACCCGCAAGCAAACGCCAAAAGGGAACAAGAAAAAAAGACTGGCGTCAAATCAAGCCCCCACGGAGTCAGCTTGAGCAAATACAATAAGTAGGCCAGCCAGGGAACTAACGAAGCCAGAAACAATACCAACACTTGCCGCCGATACAATAGCTCCGCCTGTCGCCATTGCTGCAGAAAAAGCAGATTGCCCCCCACTACAGCCAAACTCAAATACGCAAAATGTACCCAATACCACAAGCCGTAATGTACCTTCACATGCAAAAAAGGCCCGTTAATCGCCAACCCTTCCACCTGATAATGAAGACCATGAAAGGAAGAAGTGAAATGCAGCACCAGCGTCAATACAGGCACGGCAAAAAGCGCCGCTATGGCTCTTGGCTGCAGCCACTGCTCTCTTCCAGAATAAGTAAGTGCCACACATAGCCAGAAGGCCGGTATGAAAGGAATCCCCAAATATTGGACCTTGAGCCACAATAGCTTGCCGGGTAACGAAAAATCAAGAATTTCCGCACCATAGCCAGCCGCATAGAGGGCCGTCGAAAAAGCCAACGCCGCAAAGTAATTCATCAAGGACACGTGATGTTTACGCCGCTGCAACAGTGCATACCCCGCAATAAATAACAGCAGCACTGCGCAAACTTCCAAAAAAAGAGCGCAAGCCAGAACATAGCTCATTTTGTCGGGTTCCTCCACCTGTTTCTTTTTTTCTTCAGTATAGGACGTTTTCCAACTCCTTACAATGAATTTAGATTTTTCTTCATTGTTTCGCTGTTTTTTATTCTTTCCGTGAAAATAGATTTTTTCTTTATTGACAAAAGCAGCTACAAATAGGATACAATGAAACTATCTTTATAAAGAATTATCCCTTAAAGGAGCGCGTTTCATGAATCACGCTGCACGTAAATTTTCCGCTGTTATTTTTGATTTGGACGGCACCCTTGTCGATAGCGAGCCGCTCTATCTGGAAGCGGATCAAAAAATCTTCCGCCCCTTGGGAATCATCGTTGATGCGGAACATAAAAAGCCGTATACCGGGCTTTCGTCGCACTGCTTTCTAGCTGATATCAAAAAGCAATATAGCTTATCGCTTTCGGTAGAAGAACTACTACTGCGAAAAAATGCCGCCTATATGGAACTGGCCCAGGAGCGCACACATGTATTTCCTGAAATGCGAACCTTTGTCAATCTCTTAAAAGAACACGGTTATCCCTTAGCCGTAGCCTCCGGCTCCTCCAAGGAAGTCATTGACGCCGTTCTAGAGGCCGCCGATCTGCGTAACTACTTTGACGTTACCCTTTCTTCTGCCCAGGTCAAACACGGCAAACCGGCGCCTGACGTCTTTTTAGAAGCGGCCCGCTTGCTAAAAAAGCCGCCCCAATCCTGTCTGGTCATGGAAGATTCTCGTTACGGCGTGGAAGCCGCCAAACAGGCTCAGATGAGCTGTATTGCCATTCCACCAGCGGAAGCTGCGCCCCTGGCAGACTGCTTCTATGAGGCAGAGCTGCTCTTCGCCAAAGGCATGGATGAGTTTACCGCCGCCGAGGCCTTTGCTTGGCTTCACCAGTAAACAACGCGACACAAAATTACAGCTCTGCAAATGAGCTATGTTGTGCTATAGTAATATAAAAGCCAAAGAAGGCGGAAGTTCCGGTTGTTACGCGCAGCGCGCTACGGAACGGCCGCCTTCTTTTTAAATTAGTAAGCACATTAAAGGAGGGAACCGACATGAGCTGGCAACCCATCTGGCTGTCCTTGCAGGTAGCTGCAGCTTCTTTATTCCTAGTCGTGATCTTTGGCCTGGCTTGGGCCTGGGCGCTGCGTCGCTGGGACATCCCCGGCAAAGCTTTGTTGGAAGCCTTATTCACCTTGCCGCTGGTGCTGCCTCCGGTAGTAACTGGCTTTTGCCTGCTGCTGCTTTTAGGACGGCAAGGGCCCTTGTTCTGGCTCTTCGGTGACCAGGCACAGCTTGTGTTTACGCCGTATGCCGCCGTCTTGGCTGGCGCTGTGGTCTCCTTTCCTCTAATGTACCAAAATGCCAAAGCGTCTCTGCAAAGCGTCGATCCTCATCTGGAAGATGCGGCACGCACTCTCGGCGCCAGCGAGCTGCGCGTATTCCTTACTATTTCTCTGCCCTTGGCCTGGCCTGGAGTCGCTGCCGGATGCATCCTCTCTTTCGCCCGCGCTTTGGGGGAGTTTGGCGCTACCATCATGGTCGCTGGCAATATTCCCGGCAAAACGCAAACCCTGCCGCTGGCCATTTATTTTGCTTCTGAATCCAACGATCTGACATTAGCCGGTCTTTATGTACTGCTTATCAGCGGCATTACTTTCTCCATGCTCTTTTTTCTCAATCACTGGCAGCGACGCCGGCTTCAGTCTAAGGAGGTACGCTCATGCTCCATGTAGATGTCCGCAAAACCCTGCCTTCCTTTACCCTGCAGCTTCGCTTTGAGCAAGATGTTTCGGAAAAGCTGGTTCTTTTCGGTCCTTCCGGCTGCGGCAAAACTACCTTGCTGCGCTGCCTCGCCGGGTTGGAACGCCCTGACTCTGGTCAGATCCGTTTAGAGGAAAGCGTTTTTTTTGATGACGCCACAGAGCAGTTTATGCCGCCGCGCTTGCGGCGCATCGGCTATATGTTCCAGGACTATGCGCTCTTTCCGCATCTATCCGTAAAAAAGAATATTCTTTACGGCAGCCGTCCCGACGGCTCCGCCGCTCTATATCAGCGTCTGCTGGAGCGTTTTTCTTTGACATCACTGGCGGAACGTTCCATCGGTGTTCTCTCGGGCGGCGAAAAGCAGCGCGTCGCCTTAGCCCGATCGCTCATGAGCCAGCCACAACTGCTGCTTTTGGACGAACCGTTATCCGCTCTGGATGCGGCTACTCGCCGACAACTCCAGGATGAACTCAATTCCTTGCATGAAGAATGGCGCATCCCCCTGCTGCTAGTCACGCACGATCTCGAAGAAGCACGCCGCATCGGTGACCGCATTCTTTTTCTAGAACAAGGCCGGATCATCGACAGCCAGTAACGATCTGATGCAAGAAAGTTAAAAGAGCAGGCTTATGTAAAAATTTACATAAGCCTGCTCTTTTAGATGCTCAAGTCTTTAGTCAACTAAAAATTTCAGTTCCATAAGGAGCTACTGATTTAATGAATACACCGCCAGGTGAGAAAAAGATTCCTCTTGGCGCATGCAGGAATAAATCAATAGTTCCGAATTTAAGATTTTGTTTCTCTAGACCCCCAGAAGCCCGCCAAGAGCGACCCCGTCAGATTATGCCAAACGCTAAAGATAGCGCCGGGAATGGCCGCCACCGGATCCAAATGGGCAATAGCCAAGGCAACCGCTAAGCCGGAGTTTTCCATGCCGATTTCAAAAGCGATAGCCCGGGATTTCTTCTCTCCCATGCCAACCGTCTTAGCAGCACCATAACCCAAGCCAAGACCAATCGCATTATGCAGCGCCACCGCCCCAAAGGCAATAACTGCTACCGTAGCCAACTTAGCGGCGCTCAAGGCGATAACCGTGGCAATAACCGCTACAATCATTACGACCGATACGACCGGCACGACATCCATAATTTTATCGACAAAATCCGAGGCCAGCATCCGCAAACCAATCCCTAACGCTACAGGGACCAAAACAATTTTGACAATGTCCATTAGCAAGGCTTCGGTATTAATAGGAATAATAGAACCAGCCAGATACAAAAACATAAACGGTGTCAAAATAGGAGCCAACACCGTATTGAAGCTGGATACCGTCACCGATAGGGCGGTGTCTCCTTTAGCCAGAAAAGTCATAACATTAGAAGCCGTACCGCTGGGACAGCAGCCCACCAAAATCAATCCAGCCGCCAATGCGGGAGGCAGCCCCAGCATCGTCGCTACGCCATACCCAACAAAAGGCATAATCATATACCGCAAAATAATTCCCCAAAATACATCTTTCGGCCGTGAAAGAACCAGCTTGAAATCATCTATTTTCATCGAAAGACCCATACCCAGCATAATGATACCCAAGCCGTAAGGAATGAGTTTGGCCATAGGTTTTAAGGGATCTGGAAAGAAAAAGGCCAGCAAAGAAAATAGCACTACCCAAAGAGGAAAGAGCCGGGTAATAAACTGACTAATTTTCACAATACCTTCCATCGTTGCGCGTCCTCCTCTGTTTTAGTAGAGCCGTTGCAGCTCTTCTTCCACCATACCAAAAGAATGTTCCGCTCCCGGAAAGGTTCCATCTTCCACTTCTTTAGCATAGGTGCTCAACGCATCAATGATCGTTCCGTTCAAGGCTGCGTATTTTTTGACAAACTTAGGGGTAAAACGGTCAAAAATGCCCAGCAAATCGTGAATGACCAAAACCTGTCCGTCGCAATCTGCTCCCGCCCCAATGCCAATGGTGGGAATAGAAAGCTTTTCACTGATCATCTTAGCCACTGGCGCCGGTACACACTCCAATACCACTGCAAAGGCCCCTGCTTCTTCGAGCCCCATAGCGTCTTCGATCAACTGCTGCGCGGCCGCGGCATCCTTACCCTGTACCTTAAAGCCGCCCAATTGCGAAGCCGTTTGCGGCGTCAGACCAATATGCCCCATAACCGGTACGCCGCCGGACGTCAAAGCCGCTACCAAGTCGAGCACTCCTTCGCCGCCTTCCAGTTTGATGGCATCAGCGCCGCCTTCCTGCAGCAGCCGATTCGCATTACGCATGGTTTCACTCAAGCTGACATTGTAGGAACCAAAAGGCATATCCGCTACAATAAAGGTATTCGCCGCTCCCCGAACCACCGGTTTCGTATGATGCACCATATCCTCCATCGTCACCGGCACGGTGCTTTCATAGCCCAGCATGACCATACCTAACGAATCCCCAACCAAAATCATTTCGATAGGGGAGCGTTCCACAAGGGATGCAAAGGAAAAATCATACGCCGTCGCCATGCGAATTTTGCGTCCCTGCTCCTTCCACGCTTTAAACTGAGGAATTGACGGTTTTCTTTTCTCCATAAAAAAACTTCCTTTCTACAAATAATAAGACAAAATGAACTCATACGGTAGAGTTATTCCCTACAAATTTGGAAACACCTGCTACCAATGTCCTTCTCGGCAGAAAAGATAGTACACTCTAACAGTACAAAAGCAGTCGTAAAGCTCACTAGTGAACTTCACGACTGCTTTTCAGTCACAGCTTTTTTTTGCTGGCGCCTCTGCGCACGGCACGGCCTCAAAAAGACGAATCACGTCCCAAAATAAATTGCCCCGCCGCACTATACGCCAGCCAGCTTCTGCCAAAAGAGGCTCTACACGCTGATTAAAACGATCCCCAAATAAACGACTAGTAACCACATTCAACGCATCTAGCAGCCGACCTAAAAACCAATGGTCACTGCGCACATGCTCCAACAGGAAAAGTCTACCCTCAGGCGCTAAAACGCGGCGACATTCACGCAATCCTTGCACAGGCTGGTTTACGCCGCAAAAGAGGAACTGCGCCACTATCGTATCAAATGCGCCAGCCTCAAAAGGCAAGCCTTCGACATTTCCCTGACAAACATTCAGAGGCTGACCTCCCGGCAGCTTTCGCTGCGCTGCGAGGTCCAGCATCGCCTGATCCAAATCCACAAGCACCAGCTCTGTCCAATCTTCACGAGGGTAGCAAGATAAAGACAGACCGCTGCCGCCGCCTACTTCGAGTACGCGCCCGCGTACGTGCGCTAGATGCTGCCTGCGCCAATGGCGCGAAATAACCAACGCTAAAAATCCATCAACCAGTCGTGCGATTCCTTTTTTTCTCATTGCCTAACGCTTTTCACACTGTACACATCCCGCACAGGCAAACGCCTCTGAAGCCACAGTGCACGGTTCCATATGAATGACAACATCACACGGAGCAAATACGTCCTTAAGCTCGGCTTCCAGCTGATCGCAAATCGCATGGGCATTCTCCAACGGCATATCCTTACCAAGAACCACATGCATGTCCAACAAACGATAGCTGCCTGAACGGCGCGTCCGCAAACGATGCAACGACAGCACTTCAGGATGAGTCTGTACCAGAGCGGCAATCCGCTCTTCTTCCTCTGCCGGCAAGCTGATATCCGTCAGTTCGGCAAAGCTATTCTTTGTCAGCTTCCAGCCGGCGCGAAAGACAATCAAAGCCACTACCAATGCAATGGCCGGATCCAGCCAAGGTAAGCCCGTCCAATAGATAAGTCCCAAGCCAACCAAAACGCCTACTGACGTCCAGATATCCGCCCTCAAATGCATAGCATCCGCTTCCAGCGCTTGAGAACCGGTAACCTTAGCCACAGCCATCAGTTTCCCGGAAACCAGCCAGTTAACGGCAATGGAAAGCGCCATTACCGCCAGGCCCAGCTCCAGATCCTCCGGCATATGCTGTTGGTTAAGCTTCTGCGCTGCTTCCCAAACGATACCCAAGGCGGCCACAACAATCAATATCGCCTCAATCGCGCCAGACAGATTTTCAATCTTGCCGTGCCCATAAGCGTGCTTCTCATCGGGCGGTAAATCGGACTTGCGCACCGCCGCCCAAGCAATCAAGGCCGCTATCAAATCCACCGCGGAATGAGCCGCCTCGGACAAAATACTCACGGCTCCAGTTTGCCAGCTTACAAGAAGCTTGAAAATAACCAACGACGTATTAGATACAACCGATAGCCGCGCTGTGCGGCGTTTTAACAATACCAATTCTTCATTCATGATTAAACTAGCTCCTTTCAAAAAAAGGGGCAAGACATAAAAAGCCTACGGTCCCCCTAAGGGTCCCGTAGGCTGACTACTGCTGCCAAAGAGCAGCCCGGCCGCACCGTTACAACACGGCCGCCTGATCCTTATTGGTATTGTATCACAAGTCAATTTCCGTGTAAACTATGGGAATTTTTCTCAATACAATTAACCAATCTGGGCTACATGAACTACTTTGTATCCTTTGGCCTCTATGCGTTTTTTGAGTTCTTCCATATCCTTCACATCGCCGCGAATGACTTCTTCACCGCTGCCATCAGGCAGGCTATAGCTGGCCATAGAAGTAATGTTAATGCCCAATTCCGCGTAAATACCGGTAATTTCGGTAATAACTCCCGCCTGGTCCGGCACGCGTATCGTAACGCGCGTAGTTCCCGAAGGCAAGCCCATGATATCCACCAAACACTTAAAGATATCGGTCTCCGTAATAATGCCGACTACATCCTGGTTCTTGTCCACTACCGGTACGCCACCAATACGGTTATTGTACATCAATAGTGCCGCTTCTTCGATCGTAGCTTCCGCATCAATGCTGAGAACCTTTTTGGCCATGATATCTTTGATCAAGGCTTTAGATAATAAGTAATCCGCTTCATGAACGGAAAGGGTTGTCGCCGAAGACGGCGAAGCTTTACGCAAATCCCGATCAGTCACAATACCCACCAACTTACCAATATCAACCACCGGCAAGCGGCGAAAGCGATGTTTCTTCATGAGTTCGGCAGCATCCGCAATGGTAGTCGCCGACGTAACAGTTATCGGATTGACGGTCATCTGATCTTTCACAAACATACTAGAAACACTCTCCTTTCATCCATGGGGAGCCAGGGGACGCAGCCCCGGCAGGGCGGCATCAACCGCCGAGGTACGCCTTGCGAATCTCCTCACTGGCGGCCAATTCCTTCGCATCGCCGGAAAGCGTGATGCGTCCTGTTTCCATAACATAAGCTCGGTGCGCAATGGACAATGCCATGTTAGCATTTTGTTCGACCAAGAGAACCGTAGTTCCTGTCGAATTGATGTCCACAATAATATTAAATATTTCACGAATCAAAAGCGGCGCCAAGCCCATAGACGGCTCATCGAGAAGCATCATCCTCGGTCGGCTCATCAGCGCCCGCCCCATAGCCAGCATCTGCTGTTCACCGCCGGACAAAGTGCCTGCCAACTGGCTTTTGCGTTCCGCCAAGCGAGGAAAACGGCCAAAAACCATATCCAGGTCCTGGGCAATGCCAGATTTATCGCTACGAATAAACGCGCCCAGCTCCAAGTTTTCCATGACTGTCATATTGGCAAAAATGCGCCGTCCCTCCGGCACCTGGGAAATACCCAGCTTCACTATTTTTTGAGCTGCCATACCGCCAATATCTTTGCCTTCAAACTTGACGCTGCCTTCTTTGGGCTTGAGCAACCCAGAAATGGTGCGCAACGTGGTAGACTTACCGGCGCCGTTGGCGCCAATGAGGGTCACAATTTCCCCTTCATTTACTTCCAGAGAAACCCCTTTTAACGCATGAATAGCGCCGTAAAATACGTTAAGATTGTCGATGGTAAGCATCAGTTCACCTCCTCACCGAGGTACGCCTCGACGACTTGCTTGTTATTCTTGATTTCTTCCGGTGTGCCGCTGGCGATAATCTTACCGTAATCCAGCACGTAAATGCGTTCACACACATTCATGACTAAACTCATATCGTGTTCAATGAGGAGGATGGTCAGGTCAAATTCCTTACGAATCCACCGGATCATCTGCAACAATTGCTGTGTTTCCTGGGGGTTCATGCCGGCTGCGGGCTCGTCAAGTAGCAGCAATTTAGGCTTGGCCGCCAGGGCCCGGGCAATTTCCAAACGGCGCTGTTCCCCGTAAGGAAGGTTCTTGGCTACCTCATCCTTTTTATCGGCCAGTTGGAAAATCTCCAAAAAGCGGATGGCCTGGTCTTCTAATTCTTCTTCTTCGCTAAAATAGCGACCCAAACGGGTTACCGCCTCAGCCAAACCGTATTTTAGATGAAAGTGATTGGCTACTTTAACATTGTCCAGCACCGTCATATCGCTGAAAAGACGGATATTCTGGAAAGTCCGCGCAATGCCGCGTTGTGTAACTTGGTAAGGCTTAAGGCCGACGACGCTTTGACCGTCGAAAATAATCTCCCCTTCGGTCGGCTCGTATACGCCGGTCAACAGGTTAAAAGCCGTGGTCTTGCCAGCGCCGTTCGGGCCGATAAGACCGATGAGTTCTCCCTTGTTGATTTCCATTTCAAAATTGGAAACCGCCCGCAGGCCGCCAAACACCTTAGACAGCTTGGTAGTCTTAAGCAGCGTCACGTTTGCCACCTCCAAACAGACGGCCAAACATGGCCAGACTTAATTCCTTGTTGCCAAACAGCCCTTGGGGCCGGTAAATCATCAAGATAATAAGCATCAACGAGTAAATAACCATGCGCCATTCCGGATACCCGGCCAAAGCCGCTGAAACAAAGGTCAGCAGCACCGCCGCCGTAACGGAACCGGTCAAACTTCCCAAACCGCCCAAAACCACAATAGTCAGAATGTCGAAAGACTTCATAAAGGTAAACGAAGCCGGATGGGCAATGTAGAAGTAATGAGAGAAAAGAGCCCCAGCCACGCCGGCAAAAAAAGCGCCGATCGTAAAAGCGATGACTTTGTAGCGCGTCGTATCTACCCCCATGGATTCGGCGGCAATCTCATTCTCGCGAATGGCGATACACGCTCGTCCATGAGTAGAATTGATCAGATTTTTAATGATAAACAACGTAACTACCGTCAAGGCAAAGACCCAAGCAAAATTCGTATACCGGGGAATGCCCATGAAGCCGGAAGCACCGCCAACATATTGAATGTTCAAAATGCAAATACGGATAATTTCTCCCAAGCCCAAGGTGGCAATAGCTAAATAGTCGCCTTTAAGACGCAGCGTCGGTAGGCCGATTAAGAAGCCAAGAAGGCCGGCGCCAGCGGCGCCTCCCAAAATCGCCAGCAAAAATGGCAGCTCAAATTTTACTGACAGAACAGCGCTGGCATATGCTCCCACCGCCATAAAACCGGCATGGCCGATAGAAAACTGGCCGGTAAAGCCGTTAATCAAGTTTAGACTGCTCGCCAAAATAATATTAATGCCGATTAAAACCAGATTCAGTTCCCAGAAAGGGCCAATAAAATCCACGTTTATGAGCACCTGCACGACAGCGAACAGGGCCATGCACAAACCAAGAACCTTTAGGTCTTTTTTCGTTTTGCTCCGCATGCCTGCCACCTACACTTTCTCACGGGTATTTTTGCCCAACAGACCTGACGGCTTGAAGAGCAGGATAAGAATTAAAATCGCAAAAGCTGCCGCATCGCGGAAGGTAGAAGAAATAAAGCCGCTCACCAGCGCTTCTACAACCCCTAAGATGAGACCGCCCAGCATGGCGCCCGGCAAAATGCCGATGCCGCCCAAAACAGCAGCTACGAAGGCTTTTAAGCCAGGCATGATGCCCATCAGCGGATCAATCGAATTGTAGTAAACGCCAACAAGTACGCCGGCTGCGGCCGCCAGGGCCGAACCAATGCCGAAAGTGAAAGAAATAATTCTGCCAGAATCAATACCCATCAGCTGTGCTGTTTCCGTATCAAACGATACGGCACGCATAGCCTTGCCGGTTTTGGTGTACTGTACCACATAGGTAAGCAGTACCATTAGCAGCAGCGAAATCACCAAGATAACCACCTGCTGATTATTAATGATGATACCCGCCAGATTGTACGTCTCTGTGGGAAACACCGCCGGGAATGTCCGAGGCTGTGGTGATACCACCAGCATGCCGCCGTATTCCAAAAGCAACGAAACGCCGATAGCCGTAATCAAAACTGAAATTTTCGGTGCAAACCGCAATGGCCGGTACGCCAGATATTCAATAAGCATGCCCGCCAAACCAGCTCCTACCATCGCGATCAACAACGCCGGAATAAAGGATACTCCCAATACGGTTGTCGCAAAAAAACCGATATAAGCACCTACCATATAAATGTCGCCATGCGCAAAATTGATAAGCTTGATAATACCGTAAACCATCGTATAGCCAAGAGCGATAAGGGCGTAAATGCTGCCCAAAGAAATACCGTTAATCAGCTGTTGTATTACTTGAATTAAAAAATCCATGGGCGATCCTCCTTTCCATTCTAAAACCGTCTAAATTCAGTCACTTCTATTCAAAACGCGAGCAACAAAAAGGGAACAAGACGGCGCGTAGCCCTATGGGTTGCGCAGTCTTATCCCCTTCGATAACTCCCGGTACATCCGCTAACAAACCTTCGGATTACGGATTGACTTTTTCCTTAAATGCCTGTTTTCCATCCTTGAATTCAATGATAACGGCGCTTTTCACGGCGTCATGACTTTCATTCAAGGTGATCTTGCCAGATACAGCCTGATAATCTTTGGTTTTAGCCAGTTCATCCTTGATTTTCGTTGTATCTGTGCCGCCGGCACGTTTAATGGCTTCAATCACCATCATAGTGGCGTCGTACGAAAGAGCTGCAAAGGCATCCGGCGTTTGGCCGTATTCCTTTTTATACGAGTCAACAAAGGCTTTGATAGCCGGACTGTTGTCGTCAGGCGAGTAATGATTAGCAAAGAAGGTATTATTCAAAGCACTAGCTCCAGCAATCTCCGGCAACTTTGCCGAATCCCAGCCGTCGCCGCCCAGAATCGGCATCGTCAGTCCCATTTCCCGGGCCTGTTTAATGATCATGCCCACTTCCTGGTAGTAACCAGGTACAAAGAGAACGTCTGGATTAGCCGCTTTGATTTTCGTCAGAGTCGCTTTGAAATCCGTATCCTTAGCCAAGTATGCTTCTTCAGAAACAACGGCGCCGCCGTTCTTTAAGAAAGTTTCCTTAAAGAATTGGCCTAGGCCTTTGGCATAGTCGGAGCTGTTGTCGATATACATGGCCGCTTTCGTGGCTTTCAAGCTCTTACCTGCAAAGTTGGCCATAACCGAACCCTGGAAAGGATCGATGAATGCCGCCCGGAATAAAAAGTCCCGTACTTTTCCGGTAGCAGGGTCCACGGTCACTTTTGGATTAGAAGCCGTCGGGCTGATGGCTAGTACTTTATTGGCCATATTAACCTGAGCTGCAGCAATAACGCTGGACGAAGCGATTGGAGCAATCACCCCTACCACTTTATCCTGAGTAATCAGCTTCTGCATGGCGTTCGCAGCTTCAGCCGCCTCGCTCTTGTTGTCCGCAACTACGAGTTCCAACTGCTTCCCGTTGATACCGCCTTTGGCGTTAATTTCCTTAATCGCCAGTTTAGCTCCGTTAGCAGCCGATTGTCCGAAGGTAGCGTTATTTCCGGTCATCTCCAAGTTAGCACCGAGCTTGATTACGTTGGCATCTTGCTTAGCACCGCCGCCACAGCCTGCAAGGGCTGCTGTCAGCAAGCCGCCTACCAAGGCAACGCCAATCCAGCGCGCGACTTTTTTCGTCAGCATTCTCCAGCCTCCTGTCATTGGATTCTCTGCAACGGCGCAACGTCTTGCCGCTATTCTGAAAACTGTGTCCGTAATTCAACACCGCGTCCATCTGCAGTGAATCTTTCCGTGTACATGTTGTCATTATAGTGCACGGTTTTTGGACTGTCAATACCACTCCTTGTATACAAGAGCACCACATGTCCTTTGTGGGAGAACAAAAACGGTTTCTTGAACTAATGCTTCCCAAACGGACTTGATTCGGACGAAACTGGAAAAAGAAGGGCTAAGGCAACTTGCCTCAGCCCGTTGTAATTATGGATTGACTTTCTCTTTAAAAGTTTGCTTGCCATCCTTCATTTCAATAATAACAGCGCTCTTCACTGGATTATGGTTGGCATCCAGAGAGATGATCCCTGTGGAAACCTGGAGGTTTTTTACAGCAGCCAAAGCTTCGGTCAGCTTCGCCGAATCGGTGCTGCCTGCTCTTTTGAGAGCGTCTACCAATAGCAGACCCGCATCATAGCCCAATGCCGACAAAGCACTGGGACCCTCATTGTATTCTTTCTTGTACGCTTCTACAAACTTAGAGACATTGGGGTCTTTATCTTCTGCCGAGTAATGATTGCTGAAGAACGTATTGTTCAGCGCTGCTGCACCAGCTACTTCAGGTAGCTTGGAATTATCCCAACCGTCACCACCAGTAATCGGAATGGTAATCCCCATTTCCCGAGCCTGTTTGACGATTTTGCCCACTTCTTCATAATAGCCAGGAACATAAATTACATCCGCACCAGCCGCCTTGATCTTGGTCAAAGTCGATTTGAAGTCCTGGTCTTTTTGTAAGAAGGCTTCTTTTATGACAATAGTGCCGCCATTTTTGACAAAATTTTCTTCAAAGAACTTGGCCAGCCCTTTGGAGTAATCTGAGCTATTGTCCACATAAATGGCCGCTTTCTTAGCTCCCAGCGTCTTCGCTGCAAAATTAGCCACTACCGTTCCTTGAAAAGGATCAATAAAACAGGATCGGAAAGCATACGGACGAACTTTGCCGTCTTTTACAGTCACATCCGGATTCGTAGCAGTTGGCGTCAAAAGAGGAACTTTCGCGCTTTCCGCTACCGGCAGCGCCGCCAGTGCATTAGAACTGACTACCGGGCCAAGAACGGCGATAACCTTATCCTGATTAATTAACTTCGTTACCGAATTGGTGGCTTCCGATGCTTCGGATTTATTGTCTGCCACAATTAAATTGATCTTCTTGCCATTAATGCCGCCAGCATCATTAGCCTGCTTCACAGCCAACTTGATTCCGTTCAACGTCTGCTGACCGTAAGCCGCTACACCGCCAGTTAATTCCATGCTGGCGCCAATGCGAATTTCATTGGCATCCCCTTTAGGTTCGCTTTTGCCGCCACAGCCAGCTACCAACGCAATAGTCAGGGTTGCCGCCAAGGCTACGCCGAGCCATTTTTGCCATTTTTTACTCACACTACATGCCCCCTGTTTCATCTCACATTAAAATCTACCGTATAATGCCTGGACATTCTTACCATGCTTCCTCGCCGCGTGCAAACATTACAATTTTACACAATGCTCGGAAATATGTGTTTTTTACACGGATAATCTTGTCCGTTGTTTTTTATTATATTTTCCCACATCCTCTATGTCAATCAAAAATTAACGTATTTTATCATTTATCGACACATAATGTTCACGAAGACGATGTGTGTCTATTTTTAGACACCATTTGTTTTCCCTGTGCGGATTTTGTGATTCAATACTCTCTTTTGCAGGAAGAAATACTAAAAATCGAGGATTGAACAAGAAAATCGGAATCACGGTAGTCACGGAGGGTTCGACTGAGGGTTTCGGAATTCAACAGGAGTACGACGGTGCCGGAAGCACCTAGGATCGGTGCGCCATAGACGGCATAGCAACCAACGTCTACTGGCCTGTTAAATTGGGAGATCAATAAAGCTGCGGCGGTCGTGATTGTATTTGAGACTTTTATTGGAGCAAGACGGTCCGCAGGACGAAAAAGCAGGCGAAGGCGGATGACAGTTTCGCCTGTTCGAGCTCAGCGAGTTAAGAAACTGCCGCCTTAGCCTGCTTTTTCGAGTCGCGCGCAAATCTTGTCTCAAATACAGTTATGCCGCCGTTTACCCAGAAATTTCCAGTCCTTGATAACTTTAGGTTTTCCAGCCATAAAAACTTATAAATTCTGGTGTAGCAAGAAAAAGCGCCGCCTCAACAGGCAGCGCTTTTTTGTTTAGTTACAAGGCAAGGGCGCATTGTTCGGATGCATGGACCAAATGCCGCAGGGGCAAATACCCGCGCATACGCCGCAGCCGATGCAGCGGCTGTCGTCCGATACATAAGCGAACGAACCGTCTTCCTGTATTTCCCGGGAAATAGCTTTTTCGGGACAAGATTTTTCGCACATATGGCAGTCGCGGCAGGTACCGCAACTGATACAGCGCAGATAGTCTTCTTTGGCTTTAGGAACTTGACCGCTTTGGCAGCGCTCAAAGTACTCCGTCGAAAGGCGGCTCTGCGGAAGGGCCACTTTCTCTTTTGACGCATAGGCTTCACCGGTCAATTCTGCATGCAATGCCTTAGCTGCTTCACGGGCAGTGCCTATGGCATCCACCAAGAGCCCCGGACGAATCGTATCGCCTGCGGTATAAAGACCATCCGCCAATTTTCCGGCCGGACCGGCTTTCAGGAAGCCTCGCTCCTGAGGCAGCTCAGCAGGCAAGAAGGACAGATCTGGCACTTCGCCGATGCTGATAATAACCGTATCAGCCGCTAGCAGCCTTCCGTCTGTCAAGCGCACGCCTGCCGCCGTAATTTCCTGGGTAGCTGCTGGCCAAAGCAGCACACCGCCCAGCTCTTCCACATGGTCTATTTCCTTTTCAAACGCAGCCGGCTTAGCCACGTCGATACAGGTAACTTCTTCGGCGCCCACTTCGTAGGCGCCTACAGCCACGTCCATGCCGGCGTTGCCGCAACCAATGACAACGACCTTTTTACCGATTTTCGGTTTTTGGCCGTTGTTGACGGCTTTGAGGAATTCCAATCCTTTGACCAATCGTTCGGAACCAGGCCAAGGAATAACCTTGGATACATGGCCGCCAGTAGCCACAATTACACCATCATACTGTTGGCGCAGTTGCGTGAATTTCGCTGAATCTACGGTCTCATTGTTGCGATAGGTTACGCCCAGCGACGCTACACGAGCCACTTCGGCTTCAAGCACTTCCGCCGCCAACCGAGAACGCGGAATCGCTTGTTCCATTTTGCCGCCCATTTTTGCATCGCTTTCAAAAACCGTTACGTCATGCCCCTGGCGTACCAATTCCCAAGCTGCCGTTAAACCAGCCACGCCGCCGCCGACAACGGCTACAGCTTTGCCTGTTTTTTGCACTGCTTGCGGCAACGTCACTTCCCGAGAATACTGACCCAACGCCCCGATCTGCGCTGACAAGTCAATCTGACCGCGCGTACAGGCGTCCATGCACAAGTTAGGACAGACACTGCCGCAAACAGAGCCGGGGAACGGAGTATATTCCAACACCAGACGATAGGCCTCGCCTACCTTGCCGTCGCGAAGCAAGTTAAAACGATCTTGTGACGGAATAGAAGCCGGGCAGTTAAATTGGCAAGGAGCAGCAAAACGCGCATTTTCCCACTGCGGCACGCGCTGGCGCATCACACCGCTTGTAACCAAGCCCACTACGGAAAAATCGTCCCTCACTACATCACTGAAAATCCCCCCGGGAACCCATTCATTCGCACGGAAAGCAAAGAGATGCGATTCCACTTTTTTAGGTCGCTCTTCATACGTAAGCGGCACAATTTTTTGCCACTCGTCCCATTTCGTCAAATCTCCCTGCAGCTCTTTACGCTCTACGGACTGCAGAAAGCTCTCCATGTGACTGGACAGATACTCAATATCCTCCGCTTCTAAAGCCCGCACTTTTACATCTTTCGCGGACACGCCTTGCAGCGGGCCGCGGACATACACCACGCCACCCACCATGCCCATGCAGGAGCGATCGCCCAGCACCGACTCGTCCTCTTCAACATCCACGCCGCAAACAACGGCAATGCCGCCGGACATGAACTCAAAGGAGAAGCTGCCGCAGCGTTTGAGTACCCAAAACTCGGGCGGCGCATACAGCGGGTCATGCTTCATCAAGGACCCGGAGCGAGTGCCTGCCCGGCCGCCGATATAAATACTGCCGCCGGCGGCGCAATGGGCTGTGGTATCACCGCCATCGCCTTTGACCACGATGCGACCGCCGGCATTCAGCCAGCCTACATCCGCAGAGGACGAGCCCTCGACAATGACTTCAGTGCCGGGCATGCACATGGAGCCCACGCGCTGCCCCGGATTAGTTACAGTAAAACGAAGCGTTTTTCCTTCGGGGTGCCATAAGGGACCGCCGATATCATGTTGGCCGCTGGCCAAAATATGAAATTCTGTTTCTCCCGCCGCTAGCGCCTCGCTGATGGCGGTCAGGAGTTCTTGTGTAGACAGGCGTTTTCCTCCTGCCAAAGTATCAATCGTAAGCATCTCCAGTTCCTCCTTCTCCCTATCAGCAGACGTATTGGATGGCCAATTTTTCCGCTACGGCGCGGTCGGTCGTTACCAACGCATCGGAACGGCCTATGGGCAGCGAGCTGTTGCCTACTGGCGCCATCAGCTTTTTAAATTCACTGTTCAGCGCCAAGGTATAATCCACAACGGCCTGAGCGGCTTTGTCGATGTCTAGACGTCCTACCAGACGCGGGTCCTGCGTACAGATACCTGTAGGACACTTCCCTGTAGAGCAAGAGTTACAGCGCCCGTGTTCGTTGCCGACACAGCCCATCAACTGAATCAGAATCTTGCCGATAAAGACGCCGTTAGCGCCCAAGCAAATCAATTTAAACGCATCTGCCGCCGCGTTTCCTGTAAGGCCTACGCCGCCGCCGGCAAAGATGGGGATTTGGCCTTGGCGGCCTTGCTTGACCGCCGCCAGATAACATTCACGCAGTTTAGAAACCACCGGATGGCCCGTATGATCCAGCGACACTTCATTGGCGGCACCGGTGCCGCCCTGGATGCCGTCGATAAAAAAGCCGCCGCAAATGCGGTAGGGGTCGCGGAGCAAATTGTTGTATACCGAGACCGAAGTAGCCGAAGCGGCGCATTTGATCGCCACTGGCACCCGGAAGCCAAAAGCGGCGTTCATGGAAAGGAACATTTTCTGCACCGACTCCTCGATGGAGTACAAGCCCTGATGGTTAGGCGGAGACATGAGGTCTGCTTTAGGCACGCCGCGGATGGCCTGAATATGTGAAGCCACCTTAGCTGCCGGCAAAAGACCGCCATCGCCAGGCTTAGCCCCCTGACCAATCTTAATCATCACCGCCGCCGGATCAACTTTCATTTTAGGCATTGCCTGAATGATGCGGTTCCAGCCGAAATGACCGGATGCAATCTGCAGAATCACATACTTAAGCTGCTCGGATTCCATCAGCTTCACCGGCATACCGCCCTCGCCGGAACACATGCGCACTGGCAAACCATGCTTTTCATTGAGATAAGCCGTAGCCAGCGCCAATGCTTCCCAGGCGCGAGTCGACAGTGCGCCGATGGACATATCACTAAAAATAATCGGATAAATCCAGCTTACCGGCGGCGTGTGGCCATTCAGCTGCAGCGAACCGTTTTCAGAAGCCAACGGTAGCTGCGACGGAGGGAGCACGCGCCCTAAAGGGGTGCGCATATCAAAGGTATGACGTTCCGAATCCAGCGAAGGGTCAGTCATCTGCGAAATGCGACCCACAACAATACGATCCAGCGTACGGTCCGCGTTAAGATTTGTGCGACCGCCGCGCTTGATGGTAGCACCGCCGGCCCGGGCCAACAAATTTTGGCGGGTGTCTTCGTTGCGCACCGGACGGATGGCTTGATTAGGGCACACCTTCTCACACATAGCACAGCCTACGCAGGCATTCGCTACCGAACGCTTTTGGCGAATCACTGGCAGCGCGGCATGCTCTTTTACCGGGTTGGGTACCGGGCCACGGGAAACAACGCTGCTACGCCGTTCTACGGCCGCTTCAATAGCTCCGAAAGTACAGGCAGCTACGCAGCTGCCGCAAAGAGTACACCTCTCTGGGTTGTATTGTATTTTCCAGTTGAGGTCGTTGACACCTACATCCTGGGTTCTTACTGTTTCCATCGCTCTACCTCCAACTGGTTGTTAATCAGCACGATTTCCCGCTCATTGGGATAAATATCGCTGGCAATATCACGATCCGGCAAAATGGCGTTTAAGCCGCACACCTCAGAAGAAATGGCCTTCGTCACTCCATCGCCGCCAAGGACAACCGGCCGCAGCTTTTTGGAGTCACAGCAGGTCATCATTCGCCCGTCCGGCAAAAGACCAATGATGGTGTTGGGACCGTTGATTTCCAAATGCCCCATAGATTGCCGAATCGTAGTTAGCACTTCTTTGTCCGGCCGTTCTTCCATTTCGTTGAATGACAACGGCGTAATTACATGTTTGTAGTACTGTAAAGGCCACTTCAACTCATGCAGCACATAATGCAAGGTATAAAGGAAATTCTGCGAATCCGATTCAAAACCGATATATCCGCGATGCAGCGATTTCTGATATTCCTTGTTTTTGGTATAAAAGGTATTCTCGCCATTGGCGCAAAGAGTATATCCTTGCAAAAAGAAAGGATGCGCCGCATAGCGGACAATGTCGTAATTGGTATTTTGACGGCACTGCACTACAAGGTTACGCGCCAAAAGATCGCCGGTATCGTCCCACAAACGAAAATAGGTGGCAATGTCCCGAGGATCGCCGATTTCTTTCAAGGTCAATACATCCGGCCAGAAAGAATACACATAGCCTTCATCCTCAGGCTCCAGGAGCGCCCGCAAAGCCAAGCGGGTATCCATAAGCAGATCTTCCTTTTCTTCTGCCGGAGCGGTCGCCAAGTAATCCGGATAGTCGTATTGACGGAAAATGTAGTACGGCATCGCTTGAATATCCAAGCCAGCCTTGCGGCTGCCTCGAGGAATCCATTCCTTCAGCGGAGTAAAACCAGCGGAATCCATATAATCCTCTACTAGTTTAGCCCCCCGCTGGGTACAAGCCAACGACAAGAGAGGCTTGTCCTTGTGCTCGGCGAAACGTCCCTCCAAATCTTGTAAGGTCATAGCAAAACCGGAATTGTCGTGCCCTTTTTGTTGGGGCAGCATGAGCCGCAACGCGGCAGACGGGTGGAATACTTGACTGCTCTTAATGGCGCCAATTCTACACATATGACTGTCTCCCTTCCTTCTCTCTCTGCAAAACCAATCAAGCACATCGCAGCGTCAGCGCTACTTTCTTCGCTGAACAAAAAAGGAAAAGACCCTGCGCAAAGTGCCGACATCCGCCGGGACCTTCCGCAGGGTCTTTTCTACCCACGGTGTAAAGAGGCGGCTTCGCCTCTCCTGTGCCGCTTGGACCAGACCGCTAAATAGCGCGGAACCCTAGGCACACTCCCTGAAAACATTTGTCTTTTTGTATACAACAGTGTTTTCATACTAGTATTTATTATAAGCCATGGTTTTATACTGTCAATATGCATTTTAAAAAAAGCTTTTTTCTGACAAATCCTTTGTTTTCGCGTTTTTGTTTTGGGTGAGTGTTTTGTTTTTTGTATATTTATGCTACGTACGCCCTATTGCAACCACAGTCATTGCCTTGCACAAAGTGTTAATTAGTGCGCATAATCTGCCTATGGACGCAGGATTGTCTTTCTAGAAACCGTCTTGAATGAAGCGCAGTATGTTTTGTATTGTTTTGCTGTATACATACATCTTCCTCCCATAGACATAGCGCTTTTGATACTAAAAAAATCCCCGCTGCTGCCAAAAAAAAGCAGCGCGAGGATTGATTCTATAGTTTATACAGTATATATAGGAAGAAACTACGCTTGAATTTTTTCCATTTCACAAGTTCCATGAAAAAAAGCGCCGTCAGAAATATTCAAAACCGCCACTTTCACGTCTCCTGTTAAATGAGCCGTCGGATACAACTCTAATTTACCGGTAAGCTTCAAATTTCCCCGGACCGTTCCGGCCAAAATAACATTCTGCGCCTGGATGTCGCCTTCAATCAAGCCGCCTTCGCCCAGCAATACATCGCCATCTGTGGTGACATTACCGGCCACTTTGCCATCAATACGCAAGCTTCCCTTCGCTGCAACGCTGCCTAACAGTTCACATTCCTTACTAATCATGGTTTCCACTGGGGCTGATGTCGTATCGCCTTTTTTTCTAAACATATTGCCTCCATTTTATCCGTAGTCCAATACCTAAAAAAACCGCCTCGCGATCTTGCGCAGACCAAGTACAACATAACACCGGCACAGTAAAAAATGAGTCAACGGCTTCTAGGAAACCGTTGACTACATAGTTTGTCATATGGACCGCAACCTGCTTCTTAAAGGAAACTAGCTGGATTGACCACGCTGCCGTTTACGCGCACTTCGTAATGCACATGCGGACCTGTACTATAGCCGGTACTGCCCATATAAGAAATAAGCTGCCCCTTAGTCACGTGCTGGCCCACAGAAACAAGATTCTGCGAGTTATGTCCGTATAAGGTGTGAATGCCATTCCCATGGTCAAGCTCCACCAAATACCCATAGCCGCTAACCCAGCCGCTGCCTACAACCGTTCCTTCAGCTGTAGCCAGAATCGGAGTTCCTGAGTCGTTGGCAATATCAATACCAGGGTGCCAGTCTCCGCTACCGCCGCCAAAAGGAGAATTACGCCAACCAAAACGAGACGTCACCGACCCGCTGGCAGGCCAAATGGATGGAGTGGCCGCCTGAACTGCTTTCTTTTCTAATAAATTGCTGCGAAGTTGACTTAAACTTTCTTCCCGTTCTTGCATTTGCGCTCGAAGATCATGCACCACATTCAGCAAATCTCCTGCTGAAGGCTTTGCTTCCGGCCCGCCTTGGCCGTCATACGCAGTTCCATTCACAGGACGGTTCATACCACCACGCGACACGTCTGCCTTTTCCTCACTGTTCACCATGCGACGCAAATCAGCATCCAGCTGATTCAAACGCTGCATATCTGATTGAATGGATGCCGTTTCCTTAGCCAATTGATCAACTTGTTGCGCCTGTACCAGATTTACCTGCCGCAGTTGTTCTAATTCCTGCTTATCTGCGTCCGCCATAGATGCTTGACTGCGGTACGAAAGAGTCATACCGCCCACAGCAACAATGCACACAAACACAGCGGCAGCAACCGTCTGAATTAACTGCAAGGGAATCCGAATAGAGCGCACATTCTGTCCATGGTGAGGCACCATCATCAGAGTAAAGTCTTTACGTTCTTTTTTTTGCTCTGGTTTTTTCAAAACCACTAGCCTCCTTTCTTAGGTCTTAGGAAGTAACTCCCAAAAATATTTTATTCGACACAAAACAAAAAATTCCTGCCGCAGCTTTCTGCAATATCAGGAATTCCTTTGTTTCTTTTATTAATTAATCAAGGTTTGCTTTTTAGCCTTACTCAACGCTTCATTCTCTTCTGTAGATAGAAGATAACTAGAAGTACCATGTTCAACTGGTTTAGCATACACTCTGGATTCGGTTCGCCCAAACAAGCTAGACAACACCACGCCACTATCTTCTGAATCTAAAAGCGCAATAGCAAAACTCAGATCGCTGCCTGTATCTTCAAAAGCCCGGAATCGTACCACGCCAACTTTTTGCACACACACACGCGAAACTGCCGTCAGGTCTTCTACCTGCTGCGTTAACTGCGCTACCTGCCCTCGCAACTGACGTACTTCACTAATATGATTCTCCAGCAATTGCTCCAGGTTCGCACCTTCCATACCGGTCATCAATTTTTCATAGCGTTTTTTGGACTTACTCATTTTGAAATTCAGATTGATAAAAAAGGTCAGTGCAATTAGCACCATTACTGCAAAGACCAATAACAAATACGGCAGATAGTTCAAAATCCATTGCTGAATTTCTATTAATTCTTGTTGTCCCAAAATAGATCGCATCCTCCCCTAAGTAACTACGGCTTATAGTTAACCCTCGCAAGCGTTTACCAAAATAGCACGCATCTGCATGTGGTATTTTACTACAAATTCCCCTAAGAAGCCAATGATTTCATAAACAGAGGCGTTAAAATGAAGGTTTTCCGATTTTAACGCCTCCTCTACTAAGGTGTAACGGGTAGATACTATTGGGTATTTGTAAAAGAAAAATTTAAGTCGGCCAAAATAAAACCAAAAGCGGCGCCACAAATACGGCTGGTAGCAAATTGGCAATGCGAATATCTCCCAAATTCAGCATCCGCATGCTGATGCCTACAATCAAAAGACCACCGACGGCGCTCATCTCGGTGACAGCTGCGGTTGACAACGTAGCCCCAAAAGCCGCTGCTGTCAAAGAAATACCGCCTTGATACAGCAGCACAGGCACCGCCGAAAGAGCTACGCCGGCGCCCATGCTAGACGCAAAGACTGCCGAAGCAATACCATCCAGTGTAGCTTTCGCATACAACGTCGACGCATCGTCGGTCATGCCGTCTTGAATCGAGCCGACTACCGCCATAGCGCCAATGCAAAAAACCAAACTGGCCGTAACAAAGCCTTGACCTACATTCCCGTATTGAGCTCCCAGACGCTGTGTCAGCCAGGCCCCCATTTTTTCCAGACGCGCATCAATATCTAAAAATTCACCCACTAAGCCTCCGAGAACCATGCTGACAATGACTAATAAAATATTCTGTGTTTTTAAGGCCATCGTCACGCCAATCAAGCCCACCGACATAGCTACACCAGCTAACACCGTCTGCTGATATCGTTCTTGAATGCCTTTGCGCAATAGCAGCCCCACCGCAGTGCCTGCCACAATAGCTGCGGCATTGACCACACTTCCCTGTATCATAAACAGCCTCCCTTTATTTTAAACCATGACTCTAGTTATGTAGTTTACTTTTTTTAAAAAACCCACTAAATTAAAATGCTTCCGTTAAGGCATGAATTGCCTTAACGGCCGCTTCTATTTCTGCGTCTGTATTGAAATAACCAGGACTTAAACGAACCGTTCCTGTTTTCAATGTTCCCAGGGTCTGATGTGCCCAAGGTGCGCAATGCAGCCCAGCTCGGCAAATAATGCCTGCTTTTTCTTCCAACCATAAAGCTGCCATATTACTGTCAACGCCTTGTACCGTAAAGGAAAGCACCGCCGTCTGCAACGGTCCTTGCTTTTCCCCTTTCATACTGATTCCTTGCATCTTGCGAAGGGCAGCACGCAATTTTTCGGCAAAACCGTTTTCACGACATCGAATTTCTGCCAAACCCGTGGCGCGTACAAAACGCACTCCTGCCAATAAACCAGCTAAACCAGGCGTATTTAACGTGCCGCTTTCCAAGCAATCCGGATAAAAAGCAGGTTGCTCCCTCTCTTCCGAACGGCTGCCTGTACCGCCAAAAATCAGAGGTTTTACGGAAACCCGGGGATCCACATATAACCCGCCTGTTCCTTGGGGTCCCATAAGGCCTTTGTGTCCAGCAAAAGCAATGACATGTAAGCCCCAAGAGGCTTTAATTTCTTCCACTCCAGCCGTTTGCGCCGCATCCACAACCACCAGACAACCATACCGAGCCGCCAGGGCTGCCGCTTCCTGTATAGGCAGAATGGCACCGGTTACATTGCTAGCGTGCGTTAATACCAATGCTTTTGCCCCGGGGAGAGCCGCTTCCAGCGCCGCTATATCCAGCGGACCATCTTGGCTTGGAGGAATTTTCCGAACGATCACGCCTTGCTTTTCCAGCTCATATAAAGGACGCACTACCGCATTATGTTCCCAAGAAGACGTAACCACTATATCTCCTGGCTGTACTACGCCAAACAGAGCCGTATTCAACGCCTGCGTGGCATTACCACAAAAAGCAATCCGCGTCGCATCATCAACGTCAAACAACGCCGCAATTTCTTCTCTGGCTTCAAAAGCGATTCGAGCCGCCTGCCTAGCGCCTTGATGCAAACCTCGCCCCGGCGTGCCGGGAACCGCCTCAATACATGTGACAAGCGCTTCTGCTACTGCTTTAGGCTTGGGCCAAGTTGTCGCAGCATTATCCAAGTAAATCATAGTTTCACCTCTATAAAGTTACATAGGAAGAACAAATTTTAACAAAATGAGATCGGAACACAGAGAAGCAGAGAAAATGCCAGAGGAAATAGAAAGAAGTACCAAGAGCGATAACAACAGCCGCCCATTTAAAAAGCAAATCCTTTTTTACAGAAGGACATAAAGACAACGGCAGCTTCGCAAAGCTTCCGTTGTCTTTTCTTTTATATTGTTTCACGTGAAACACAAATTATACACTAAATGGACCTTGCTGCTTTAAAGCAAAGCCTGCTAAACTCTGCTGCTCTTGAATCAACTCTAAAAGACGCTCTAAATCTTCTTGGGAGTAAAATTCGATTTCAATTTTACTTTTCAATTTACCAGGTTTAATACGAACTTTGGTTCCCAAGCGATTTTGCAAACGATCTTCTGCATCCTGCCAATATACATCTGGCGCAATTTCATCTTTTTGACGAGGCTTGCGCTCTTTTTGCCCAGCCATCATTCTGCGCACCCATTCTTCCGCATCTCGAGCCGACAATTCTTGTTCTAAAATAGTTTGCGCCGCTTCTTCTTGCAGTGTTTCCGATGGCAATGCCAAGATAGGGCGAATTTGCCCGGTCGTCAATAATCCCATTGATACGTGCTGTTGTACTCCTACCGGAAGGTTTAGGAGTCGTAGCGTATTGGCAATTAGTGACCGACTACGCCCAATCTTACGGGCCACTTCCTCTTGTGTAAGGCCAAACTCTCCCATAAGACGTTTATACGCTTCCGCTTCTTCGATGGGATTTAGATTTTCACGCTGCAGATTTTCAATCAGCGCAATTTCCGTCATTTCTCCGTCAGTATAGTCCCGTACTACCGCCGGAATTTCATTCAGACCCGCTTGCTGCGAAGCCCTCCATCGACGTTCGCCGGCTACTAATTCATAGCCAGTCATCGTTCGCCTCACAACAATAGGCTGCAAAACGCCATATTGACGCACCGACTCTGCTAATTCCGCCAAAGCGTCCTCGTCAAAATGTTTTCGCGGCTGAAAGCGGTTCGGTGTAATTTTACTAATAGGCACGGTGCGCACTTCTTCTGATGCTGCATTATGAAACAAAGCATCCAAGCCACGCCCTAACCCACGTTGCGGTGTTTTAGACACGTTGAATCACCTCCCGTGCCAACTCCCCATACACTTCCGCTCCCTTAGAACGAGGATCGTACTTTATGATAGGCTGCCCATAACTTGGCGCTTCGCTCAAGCGAACATTGCGAGGAATAATGGTCGCGTAAACTTTATCGCCGAAATGACTGCGCACCTCTTCCGCCACTTGCAAAGATAGATTCGTACGTCCGTCAAACATTGTCAACAAAACACCTTCTAGTTCTAACTGCGGATTTAAGTTGTTTTGTACCAGTGCCACCGTCTGCATCAGCTGCGACAAGCCTTCCAACGCATAGAACTCGCATTGAATCGGTACCAATAAAGAGTCGGCTGCCGAAAGAGAATTAATCGTCAACAGTCCCAATGACGGCGGACAATCAATAACAATATAATCAAACTTCTCCAAGCTTTTCTGTAAAGCCCTCTTCAACTTCATCTCTCGAGAAAAAGCGCTAACCAATTCTACTTCCGCTCCAGCCAATTGAATGGTAGCCGGTACCAAAAAAAGCGACTCCAATTCAGTTGATACGACCGCTTCTTCAAGAGGAGTATCACTTACAAGCACATCATACAAAGAAATCTGCAATTCTTTTTTGTTAATTCCTAAGCCGCTTGTCGCATTTCCTTGGGGATCTACGTCTACTAACAATACTTTTTTGCCATTCTCCGCCAAGCACGCACTCAAATTTACCGCTGTCGTTGTTTTCCCGACGCCGCCTTTTTGATTGGCAATTGCAATTACTCTAGCCAAACCATTCACCTCATGCCCTTTCCAAAAAGCTCTTTTTTTCTTTCATTCCACATAGTATTACTTTTTCCCTGCAATTTTCTTGTTTCACGTGAAACATTTTTAAAAAGCAGAACGTTGCCCACGCAATTTTATATTTTAGAGGCAAATTATATTTGAAACTCGAACACCGTATTCGCCTATGTTATAATGAAGAAACCATTAAATATCTAGTAAGAGGAGGCGCTTTTGCATGCCTTTCTATCATCCTATGATAAGAGAAATCGACGAAAAGGAAATGCGCCGCTACGCTGGCTTAGCGCGTGCCAAAGACTTTCCTGACAGCTTAATTAAGGAAGCTTGTGAAGAAGCGCTGCTGCTCGTTCAGCCTAAAGGCATTTGGCAGATATATGGTTATGATGATCGCAATCAGACCATCCTTAGCCCCACTCCTCTAACGCTAAAAAGTCAGCCTCTTATCGAACATCTTCAAGGATCAGTCCAAATCGCGGTTATGGCCGTAACGATCGGCGCAGCATTAGAGGTTTCTATCGAAAACTCTTTCAAACAAGATCGCTACGCCCTGGGCTTACTCTTAGATGCGGCGGCTACAGCTGCCGTCGAACAAACAGCCGATGCTGTCAATTCTTTTATTGCCCAAGAAATGTCTAAAGTCGGCCTAGTAGCTTTGCGACGCTTTAGTCCAGGCTATGGAGACTGGGATATTACCGATCAGCCCTTAGTTGTCGAAGCAGCCCAAGGCGAACAAATTCAACTGTCTGTTACCGAAAGCTGCATGCTGGTACCACGTAAATCAGTCACTGCCGTCATCGGCCTAGCGCCTCATGAAGAACGTTTAATTTTACCAGCAAGCGAAACTGCGACCTGCTTTTATTGTGAACAAGAAAATTGCGCATCTCGAAAGGAGAACCATCGTAAATGATTGCTATTTTTGACGGTGCTATGGGCACCATGTTACAAAACGCCGGTTTGGCCGTAGGCGCCTGCCCAGAGGCCATGAATTTAGAGGCTCCAGACGTCGTAACCTCGATTCACCGCCAATACATAGAACATGGCGCTACGATTATTGAGACCAATACCTTTGGTGCTAACCGCATTAAACTGACTCATTACGGCCTCCAAGAGCAAGTATCCATTATTTGCCAAAAGGCAGTAGCCGCTGCCAAAGCCGCCTGCAGCCCAGAAACGCGGATCGCCGGCTCTATCGGTCCTACTGGCAAACTGCTTCACCCTCTTGGTGATTTATCCTTTGATGAAGCCTATGAGGTCTTTTGTGAACAAATCCGCGCTCTTGACGCTGCCGGCGTCGATCTGCTGCTCATCGAAACCATTATCGATATTCAAGAAATGCGCGCAGCCCTCTTAGCTGCTAAAGACTCTAGTAGCAAACCAGTCATTTGCCAGCTTTCCTTCGGCGCCGACGGGCGCACCGTCACAGGCACCGATCCGGAAAGCGCCGCCATTTTACTCACCGCCATGGGTGCTGATGTTCTGGGAGCCAATTGTTCCTTAGGGCCAGAACAACTGCTGCCAGTAGTGGAAAAATTAGCTCGCGCTACGCATCTTCCCCTTAGCGTGCAGCCAAATGCAGGTATGCCGCATTTGGTAAATGGTGAGACTGTATTTCCCATGTCTCCAGAAGAAATGGCCCATTGGGCTCCGAAATTAGTTGCCGCTGGCGCCACCTATTTAGGCGGTTGCTGCGGCACAACCCCGGCTCATATCCGCGCTCTCAGCCAAACAGTCGCTGCTCTTTCACCGATAGAGCGTACTAAACCCATTCCAGGCCGCGTAGCCTTAACCAGTCGCAGCCGCACCGTCTGGCTCGGCGCCGATTTGCCGGCCGCAGTCATCGGCGAACGGATCAACCCTACCGGTCGCAAAGCCCTAGCTGCGGAAATCCGCGAAGGCAGCTTCGCTATGGTTAAGCGAGACGCTTTAGCCCAAGTGAAAGCCGGAGCACAAGTACTGGACGTGAATATGGGAGTTGCCGGCCTAGACCAAGCACCTGTTATGAAGCGCGCCATTGAAGAACTAGCCATGCTCGTCGACTTGCCTCTGGCTATTGACACTAGCGACGCGGCCGCCTTGGAAGCCGGACTCAAACAATATCCTGGCCGCGCCTTAATTAACTCAGTTTCCGCCGAACCAGAGCGTTTAGAACAGTTTTTACCATTAGCCAACCGCTATGGCGCAGCAATATTATGTCTACCTATTTCTCCGCAAGGAGTGCCTGCTACGGCCCCGGAGCGAGTGGCTGTTATCCGCCAAATCCTTGATGCTGCTCAAGCGCAGGGCCTTACAGAAAACGACTTTATTCTCGACGCCCTGACGTTAACAGTCGCCGCCGAAGCGGATGCAGCCTTGCAAACACTAGCTACACTGCGTTCTTATCGCGAAGAATTCGGCTATCCCAGCACGATGGGCCTCAGCAATATTTCCTTTGGCCTCCCTGCGCGAGACGCCATCAATACGGCCTTTGCCGCTATGGCCTTTGCCGCTGGCCTAGACGCCCCCATTCTCAACCCTTTACACCAAGGCATGATGCAGACTGCGGCCGCTTCTATGGCCCTTACAGGACGCGACAGCAACGGTCGCCATTATAGTCAAGCTTTCGCCCAAGCGCAGCAGCCTACTGCTGCGACATCAACAACAATGCCTGCAGACATCCTAGGACGCCTTCGCCAAGCCGTTATTGAAGGCGAAAAAGAAGCGGTACCTGCCTTGGTAGAAGAAGCTTTAGCACAGGGACGCTCTTCCTTGGAAATTACTGATCAAGGCCTTACCGCCGCTATGACGGAACTAGGCGAAAGTTTTGGCGCCGGACGCTGCTTCCTGCCCCAAGTGCTTTTAGCCGCTGAAACTATGCGCCAAGCCTTTATTACGCTAAAAGACCGCCTTCCCGGTGAAGCTACGCTTTCTCTAGGCAAAGTAGTCTTGGCTACTGTCAAAGGAGACATTCACGATCTGGGAAAAAACATTGTCGCCGCCTTACTGGAAAACAACGGCTTTACGGTTATCGATCTTGGCAAAGACGTGCCTATTGAAGCCATTGTCGCCGCTGTCAAAGAACAGCAAGCAGACGCCGTCGGCTTGTGCGCTCTAATGACCACCACATTGCCGGCTATCGACGCTACCATTAGCGCCCTGCGCCAAGCAGGACTGCAAGTTCCAGTTATCGCCGGCGGCGCTGTGGTCACTGCCGACTATGCTGCCCAAGCCGGCGCGCAAGCCTACGCCCCGGACGGCGTAGCCGCCGTGCAGCTAGCTAAGAAACTGCTGGGCTAACCCCAAGGTACGAATAGAACCTGAAAGTACGCTAGCGGACACGAAGAATCTATGTTTAACAGGAGTAGAGGGAGGGCTCGAAAAAGGATTGCGGCATTGATTGTATTTGAGACTTTTATTGGAGCAAGCCGGTCCGCAGGACGAAAAAACGGCTAAGGCGGATCACAGTTTCGCCTGTTTGAGCACAACGAGTTAAGGAACTGCCGACTTAGCCAGCTTTTTTAGGCGCGCGCAAATCTTGTCTCAAATACAACCATGCCGCCTTTAGAACCATCTAATTCTTGTTTTATCTAGCCTAAGCTGGCGTAAAAAATTCAGAGATTTTGGCAAAGCTAAAACGGCTGTTGCAACATGTATTATTACATGCTGCAACAGCCGTTTATATTTCCTATTTGCTTAATTCCCCCGCCTCTGGCTTTTCCCTGGTGGAGATCGGATGCTTTGCCATCCATGGCACATCCGGCACTAGGCACATCACGTGCCGTCGCAGTTACTCTGTGTGCCGTTCTTCGACACTCTACGCAATCTTTGTTATTTCCCAGCCGCTTTTTTCTTCGGAATGCGCAGCTCCACGATAATATCATCCTCTTCTTGGCGCTGCTGCATCTGTACGGCAAGTCCATTTTGTTTCATCGTATCTGCCACTTGCTGAATGGTATTCAAAAAAATGCGCACATCCCGGATCACGCCAGTCAGCCGCTTCCGCTCTTTTTTCTTGTTCTTCTCATTTCCTGCTTCTTCCGCCGGCGGCTGTTGGCGCAAAGCAATCAGTTCCTCTGTCTGGCGCACATTAAGCTGCTCCGCGCAAACCGCAGCCAGCACCTCTTCTTGCTCCTCCGGCGACTCCAGTTTCAAAAGGGCCCTGGCATGACGCTCCGATAAACGCTCTTCTTGTAAACGCTGTCGTACTTGCGGCGCCAGCTTTAACAAACGTAATTTATTGGCCAGCGTGGATTGGCTCTTCCCCACCCTTTTGGCCAATTCTTCCTGGGTAAAGCCAAATTGCACAATGAGCTGCTGAAAGCCTTCAGCCTCTTCAAGAAAATGCAAATCTTCGCGCTGCAGATTTTCAATCATGGCCATCTCAGCCATTTCCTTGTCGCCAATCTCGCGCGCAATTACAGGTACTTCCTTCAAGCCGGCCAACTTCGACGCACGCAGACGCCTTTCGCCCGCTACCAGCTCAAATCCTTCCGCCAATGGTCGAACCAATAACGGCTGCAGTACTCCAAATTCCCGAATTGATGCCGCCAGTTCCTCCAGTGATTCGTCATGAAAGGTCTTGCGAGGTTGAAATCGATTAGCCTGAATTCTTTCGATCAAAACAGACAGCACCTCTTGCTGTTTCTGTTCTATTTCAGCAACCGCCTCCGGCTCAATGGACTGCTCGACGGCCGCTGTCACTTCATTTTGGGGTTCTTCTATCGTTTCTTCTTTTGTTTGCCCAAAACCAAAAAGCTTCGTCAAAGGATTCATGGATTTCCACCCTTTCCCCGGTTTGTAAAATCACAAAAATCCGGGAAGCTATGTAATGCTACACTGATTATAGCATGCGTTGATCTTACTTTCATAGAGCCTGTATAACGATACAAAAAAGTCCTTTAGGAGCACAAAAGGCAACGTAACTAAATAACAGAGAACGGCCAGGGAATGGATTGAACAAAAGAATAGCACAATTATATTCTCTCACTGTGCTTTCTATTTCCCGGGAAATAAACCGAGGCTATACTTATCTTTCTATTCTCCACTTTTAAAGGAGCCACTGATTTAATGAACACTCCGTAAAGGCACGAATTTTTTCGTCAGACGAGAAAAAAAGACTGCTTTTACGCAAGATGGGTACAAATCAGTGGTTCCTTAGATCAACGGTTTTTTCTCCGGCAGACCCGCGCGGCGCGGATAGGCCTTAGGAGTTGGCTTTACCTTTTTTAAATAGATTACTGCCCGCACATCCTCTAGTCCCGGCAGCCGCACAGGCTTTACCTGCGCCACTTCTGCTCCCAGAACCTTCAAAGCGCGCTCAGCCTCGAGCAATTCCTCTTCATACTTAGCTCCCTTAAGGGCTACAAAGTAGCCGCCAATTTTTACCAGCGGCAAACAAAGCTCACAGAGTACCGGCAGCCTTGCTACTGCCCTAGAGGTAACAAAATCAAAGACTTCACGCAGCTCTTTTTTTTGTCCGGCTTCCTCTGCCCGGTAATGAAGTATTTTTACCATTTCCATACCGGTAGCCTCAAGTACCGCCGTTAAGAAATTTAAACGTTTCTGCAACGAATCAATCAAAGTCAGCTGTAAATCAGGCCGAAACAGCTTTAGTGGCACCCCGGGAAAACCAGCACCAGTACCCACGTCCGCCACAGATGCGCCTGCGAAAAACAGTTGTTCATCAAAGGCGGTCAAAGAGTCCACCATGTGTTTTACCGCTACTTCAGCCGGTTCAGTAATCGCCGTCAGATTCATTTTTTGATTCCATTCTACCAATAGTTGATAATAGATCTCAAATTTATGAATCTGTTCTTCTGACAATTCATACCCGCTTACCGCAGCAGCCTGTCTCAAATGTTCTGTAAAACTCATGCTTCTCCCTCCCTGCGCCGCTGCTCCAGATGCACCAAGAGCACAGCAATATCTGCAGGAGATACGCCAGAAATACGAGATGCCTGCCCAACCGAACGTGGCTTGATTTCCTGCATCTTTTCCCTAGCTTCTACAGCCAACCCCTGCAAGGACAAATAGTCCACATTATTCGGCAACAGCTTATTTTCCAGTTTTTCCGCTCGTTGCACTTCCTCCAGCTGCTTTTTAATATAGCCTTCGTATTTTGCACCGATTTCTACCTGCTCTTTTACTTCCGCCGCCAGCGCAGGAGCCTCAAAATGCTCCTCTAGCATAGCATAGGTCACTTCTGGACGACGCAGCAAACCATAAAGAGAAATACCGCTTTTTAGTTCACTGCTTTTCATCGCCGTCAGCGCCTGCTGTACAGCCGAAGACGGTCCGATATGCCGCTCCCGAAGCTGTGCTGCCGCTTCTTCAATAGCTGCTTTTTTCGCTTGAAAACGAGCATAACGTTCATCATCGACCAAACCTACTTGGCGTCCTTTTTCCGTCAACCGCAGATCTGCATTATCTTGACGCAACAGCAAGCGATACTCCGCCCTAGAGGTCATCATCCGATAGGGCTCATTGGTTCCCTTGGTCACCAGATCGTCAATCAATACACCCAAATACGCGTCACTGCGCGATAATACCAACGGCTCCTTGCCTTTTACCTTACAGGCGGCATTAATACCCGCTAACAGGCCTTGGCCTGCCGCCTCCTCATACCCGGACGTTCCATTAGACTGGCCGGCGGAAAAAAAGCCTTCAATCGCTTTATGCTCCAACGTCGCCGTCAACTGCGTCGGTTCCAGGCAATCGTAATCAATAGCATAGCCCGCGCGCATGATTTCCACTTTTTCTAGCCCTGGAATGGTACGCAAAAAAGCCAGCTGCACATCCATAGGCAGACTGGTAGACATGCCCTGCACATACATTTCCTGCGTAGCACGTCCTTCTGGTTCCACAAAAAGCTGATGGGCTTCTTTTTCCGCAAAACGAACGATTTTCGACTCGATAGACGGGCAATAGCGCGGCCCTACACCTTCTACTACCCCTGTATACATCGGTGCTCGGTGCAGATTTTCACGAATAATCCGGTGCGTTTCCGCATTAGTATACGTCAGCCAACAAGGAAGCTGTTCTCTAGTTGCTACATCACTGAGAAACGAAAAATTATGACATTCTTCATCGCCTGGCTGGATAATCATTTTAGAAAAATCCAAAGACCGCGCGTCGACCCTGGCAGGCGTACCGGTTTTAAAGCGCATTAACTTGACGCCATGTTCTTTCAAAGAAATCGTCAGTTTCTCCGCCGCCCGCTGTCCATTAGGGCCGCCGACATAGACAGTCTCACCGATGATAATTTTGCCGCCCAAATACGTCCCTGACGCCAAAATCACGCAGGAAGCTTCGTAAATCTCCCCGGTTTCACAGCGAATGCCTTTGACAGCCCCCTGCTCCACCAGCAGTTCTTCTACTAGCAACTGTTTGATTAAAAGTCCCTGTTGGTTTTCCATGACTTCCTTCATACGCCGTTGGTATACTACTTTGTCAGCCTGAGCCCGCAACGCATGGACCGCCGGACCTTTGCCTGTGTTGAGCATCCGCATTTGTATACAGGTAACATCCGTATTGACGCCCATCTCGCCACCCAAAGCGTCAATTTCTCTCACAAGATGCCCTTTAGCCGAGCCTCCCACTGCCGGATTGCATGGCATCAAAGCAATATTATCCAAGTTCAGCGTAGCCACTAGAGTCGAACAGCCCATGCGCGCTGCTGCTAACGCCGCTTCGCAGCCGGCGTGACCGGCACCTATGATAATCACATCAAAACTTCCTGCGTGATCCAAAGCCTTATCCCCCTTGCAGGCGTCGTCTCTGACACCTCTACCTAATTATTTACCGATACAAAAACGGCTGAAAATCTCTGTAATCATATCTTCGCCCACGGTATCGCCGGTAATTTCCCCCAACAAAGTCCAAGCCGCGCGTAAATCAATAGATAAGCAATCCATCGGCATGCCTGTAGCAGCAGCTATTCCCACTTCCTGCAAATGACGGACCGCTTGCTGCAAGAGCGTCTCTTGACGTAGATTAACCGCTAATAACCCTTCTCCTTGACTAGCTGCACCGCAGTACACCTGCTGCACAATCGCTTCTTCCAACTCCTCTAAGCCCGAAGCGGCGGTAAGCGAAATACGAAGTATCTGCTGCCCAGGGGCCAACATCCGAATTTCTTCTTCACCCCAGAGAGGAGGCAAATCGCTTTTATTCAATAACACTAAACTCTTTTGCGCTCCCAGGAGTTTCAATACTTCCTTATCCTCTTCACTTAAAGGGCGTGACGTATCCAGCAAGACCAAGACCAAATCCGCTTCCTGCAGCATTTTCCGGCTGCGCTCTACTCCGAGTTTCTCTACAATATCCTCGGTTTCGCGAATACCGGCGGTATCAATAATACGCAGCGGTACACCGCGCAGGTTCACATATTCCTCAATCACGTCTCGCGTCGTTCCGGGCACATCCGTCACAATCGCTCGCTGTGTTCGTACCAGCGCATTCAAAAGACTGGACTTACCTACATTAGGCTTGCCCAAAATTACCGTTGCCAGCCCTTCGCGCAACACTTTTCCTTGGTCGGCAGTATCTAAAAGGTGCTGCAATTTCGCTGCGGTTAACGCAGCGCCTTCGGCAGCCTGCTGTGCACTAACTTCTTCGATCTCCTCTTCCGGATAATCCAATAAGGCTTCGATATGGGCAATCAAGGCCAGCAGGCGTTCCCGCTCCGCTCGGATTTCAGCTGCTAAACCGCCTTCTAAATGACGCACCGCCAAGCGCAAAGAAGCCTCTGTTTTAGCACGAATGACGTCCATTACCGCTTCCGCCTGCGTCAAATCTAAACGACCATTTAAAAAAGCCCGCTTCGTAAATTCTCCCGGCTCAGCCAAGCGAGCACCACAAGACAAAGTTAACGCCAAAATACGACGTAAAGACACATGGCTGCCATGACATTGAATTTCGACCACATCTTCCCGAGTATACGAATGCGGCGCCCGCATCACCAGCAGCAATGCTTCATCAACCATGGCACCGTCTACGGGATTTACCACTTTCCCGTACGTCGCATGGTGGGAAGAAACCTCTGCAAGCTTACGTCCTGAGACGCTGCGAAACAAGGCCTCCCCAACATTTTGCGCCAACGGTCCCGAAACACGAACAATGCCCACGCCGGCTTCTCCCGGAGCCGTCACAATGGCGCTGATGGTATCTTCAGCCATACTTAGCTTCCTCCTTAATAAAAACGCCCCACAACATAGCGTACATGCGAAAGTACACCAGTTTGTGGGGCATTGCACGCTATTTTTACGATTTTCTAGCGTTTCAGAGCAATTACTACTTTACGATTAGGCTCTTCGCCTTCACTATACGTAGAAATTCGGCGATCATCCTGCAGCGCCATGTGAATGATTTTACGCTCATGAGGCGTCAT
The DNA here is from genome assembly GCF_963676855.1 of uncultured Anaeromusa sp. Lineage (NCBI taxonomy): Bacteria > Bacillati > Bacillota > Negativicutes > Selenomonadales > Sporomusaceae > Anaeromusa > uncultured Anaeromusa sp. Next base: position 639,251 of record NZ_OY781460.1, read on the forward strand.
CGGCTCCAAGACAACAGGTTCGCCCATACGCTTCACTTTGCTAGCTAAGCGCTGCGCCAAACGTGTCAACGTTTCCGCCCGCCGCCGCCGGTATTCTTCCACATCAATGACGAATTTTATTTTTTCTTCCGCGTCACGATTAGCCGCCAAATTCGTCAAATACTGCAGCGCGTCCAGCGTCTGACCATGTTTGCCAATCAAAATGCCCAAATCTTCACCGCGCAGATTGACGGCCACAGGGCCTTCGTCTTCCGGAACAGCTACTTGCAATTCTACTGCAATATTCATGGATTGAAACAAGTCGCTTAAAAACTGTTTACCTACAGTCAATGCATCCAACGGACGCACATTGACCAAAATCCGAGCCGGCTTACCACCGATAAAACCAAACAGCCCTTTACTAGGCTCTTCCAGTATTTCCACCGTTACTCGGTCTTCACTGACACCTAACTCCTCCAAAGCGCTTGCTAGCGCTTCTTCCATAGTTTTAGCCGTTTTTTCCACAGATTTCAGCATATTGTTCCTGCCCCCTTATCCGAGCTTACGCCGCATCGCGGCTCATCCACCATTGCTGTACGATTTGCACCGTATTCATAGTCACCCAGTACAACACTAGGCCACTGGAGAAGGTCGTACTAATATAGCCGATAAACAGAGGCATAAACATCAGCATCATTTTAGCCTGCTGGTTCATCTCTGTCGAGGTTTGTTTTTGCTGATAGAAAGTCGTCAAAGCAGACAACACGGGAAGAATATACAAAGGATCTGGCTGCGCCAAATCGGTCAACCACAAAAAGGCTGTCGCACCATTAAAGGTAAAGTCGCGCAATCCGTAAAAAATAATAATAAAAATAGGCATCTGCAAGACAAGAGGCAAGCAACCGGCCATAGGATTTACACCGGTTTCCTTATAAAGCTTGATCATTTCCTGCTGCAATTTTTCCGGTTTATCTTTATATTTAGCCTGCAGTTCCTTCATTTTAGGCTGCAATATTTGCATGCCCTTCATGGATTTTACCTGCTTAACAGTCAACGGATACATAATCATTTTAATCACAAAGGTCATTAAAATAATAGCTAAACCGTAACTGGGAAAACCCAGCGTTGCTGTCAATTGATAAAAAATATTCAAAATGTCTTGTAATACCAAAATAGCCGAATCGAATAATTCGAACAAAATCTCACCATCCTGTCTTTTTTTAAACCTACAAAAAAACTTACGTCAATACTTCCTATCTATTGTACAGGGTCATATCCTCCCGGATGAAAGGGATGGCATTTAGCCAAGCGTTTTACAGCCAGCCATGCACCTCGGACAACACCGTATTTTTCAATCGCAAGATAAGCATATTCAGAGCAAGTTGGCATAAAGCGACAAGTTGGTGGCTTTAGCGGGGAAAGAAAATTTCGATAAAAAACGATGGCTCCCAAGAGCAAACGCTTCACGATTCCTCTCCCCCTGTTTGCCACACCTTACTCTTTCGACAAATATGCCTAAAAGATTCAGTTACAGCCTCGTAAGAACTGCCCACCATAGGTTTTCTGCAAATAAAAACAAGCTGCACTCCTGTTTTAAGAAAATCACGGTTTAAACGAAACGCTTCCCGCAAAAGCCTTTTACAACGGTTGCGCACCACAGCGCAGCCCAAACGCTTGCTGACGGAAATACCTACTTTTCGTTCCGTACCTTCTATAGGAAGTACATAAAGTACCAGCATGCGGTTAGCTAAAGAACGTCCTTCTTTATATACCGCTTGAAACTCTTGATTTTTGCGTAGCTTCTCACATTTTTTAAAACAATGCATGCTTTCCTCAAGCCGAAGTCCGAATGGAAAAAATAGGCCACGCTTGGCGGCCTATTATGCGGACAGTTTTTTGCGGCCTCTTGCGCGTCTTTTCTTTAAAACTAGACGGCCACCTTTTGTCTTCATGCGCTCACGAAACCCGTGGGTTCTTTTTTTCCACAGATTATTCGGTTGATACGTACGCTTCATTCTGTTGCACCTCCTTGCTACAGGCATAAAGCCGTTGTACCCGTAACTATTCAAATTATATGCAAGACGCAAGAAGGTGTCAAGAAAAATCCCTTGCTAATTCCATAGATCCTGTTGATAACTTGCTTTTTACCCTGCGAATAACGCAAATATCTGTTGATAACTTGCCCTTATTTTGCTAAGATAGACACACAAGAAGTTTAACACACACCTTCGAACCGGATAAACTCACAGCACCTATCCACAGATATCCACAACTCACACTACTTATCAACAACTTTATCCACAGAAACAGCAACAATCACCAAAGGCCGTATTATAGTGAAAATAATTAGGCCTTTTTACTTTTCAAAATCGGTTGCTGTTGTTTTTTTTTCGCCAAAAACCCTTTTTATTCCATTTTTTATACACATCTGTTGATAGCCTGTGGATAACTTATTTATTTGTGTATGGTTTTTGTTGATAAAAGAAGCCACCCAAGAAAGGACGATTCTTATTTATGGAACAATCACAGCTTACTGCTATATGGGAACAGCTATTAGCAGAAATTCAACAATCCATTAAAAACCCCATGTTTGCTACATGGATCCAACCAAATACATTGCTGCACCTAGACGAGCAGGAACTAGTGATTGGCACTCCCAACCAAATTCGGAAAGATTGGCTAGAATCCAAGTATATGCCTGTTTTACAACAAGCAGCAGAACATATTCTAAAACGTCCTATGCATATAAAAGTAAGCCTTGTCGAAACCAACGCTGAAGAAGCACCCCCAGCCCAGGTCATCGCTCCGCTTGTCACCGCAGCCCCTCTACCACAAAAAATGGAACCCTTACAGACAACGCCTTTGATGGAAGCCGACAATAATCAATATGTATCTTCTGCTTCTGCCTCAGCTACCGTCAACGATCCAGTTGCATTTCTTAATCCCAAATACATCTTTGAAACCTTTGTCATCGGCAATTCGAACCGCTTGGCTCATGCAGCCTCTTTAGCAGTTTCCGAAGCCCCGGCTAAAGTATATAATCCTTTTTTTATTTACGGCGGCGTCGGCTTAGGAAAAACCCATCTCATGCATGCCATCGGTCACCGCATTCTAAAAAGCCATCCTCATTTAAAAGTGCTCTATATTTCCAGTGAAAAATTTACTAATGAACTCATCAATTCCATCCGTGATGGCAATCCTGAAGATTTTCGCCAAAAATACCGCAATATCGATGTACTACTCGTAGATGACATTCAGTTTCTTTCTAAAAAGGAACACACTCAGGAAGAATTTTTCCACACCTTTAATACGCTGCACGAAGCCAATAAGCAAATTATTATTTCCAGCGACAGGCCCCCCAGGGAAATTCAAACCCTCGAAGATCGCCTGCGTTCCCGTTTCGAATGGGGCATGATCGCCGACATTCAAGCGCCAGACTTAGAAACTCGTATTGCTATTTTACGTAAGAAAGCAATTATTGAAAACTTAGATGTTCCCAGCGACGTTATTGTCTTCATTGCCAGCCGCATCGACAGTAACATTCGAGAATTGGAAGGCTCGCTCATTCGCGTCATGGCCTACGCTTCTCTTGTCAAACAACCTGTTACTATTGCTCTCGCAACAGAAACGCTAAAAGACATTTTTCCTGCCAATCAGCCGAGGCAAATCACAATCGAATTAATTCAAGATATTGTCGCCGTATATTTTAAACTGAAAGTCGACGATTTGCTGGCTAAAAAACGGACCCGCAATGTTACGTATCCACGACAAATCGCTATGTATTTGGCCCGTGAGCTTACGGACACCTCTCTACCTCGCATCGGCGAAATGTTTGGCGGCCGCGATCATACTACCGTCATCCACGCCTATGATAAGATCGGACGAGAGCGAAATGAGGATGCCAAACTCAGCCAAACCCTAAAAGAATTAGTTAAACGCATCGAAAATGTGTAGTTTGTGTATAACCTTGTGAGTAACCAATAGAATGTCCTGTCGATAAAGTGTGCATATCTTTTACACCTCATTTTCCTGTTAATTTTGTGGATAACTTGACTCTAGAACATCCACAACTTACACACAAGCGCAAACTCAATGTTTTCCACAGCTCTATCCACTTATCCACACAGCCCACACCCCCTACTACTATTACGACTATATTTTCTATATATATAAGCACGTATTAATAAGCAAAACCTACCCTGAAGGAGGCTGCTTCTAAATGAGAATAACCTGTCAACAAGACATATTGAACCAAGCTTTACAAACCGTACAAATTGCCGTTCCCTCTAAAGCGCAAATACCCGTCTTAAGCGGCATCTATTTGAATGCAGAAGACGGTTGCCTGCAATTGCAAGCCAGCGACCATCAGACAAGCATGATTTACACGATGGAGGCAGAGATAGCTGAACCAGGCGAGATGGTAGTTTCTGGACGTTATTTTTATGATCTGATTCGTCGTTTACCTTCACAAACCGTTACTTTATCTAAAGAAATTTCCTCGAATACGTTGAAGCTGGTCAGTACGGAGGAAGCAACCGGCCGTTACGACTATCAGCTGCTTACGATACCACCCCAAGATTTTCCAGTTTTAAAACCGCAAGAAGGACGTACTTCTTTTTCTATTTGGGATCATGTATTAAAAGATCTTGTCAAGAAAACTTGCTTTTCTTGTTCTAATGATGAAGCTCGACCTATCTTTACAGGTTGTTTGATAGAAATTAACGAAGGCGTCATTCAGATGATAGCTACCGACACGCACCGCATGGCTTTAGCTCAAAATGGCATAGAACCAGCAACAACAACGGCCAAAATGATTATCCCAGCCAAACTTTTAAATGAAATCTGCCGCATTGTGCCGGCTAATACGCAAATTCAAGTGCATTTATTAGATGGGCAGGTTGCTTTTGTTTTTGGTTCGGTATACTTAGTTACTCGTTTGATTCAAGGACAGTTCCCTGATTATCGGAAAGTATTGTTGACGCAAGTACAAACGCAGGCTACGATTGATACGCAGCAATGGCTGTTAGCTATGGAGCGTATTTTTCTGCTGGTTCGGGAAGGTAAATACAATACAGTTCGCATGTTCTTCAAGGAAGATCAACTTTCTATTGTTTACAGCAATCCAGATATTGGTACTGCTTCAGAAAGCGTTTCTTGCCAATTGGAAGGAAACGAGCTGGAAATTGCTTTTAATGCTCGGTTCTTGTTAGACATTCTCAAAAATATCGATTCCGAGCAATGCACCATTGCTTTAAACACTTCCTTAAGCCCTGCCGCCATCCGGCCAGTAGGGGAAAGCCAGTATACTTACATTGTCACTCCCATGAGAATTTAAGAAGCTCTACTACGTTATTCATATCTCCTCCCAAATGGCTCTTTTTGATGGAGCATTCCTGAAAGTATTAGAACTTCAAAAATAGTAAAAGCAAAAGAATGGATAGAGGTGGCGTTAATGGAATCTGTTGAAATTTCTACGCCTTACATACAGCTGGATCAGCTGTTAAAATTAGTTGGCGCTGTAGATACAGGCGGTCAAGTCCGTTGGCTGATTGAAGAGGGTGTAGTCTTCGTTAACGACGTTTCAGCTACAGAACGTCGTAAAAAGCTGTACCCAGGGGATCGAGTGGAAATTCCCGAAAATGGCAGATGGCAAGTTGTGGCGGCGGAGGCCTAACCTGTGCAAATTCAAAGTTTATCGCTGCGACATGTGCGAAACTATGAAAACTTGGAATTACCGGTAGGGGAACAGGTTAACCTTTTTTTGGGAGATAATGGACAGGGAAAAACTAATATTTTGGAAGCGTTATATTTTTGCGCTTTTGCTAAATCACATCGAACATCGAATGATGCGGAAATGATTCGTTGGCAGCAACCACAGGGAAGTATTTCCTTGCTTTTTTCCCGCAAAGAGGTTTCGCATCGCTTGGATTTTATTTTGTCACGCCCAGAAACAAAGAGAAGTGGAAAAAAGGTGCAGATTAATGGTCAACCAGCCAAGGCTAGAGATGTAGTAGGTCTTTTTAATGCTGTGCTTTTTGCGCCGGAAGATTTGCTTCTTGTCAAAGGAGCGCCGCAGCTGCGCAGACGTTTTTTAGACAGCGAGCTTTCGCAGTCAAATCCTTTATATTATAAGAATTTTCTGCAATATCAAAGAGCATTACTACAGCGCAACCAACTGTTGCGTTCTTGCCGTGAGAAAACGGCTAATGAAGCCATGCTGGCAGCCTGGGACGCTCAATTGGCTCCTTTGGCAGCTTGGCTTGTTTTTAGACGTCAAGAAGCCGTTAAAAAGCTTTCTATGTTGGCAAACTTAATGCAACGCCGCATTACTGACGGCAAAGAGGCATTGGCGGTGCGCTATCAACTGCAGGGAGCGGCTAAAGATTTGGAATGTCCTGATGCATCTTGGTATTTGGAACAATTCGAAGTCAGCCGTCGTCAGGATATATTTAGAGGTTCTACTGGCGTAGGTCCTCACCGCGATGATTTGGAGTTTTTGGTTAATGACACGGATTTAAAGGCCTACGGTTCTCAAGGACAGCAGCGCACAGGTGTTTTAGCCCTTAAATTGGCGGAGCTAGAATTTATTAAAGCGGAGACAGGCGAATATCCGGTATTGCTTTTAGACGATGTGATGAGCGAACTCGACGCCGGGCGGCGAGAGCATTTGCTATCTTTTATCCGCGAACGCATTCAGACCTTTATTACAGGTACGGAAGCCGCTTATTTTCCCAGCCGGCTTCAGGATGAATGCTATCGTGTACAGTTGGGATGTGTGGAAAGGAGAGGCGCATGCAGCCTTTAAGCTTGGTTTTGGCGCAGGCTATTCGCAAAATGAATATCGCCAAGCCCTTTGCTACGCATTCTTTGATTGGTCATTGGCGTCAATTGGTGGGTGATGATATTGCTGATCACAGTCAGCCGAAGAAAGTCGAATTTGGCGTGCTTTTGGTTACTGTGGACAGCTCTGTATGGACGCATCATTTAACCTTGTTGAAAATGGATATTTTACAAAAAATTCATCAATATACCGGTGATAAGCTAATTAGTGATCTGCGTTTCCAAGCAGGAATTTTACATTCGGAGACGAATAACAATACAGTTGAGATGGAGGAAGCCCCTCCAAGAAGATATTGGTATCAGGCTTGCTGGAACGAAGAAGAAGCGGGCCAAATAAGAAAGTTAGCAGCTGAGGCCAATGATGAAGACGTGCGTGGCGCTAGTTTGAAGCTGTTAAAGAAGATTCGTTTGTCTCGTCGCTGGAAAGAAGAACATGGTTGGCAAGCCTGCGCTTTCTGCGGGCGTTTACGGCCTTCGGGAGAAAAAGAATGTGCCATCTGCGCTTTTGAAGCCAGGCGTGATAAGCGACAGCGCATTAGAGAATTGCTTACAGGCGCTCCTTGGCTTTTATATGGACAGCTGCGCCAGTATATAAATTGTACTTCCTACGAATATACTTCGGTTAAAGCCGATATTTTATCTGGCTTACTCCGGGATTTACAGGAGCAGCGGCTAGACGATTTACGTTTGTCTACGCTGGTTATGCTGACAACGGGGTTGCAGCCGGAAGCGCTGACGGAAGAGTTGAAAATGAGGACAGTAGAAAAATTCAGGAGGAAAAAGTATGTTTCTTCATCTAGGGTCTGATGTAGTCATTCCACTGGATTCCGTCATCGCCATTACGGATTATAAGACAAATAAATTTGTTATTAATCGTAAATTTATCAATCATGCTCGGGAAAATCAAAAAATTATTGATATTTCCGAGGGACATCCCAAAAGTGTGGTTGTTACCGATAATCAGTTGTATTTTTCGGCCATTTCTTCTGTTACTTTGAAGAAACGGGCGCTTTTTATCTATGAGGATATTCACGACGAACATAGTACTGGGGGACAGGTATGAGTATGAATGAGGAAACAATGGTCAATGGCAGTTATGGAGCCGAACAGATCCAGATTCTCGAAGGTCTGGAAGCGGTACGTAAACGGCCTGGAATGTATATTGGCAGTACTTCTGTCAGAGGGCTGCATCATTTGGTCTATGAAGTGGTGGATAACAGTATTGATGAGGCTTTGGCTGGTTATTGCGATAAGATTCATGTCGCAATTTGCCCGGACAACAGCATCTGCGTCAAGGACAATGGACGTGGCATTCCTGTAGATATGCATGATTCCGGTATGCCAGCCGTGGAAGTGGTGCTTACGGTACTTCATGCCGGTGGTAAATTTGGCGGCGAAGGCTATAAAGTTTCTGGCGGTTTGCATGGTGTAGGCGTATCTGTAGTGAATGCTCTGTCCAAGCGCTTGGAAGTGGAAGTAAAGCGGGACGGAAAAATTTATCGTATCGTTTTTGAACGCGGTGTGACCGTAGAAAAACTTCATGTAATCGGCGAAACCGATACAACAGGAACTAAGGTTACCTTTTGGCCTGATGAAGAGATTTTTGAAGAACTGGTTTTCAGTTACGATACGCTTAAACATCGCTTACGGGAGCTGGCTTTCTTAAATCGCGGCATTCATGTGGTGCTGCAGGACGAGCGGGAAGACGGCAAAACGGAAGATTTTCACTATGAAGGCGGCATTTGCTCCTTTGTACAATATCTTAATAAATCCAAGGATGTACTGCATGCAGAGCCAATATCCATTAATGGCGGCAAAGAAACCACCTTGGTGGAAATTGCTATGCAATACAATGACAGTTATGTAGAAAATGTCATTACTTTTGTCAATAATATCAATACCCAAGAAGGCGGTACTCATCTGAGCGGCTTCAAGCAGGCTTTGACGCGTTCTATTAATGACTACGCCCGGAAATTGAATCAGCTGAAGGAAGCTGACGAAAATCTCAGTGGCGAAGATATCCGTGAAGGATTGACGGCGGTTATCAGTATTAAAATTCAAGAACCGCAATTTGAAGGACAAACCAAGACAAAGCTTGGCAACAGTGAAGTTCGTGGCATTGTCGATAGCGTGGTTTCCGAAAAACTGGGCGAATTCTTACAGGAAAATCCGGCGATTACCAAAAAAATTATTGAAAAAGCCGTTATGGCTTCCCGGGCGCGTATGGCAGCTAGAAAAGCCAGGGAACTGACGCGCCGCAAGAG